>VERN01000234.1 GCA_018882635.1 Beijerinckiaceae bacterium | reverse complement strand
ATCTTGACCTGCTCTTGCGCATCCATGCCGCCGATGGCGTCAAAAATGTCGCGATTGACGCTCTCAACAGCCTTCTCGACGCCCTTACCGAGATAGCGGCCCTTATCGCCATCGCGCAGCTCGACGGCCTCATGCGCGCCTGTCGAAGCGCCTGACGGCACCGCGGCCCGGCCGAGGGAACCATCCTCAAGCACCACATCGACCTCGACGGTTGGGTTGCCGCGGCTGTCGAGAATTTCGCGGGCAATGATGTCGACAATGGCAGTCATGGAACGGGTCCTTTCGGCGCAGGGACAGAAGATCTGAGGACCGTCTAGAGCATTTTCGCTGCGGCGCAAATCGGCGGAAAGGCCGAGCCCGCCCCTTTTCCCTCGCCTCTGCGCACACGCCGCCCTATAGAGGCCCAAACACTCTCCATCCGATGGAATGATCGCCATGAGCCTGCAGCTTGGACAATCGACGCCGCTCCCCCAATCCCCGGAAGAAGCTGTGCTCGATCGCGTGCCGAACCCGCATCCTGACACGCATTACGTGGCGCGATTCACCTGCCCCGAATTCACGTCGATCTGCCCGGTCACCGGCCAGCCCGATTTCGGCATCCTGGTGATCGACTATGTGCCGGGCCCATGGCTCGTCGAATCCAAATCGCTGAAGCTCTATCTCGGCGCATTCCGTAACCATGGCGCCTTTCACGAAGACTGCACCGTCTCAATCGGTCGCAAGCTCGCCGAACTCCTTGATCCAGTCTGGTTCCGCATTGGCGGCTATTGGTATCCGCGCGGCGGCATCCCGATCGACGTGTTCTGGCAACATGGTGAATTGCCGAAAAACGTCTTCTTGCCGGATCAGGGCGTACCGCCTTATCGCGGACGGTGAGAGGCAAACCACCAAAGAAAAAATTTTGACTTTTGTCACGCCTCGTTCAGCCGATTAAATATTCAAACCGCCGCTTAACGTGTTTACGATACTTCGATTGGCCAACGCGTTGGTGAGGGCCGCCTATGAGGTTGCGTCGAGCGCCCTTTCATAACCGAACTTTTTCATTATCGCCTTCTAAACGACAATAAACCATGACGACGCTACAACAACTCAATCAAAATTTTTCATTCACTCCCAAAGAGCGCGCGCGTCTTGATGAATATTGGGATTATTCCCGCAGTCAGAACGAAGACCCCGCAGTGCTAGGGATTTGCGAGATGAAAGTATTCCCCAAAGATGGAAGTGCGACCTTTACAAACATCTTTGTCGGTTTTTATTCCCGAAAAGAGGCTGCCAATTTCCCGCCCAACAGCGTTGCCATCATTGACGGCATGCCGGTAGGATTTTTTCTCCTCCCAGAACGATACCCGCACTTCTACGGAAGAACGCTCGACGTGACCGACCACGACGTCTTCTTCCTGCGATAAAAAAGCGGGCCGATTGGCCCGCTTTTTCATATCGAGAACAAGGGCGGAAGCGCTTAGCTCCATTGCACCGGCACGAGTTCGAAGCCGTTACCGTCCTTGACGATGAAGCCTGTCGCGGGGAACGGCGCATGGTAGAAAGCCACCTGCATCTTATCCGCTGCAACCATATCGAGCACTTTCCGACGCGTGGCACGGGCCGCATCCGCATCCATGTCGAAAATCGCCGACCAATCCGGCTTTTTCACAAACAAAGCCGGATGGTTCGTCACATCCGACATGACCATCAATTTGTCATTGCCGGACGCAACCGCGAACGACATATGACCGGGCGTATGGCCATAAGTCGGCACCGCAGTGATGCCCTTCGCCACTTCCTGACCAGCATTATATTTTTTGACGTCTTTTGCGACCGGGCCAAACACGCGGCGCACGCCTTGGAAGGCACCCTTCATTCCGTCAGGTGCGGCGTTCATCTTCGTGTCATCCATCCAGAAATCCCATTCGGTGCCACCAACGAGAATTTCGGCATTCGGAAACACAGCGGTTCCGTCCTTGAGACGCAGACCATTGATGTGATCGCCGTGGAAATGGCTAATGATGACCGTGTCGACCTTCGCCGGATCAAAACCGGCGGCCTTGAAATTGCGCATCCATTGGCCCGTCGTCGGCGCGCCGGAATCACCATTGCCCGTATCGATCAAAACGGTCTTGCCACCGGTTTGAAACGCCAGCGTTGTGAAGGTGATGCGCACCTTGTCCTTCGGAAAGAACGCTTCTTCAGCGACCTTTTTCACGTCGGCCAAATCGGCATTGCGAATGAAACCTTCGAGCGGGCGTTCGCCATAACCATCATTGATGGCGGTCACAGTGATATCGCCAACCTTGTAGCGATAAAAGGCAGGAGCTTGATCCATGGGGGGCACGACGGTCTGAGCCTCAGCTGGGGACGCGGAACGGAGAAGCGCAGGCGCAGCCATGGCGGCAGCAGATGCTGTAAGCAGCACGCGGCGGTTGAGCGACATCGATACTCTCCTTGTGGCTAACGCCCTCAAACGGGCTAACCGGAGATATGGTGCGCTCAAGCCTGTGTGACGAGAGGTCAGGCGAGATTTTTAGCGACGCGGTCAAACGCTTTCAGGGTCGACAGCAGGCTTTCGAGCTCTGCGAGCGGCACCATATTGGGGCCGTCTGAAAAGGCATGGGCCGGATCATCATGCGTCTCGATGAAGAGGCCTGCCACGCCGACGGCAACAGCCGCCCGCGCCAGAACCGGCACGAACTCACGCTGACCGCCCGAAGACGTGCCCTGCCCGCCCGGCTGCTGCACCGAATGGGTGGCATCGAAAATCACCGGTGCGCCGGTTTGCTCCGCCATGATCGGCAGGCCGCGGAAATCGGTCACCAGCGTATTATAGCCGAAGGATGCGCCGCGCTCGGTCACGAGCACATTCGGGTTTCCTGCGCCTGTGACCTTTGCGACGACATTCTTCATGTCCCAAGGCGCCAGAAATTGACCCTTCTTCACATTGATCACGCGGCCCGTTTCGGCGGCTGCAATCAGCAAATCCGTTTGCCGGCAGAGAAAGGCCGGGATCTGAAGAATATCAACCACCTCGGCCACGGGCTTGCACTGCGTAGCATCATGAATGTCGGTGAGGACAGGCAGCCCATAGGTCTGTTTGACCTCGGCAAAGACCTCCATGGCCTTGTGAAGACCAATGCCCCGTCGGGCCGCCGCCGATGTTCTGTTGGCCTTGTCGAACGACGCCTTGAACACGAGCCCGATGCCAAGCTTGCCACAGATCTCTTTCAGCGCCGCTGCCATGAACAGCGCATGCTCCCGGCTCTCCATGGCACAAGGCCCGGCGATCAAGGCGAAAGGCAGCTTCTGCGCGAAGAGGATGTCGCCAGCGGCGACCTGAGCAAGGGCGTGTGTCATGAGGGAGGATATAGCGGTTTGGCCCGACCCGGACAAATAGCGGCTCAGGGAGCCTCAAACACCAGCATGGTTCCATAGGCGTCGGCGGGTGAAACCACCAAACGCCCCATCCGCTCATGGAACGGGATCTCTTCCTCGGCCAAACGCTCCGCGACCGCTTCAAGATCAGAGACCGCAATCCGATAGCCGACCAAGCCAGCAGGCTCGTCACTTATTTCGACGCCATAGAGGAACGCAATCGCGGCCCGGGTGAGAACTTCAATCTGCCCGCGCGGCGTGGTGATCGTCAGCCCCGCGGACGTGGCGTCGAAATCATGCACACCTGTATAATGCTGGAAGAATTCGGCATGAGCGGACGGGTTTTCCGCCGCCATGATGATACCGGGAAAAGCTGATGCGCCATTGGCGTGCTTTTGCATCGCGGCGTTCCAGAAATTCTCCGGATATTTCTGCTCGCAGACAAAAAAGAAAATACCGGGCGCGTGCACATCGTCCGCGAATGCAAGCTCGAAGGCTACTTTCACGGTCGAGCCATCCGGCCGCTTGCCTTCCCGCGCAAATGGAAAGATTGGGTAATCACCGATCTTCGCTTGCGCAAAATCAGCTTTGTCAGCTTTTGCATCAGCGCTTTCGAGCACCAGCATGCCGAAGCCTTCGCGCTGAGCAATATAATCGCGCGCAAAGGCTCCGAATGATTTTTCGCCGGGACCTGCATTGGCAATCGCGGCATCGGGCGCAATCCCGAGCAATTCCAGAAATGTCCCCGGCGTTTGCACGATGTGATTTTCGGTACCCCATGGATGGCGGTTTTTTGCACCCACAGTGAAACCAAGCCGACGGTAGAACTCCGCCGCTGCATCGAGATCGCGCACGCACAAAACGAAATGATCGAGACCGCGGCCCATGAGAAACCGTGACGTTGAGAGGTGTATGGTATTTGATACCATCATTGTTTGAGAATTGCCAGAATGCCTAAAGCGACTTTGCTTGTATCAGAGAAAACGTCTTATCCCGATGGGACCATCATGCAAATGGTGGTTTGGAGCTTGCCGAAGTCTGATCCGGAACGACCGCATGGACTTAAATATTCGCTGTTCTTTGGCCTGAAGGGTAAGAGGCTCGTCGATTACGATAACGAACGGGGTAAAGGCGACCACAAGCACATAGGCCCATTTGAGGTTCCCTATAAATTTCAATCTCTACCTCGGCTATTTGCGGATTTCGAAGACGATGTTAGGCGCGCGAGAGATAAGTTATGAGAACACTTCATATA
>VERN01000233.1 GCA_018882635.1 Beijerinckiaceae bacterium | reverse complement strand
TGATGGTTCGGGCGGCGCCGCTGCAACGCCTACGCGTAAAAAGCGGTGAGCAAGCGCGTCTGAAGCGACGGCAGGTTTGACTCCCATCAGGCGCGCCGCTAACCCTGTTCGCGCTGTATCATTCTTGCGGAAGAGTCCGGCTGGGTCAGGTTCACCTTGATCCAGTCGCCGGCGCCGAAGGCGCAACCGCCCCGGAAACGCTCAGGCCAAAGGACCGCAAGAAGCTGGCACTCTGGAAAGTGAAACGTCGCAAGGCGTTTCCACCGACGGGCGTAACCGCGCAAGCGGGAAATCTCTCAGGTTCTCGGACAGAGGGGGCGCGTACCGGGCCGCAAGGCGCGGAACGTCCGCTCGACTCCAATGTCCGGGATGAACCATGGCTGAGACCGCCGCCGATACGCCTCTTCTGCAAACGCCCCTCCATGATCGGCATGTCGCGCTCGGTGCACGCATGGTGCCCTTTGCGGGCTATGCCATGCCCGTCCAATACAAAGAAGGCATTCTCACTGAACATCTCTGGACGCGCGAGAATGCGGGGCTGTTCGATGTCTCGCATATGGGCCAGCGCTTCCTGATCGGCGCCGATCACGCCACAACAGCGCGCGCGCTCGAAACGCTGATCCCCGCCGATATTCAAAGCCTGCAACCGGGCAAGCAGCGCTATTCGCAATTTCTGAACAGCGAAGGCGGCATTCTCGACGATTTGATGGTGACGCGCCCTGCCGACCCTGATGAGGACGGCGTGCTTTATCTCGTCGTCAACGCCGCGTGCAAAAACGAAGACGATGCGCTTCTCGAGAAACTGCCGCTCACCTTTATCCGCGCTGATCATCGCGCGCTTTTAGCGCTACAAGGCCCCAAAGCTGTCGATGCACTGGCGCGCCATGCACCCGGCGTCGCCGCTATGGGTTTCATGGAATCCATTGCCACCAGCTTTGACGGCATTCCGATCAATGTCGCGCGCTCGGGCTACACCGGTGAGGATGGCTACGAAATTTCGGTTGCGAACGATAAGGCGGTCGCCGTGTTCGATGCGCTCTTGGCGGAACCGGAAGTCAAACCAATTGGTCTTGGCGCACGCGACTCGCTTCGGCTCGAAGCGGGGCTTTGTCTTTACGGCCACGACATCGACACGACCACTTCGCCAATCGAAGGCCAATTGCAATGGTCCATTCAGAAACGCCGTCGCGAAGCCGGGGATTTTCCGGGAGCCGCACGCATTTTGAAGGAATGGACTGAAGGCCCAGCGCGCAAGCGCGTTGGCATTTTACCCGATGGCAAGGCGCCCGCGCGTGAAGGCACGGAGATCATGAAAGACGGCGCGGTGATTGGCCGCGTCACTTCAGGTGGCTTCGGCCCGAGCGTGAATGGCCCTGTTGCGATGGGTTATGTCACGAGCGCCTTTGCCGCTCCCGAGACACAGGTGGAGTTGATGGTGCGCGGCAAAGCTCTGCCAGCACGCATCGTCGCCCTGCCCTTCGTGCCTAACCGCTTTGTCCGCAAACAATCCTGATCCATCTCATACGGGGACACACCATGGCTGATACGCGCTACACCAAAGATCATGAATATATCCGCATCGAAGGCGATACCGGCGTTGTCGGCATCGCCTCCTACGCACAAGAGCAACTCGGCGATGTTGTGTTCGTCGAATTGCCGAGCGTTGGCAAAAAAGTTGATCAAGGCGGCGAGGCCGCGGTCGTCGAAAGCGTGAAGGCGGCGAGCGAAATCTATGCGCCGGTGGCTGGGGAAATCGTTGCTGTCAACGACACGCTCGAAAGCACACCCGGCACGGTGAACGAAGATCCGACCGGCGCAGGCTGGTTCATGAAAATCAAGATCAGCGATGCATCGCAGCTCGACGGGTTGATGAGCGAAGCCGATTACAAAGCCTTCCTCGCGACTATTTCGTAAAATTTTCACGCGGAGCCATCGCGACGCATTGCCTGCCGCATTCTCATACTGGGTGCATCACGTCACCATGCCTCGGATGGCCGCGATAAGAGCGGCTGAAGACAACACAAAAGCCGGCGGACACGCCGGCTTTTTTCATTCAAGGCTCAACTTACCAACGTCGGCCACACACCGCGCCATTGCCGCAGGCTTTAAAGCCATTGCCAAGGCCGCCTCCGACGCCCCAGCCGCCGCCTGAACCGCCGCCACCACCACCGCCGCCACCATGACCACCACCGCCACCGCCCATGCCGCCACCCCCGGCGAGCACCTTGATGACATTGCCATTGCCGGTATTGAAGACGCCTGTGTTCTGCGTGCTGTTATTCATGATGCCGCTGTTGTAATTGCCGTAATTGATCAACCCATTGTTGATATAAACATTGCCGTTCACGACGCTCGGCTTCAGACCAAGCTTATATAAAGCGTCAATCGCCTGTTTCAGCGCATCAGTGAGGCCGGTCAAATCAATCGTTATGTTATTGTTCACCGAGGTGCCGCAGCTTGTGCACGGTGTTGTGCTGCTATCGACGGCGTGTGCTGGCATGATCGCCACAACAGACAGGGCAAAAGCCGCTATAATAGCCTTTTTTGAAATCAACATGATTAAAACCTCAATACAAATAAATCTGACAATGAATAAATCGCAACGCGCTTTTGCACGCAATTGAAACTGAAATTTTACCTAAAGAAACGCAGTAAATAATTCAAATTTTAATGAAACAAGGCGGCGTTTACGCGCCGCCGCCTTCGGTCTTCAGCCAGGCGGCCCCGCAAGCCTTCGCCAATTCACGCACGCGCAGAATATAGCTTTGGCGTTCGGTGACTGAGATCACGCCGCGCGCATCAAGCAGGTTGAAGACGTGGCTGGCCTTGATGCATTGATCATAGGCGGGCAACGCCATCGCATGGCGCTCATTCTCGCCGCGATCGCCCTTCTCGAGCAGCGCGCGGCATTCCGCCTCCGCATCGCGGAAATGGCGGAATAATTTTTCCGTGTCGGCATATTCAAAATTATGACGCGAATATTCCTGCTCAGCCTGCAGGAACACATCGCCATAGGTGACTTTTTCGTCGCCTTCGAGCCCGTTGAAATTGAGATCGTAAACATTCTCAACGCCCTGCACATACATGGCGAGGCGTTCAAGGCCGTAGGTGAGCTCACCCGACACAGGCGCACATTCAAATCCGGCGACCTGTTGGAAATAGGTGAATTGCGACACTTCCATGCCGTCGCACCAGCATTCCCACCCAAGGCCCCAAGCGCCGAGCGTCGGGCTTTCCCAATCATCCTCAACGAAGCGGATGTCATGCACCTTCGGGTCGATCCCGATGGCGTAAAGCGAGCGCAGATAAAGATCCTGCAAATCGGCCGGGCTCGGCTTCAGGATCACTTGATATTGATAATAATGCTGCAACCGATTGGGATTCTCGCCATAGCGGCCATCCTTCGGCCGACGCGAAGGTTGCACATAAGCCGCGCGCCATGGCTTCGGGCCCAATGAGCGCAGCGTCGTCGCCGGATGAAACGTACCAGCGCCGACTTCCATGTCATAGGGCTGCAAAATCACGCAGCCCTGCTCCGCCCAAAAACGATGAAGCGTCAGGATAAGGCCCTGAAAGGAGTGCTGCGGCGCGAGCGGATTGGATGACATGCACAAAACCCCGATACGAACGGCGCGGACCCTATGGAAGGCCCGCTACAGGGTCAAGCTGACGGACCCCATGGGCTGACCAGCAACCAACGATGCTGAACACATCGCACCCGGCCCTTCATCGACGATAGAGCCTGAGCGTTCCACCTGCTTGGCCCCAGGTTTGAACAGGGGCCGTGGGCGCTGTCGCGGACATGGCGGGCGCAACCACGCTGGGGCTTCCAAGCGCAAAAGGAGCACTTGGATTGGAGGGTGTAAGCGATCCGCTGACCGTCGGCGTTGCAACACCCATCCGCGCGACATCCGCTTTGATGGTCGCCTGCATCGCCGCCAGCGCATCGTTCACATTTTTCATGATGGCGTTGTCGTTCGCCGCAGTCGTGCCACTCTTCCCATCTGATGCGCCGCTCGAACGCGTACCCATTTTAATCTCGATCGTATTCGTGATGGTTACCTTGCCGCAGCAGCAATAAGGCGGCGGTGGCTTCGTCGGCGGCACACCCGGATTGCCCGGATCTTTCGTGCCGCTGCCCGAACCCGTGCCGCCCGTGCCCGTGCTGCCACCACCGCCGCCAGACGGAGGCTTGCCCGGATTGCTGGGATTCTTCGTGCCGCTGCCCGAACCCGTGCCGCCCGTGCCCGTGCTGCCACCGCCGCCAGACGGAGGCTTGCCCGGATTGTCGGGATTATCCGTGCCGCTGCCCGTGCCGGTGCCACCATTGCCCGTGCTGCCACCGCCGCCGCCGGACGGAGGCTTGCCCGGATTGCCGGGATTATCCGTGCCACTGCCCGAACCGGTGCCGCCAATGCCCGTGCTGCCACCGCCGCCGCCGGACGGAGGCTTGCCGGGATTGCTGGGATTATCCGTGCCGCTGCCAGAGCCCGTGCCACCATTGCCCGTGCTGCCACCACCACCGCCGGACGGAGGCTTGCCGGGATTGCTGGGATCTTTCGTGCCGCTGCCAGAGCCCGTGCCACCATTGCCTGTGCTGCCACCACCGCCGCCAGACGGAGGCTTGC
>VERN01000232.1 GCA_018882635.1 Beijerinckiaceae bacterium | reverse complement strand
AAAGGCACACGCCAGCCCCATGCTTCCATGTCCGCCGGGGTGATGAGTGTGTTCATCAAAGCCGCGACGCCTGAACCGAGCAGAAGGCCCGCCACCACGCTCATTTGCTGGAAGCTGCCATACCAGCCGCGGCCACCCTTCGGCGCCCATTCAACGATGTAAGCGGTTGAGCCGCCCCATTCGCCGCCCGCTGAAAAGCCCTGCATCAAGCGCGCGACAACGAGCAGCAACGGGGCCAGCATGCCGATCGTTTCATAAGTCGGCAAAAGGCCAATCAGCACCGTGCCCGCAGCCATCAGGAAGATGGTAACAAGCAACGCATATTTGCGGCCATGGGTGTCGCCCATACGGCCGATGATAATGCCCCCGAGTGGACGGGCAACGAAACCGAGACCGTAAGCGAGGAAGGTGGCTAACAGCGCACTGACTTCGTCCTGCGCTGGAAAGAATTTCTTGGCGATAATGGCCGCCACAAACGCGTAGACGGCGAAATCATACCATTCGAGAATATTGCCGACGACCGCTGCTGCGACAGCCTTTCGGCTTTCAGAATTGCCTGGCGTCATAGTTCGTCCCCCAAACGTCATTGCCTGAGTCCCCCCAGCGAGACTCGTACTGACAATGTCGTGACAAATTGTCGCTTTTGACAATCGGCATTTTTAATTTTTGCGCGCGAATCTGCGCGAATAGGGGCTGCCATGCACTGCTGCGGGAGCTAAATTCCGCGCCGTGAAATGCGTGCGCTGCAACAATTCGACTGCAGACGGATCGTTCACCCGTCATTTATCGCGCAACGCATGGCAGGCTACGCGACGATCATGTGAAGGATCAATTACAGTGAGCTCCGGCACCTGTGTGTTACAGATGTCGAAAGCGAGTGGACACCGTTCATGGAACGCACACCCCGGAGGCGGACGCAGTGGGCTCGGCAATTCGCCCGCAATAGCTTTGAATTGCGCTTCGCTCCCATCGGGTTCCAACCGTGGGATGCTATCGAGCAAAGCGCGCGTATAGGGATGTGCCGGTGCGTTATAGATCGCGGCCGTATCGGCTTCCTCAACGATTCGGCCGAGATACATGACAGCGACGCGATCACAAATATGACGGACGACACCGAGATCATGGCTGATGAACAGCACGGTCAGGTTGAGTTCTTCGCGCAATTGCAGAAACAGATTGAGGATCTGTGCTTGGATCGAGACATCAAGCGAGGCCACAGGCTCATCGCAAACTAAAACATCTGGCTGCATTGCGAGCGCACGGGCGATGGCAACGCGCTGGCGTTGTCCGCCTGAAAACTGGTGTGGGTAGCGTTGCACCACATCGGCGGGCAAGCCGACCCGCTCAATCCAGCCTTGCACATAATCGCGTGCCTGTGCCGGAGTAACCAGCCCATGCGCAAGCGGCCCTTCAGCAATCGCGTCGCCAATAGTGAGGCGCGGATTGAGTGAAGCAAATGGGTTTTGAAACACCATCTGAACACGGCGTGAAACCTTGTGGCCATCAACCACAACGGGCTCTCCCGCAATCGTGGCCTGTCCCTCAGACGGCGGCAGAATTCCGCACAGAATACGACCTAACGTGGATTTGCCGCACCCGCTTTCGCCAACAAGGCCGAGCGCTTCGCCGCGCTTGATCGTCAGGCTGACATCAGAAACGGCATAGACCGTGCGCGGCGGCGGTGTGCGGCCGAAACGAGTGAGAAGCCGATCGGTCCAAGGCGTGCCTGTAGAAAAGCGGCGCGAAACATGCTCAAGCGATACGAAGTCACGCGAAGCGGCGTCATCCATCATGGGTTTGGCTCCAGCGGATGAAAGCAGCGGACACCCTGTTGTGTATCGCCCTGCCAGGCCGGGCTTTGCATCGCACATAAATCCGTTGCGCGATCACAACGGGACGCAAATGCGCAGCCGCGTGGGAGATTGGAAAGCGATGGCATGGAACCGCGGATTTGCGGCAGTTTCGCTTTCGCCGGAAAGCGATCAGGTCGCGAATTAAGCAGGCCCTGCGTGTAGGGATGGCGCGGCATGCGCAAAATTTCACGCGTTGTGCCTTGTTCGACAATCTTACCCGCATACATCACCGCGATGCGGTTGGCGAGCGCAGCAATCGTCGCAAGATCATGCGAAATCCAGATGAGGGCCGTGCCGGTTTCGCGCGCCAAGGCGCGCACCTCGGTAAGAATTTGCGCCTGAATCGATACGTCGAGTGCTGTTGTCGGTTCATCAGCAATGATCAGGTCGGGCCGATGCAAAAGGGCGATGGCAATCGCAACACGCTGGCGCATTCCGCCAGAAAATTGATGCGGATAGGCATCAAGCCGATGCGCCGCATCAGGAATGCCAACTTTCGTTAGAACCTCGATAGCCCGTGTCGTGAAATCGTCTTTCGCGCCTCCTTCATGCGCATCAAACGCGAGTTTCATCTGAGCACGAATGGTCAGTACGGGATTGAGCGTCATCATCGGATCTTGAAAGATCATGGCGATGCGATGCCCGCGAATGCGGCGCAGAACCTGTGCTGGTGCGCCTGCCAATTCCTGCCCGTCGAACAGAATGGATCCGGCCTCAATGCGGCCCGGCTCTTCGATCAGGCCAAGAATGGAAAAGCCGGTGACGGATTTTCCAGAACCGCTTTCTCCCACAAGCCCGAGAATTTCGCCGCGTTCCACTTCTAAAGAGACATTATCGACCGCGCGCAAAGGGCCATTGCGCGTCGCAAAGACCGTCTTGAGACCTGAGACTCTGAGCAGAGCGTTAGTCATCGTCTCAGCCCTGGATTGAGCTGGTCGCGGATCTGATCACCCACAATGTTCACGGCGATGATCAGAACGATCAACGCAATGCCAGGAAAGATCGAAATCCAATAGCGGCCAGACAACATATATTGAAAGCCATTCGCGATCAGCGCGCCGAGTGATGGCTCGGTCGGCGGCAGGCCGAGGCCGAGGAAGGATAGCGTCGCTTCAAGTGCGATAGCATTCGCCACTTGCACCGTGGCGACGACAATCAAGGGCGGCAGGCAATTAGGCAGAATATGCCGGAACAGGACACGCCACGATGACAGGGGCGTCGAGCGCGCTGCTTCAACATATTCCTTGCTACGCTCGGCAATGGCTGCGCCATGCGCGGTACGCGCAAAATAGGCATATTGGGCCGCAGCAAGCGCAATGATGAGCTGGACCTTTCCTTGCCCCATGACGGCTGACAAAACGAGAGCGAGGAGAATAGCGGGAAATGACAATTGCAGATCGACGATCCGCATGGCGATGGCTTCCGTGCGACCACCTAAGAAAGCAGACCCCGCGCCGAGCGTAGCTCCCAGACAAAAAGCAATGGCGCCAGCGGAAAGCCCGATCTCAAGCGAGATTTTCAACCCGTAAAGAATAGCCGAAAACAAATCGCGGCCCTGCGCATCGGTGCCGAGCCAATGGGTGAAGCCTTTGCTGCCAACAAATCCCGGCGGTCGACGCGAATCCGAAAGCACAAGGCTTGAGAGGTCATAGGGATTTTGCGGCGTGATAAAAGGGGCCGCAATGGCTAAGAAAACGAGCGCCAGAACAACAAAAAGGGCGACGACCGCAATCTTGTTTTCTGAGAATTCCTGCCAGAACCGGCGAAGCTGTTCCTGTGCCATCGCTCAGCCCTTCTTCATGCGCGGATCAAGTGCGACATAGCACAGATCGACCGTGAAATTGATGGCGATAAACAGAAGCGAAACGAGCACGAGGTAGGCGACCATCACGGGGCGATCAAGCGATGTGATGGAATCAATGATCAGTTTGCCAACGCCGGGCCATGAGAAAATCGTTTCGGTGACGACGGCAAAAGCCAGCGTTGACCCAAGCTCCAGCCCGAACACTGTGACAAGCGGAATTGCGATCAATCGCAGCACATGCTGCCGGATGATGGTTGTTTCGCTTTGGCCGGTGGCGCGCGCGAAACGCACCGTATCCGTGAGCATGATTTCGCGTGTACCGGCGCGGGCAAGCCGGATCATCAGCGCCAGTTTAAACAGGGACAGATTGAGCGCAGGCAGCAAAAGGTGCTGAAGACCATTGCCCGTTAAAAAGCTCCATTCGATTCCAAAGAGCGAGGCTGTCTCGCCACGCCCGCCAGCGGGGAGCCAGCCCAATGTGACGGCGAAAGTGAGGATCAGCACGAGGCCAATCCAGAAGGTCGGCACGGAAAACCCAATGACAGACAGCGCCATAATCCATTGCGCCGTGCGGGAATTCGGGCGGTAACCGGCATAAAGGCCAAGCGGCACGCCGATAAAGGTCGCACCCAAAACCGCGGCCAGCGTGAGTTCCAGCGTGGCAGGCAGGCGTTGGAAAATGAGATCGGTCACCGGCATGCCGAACACGAACGAACGCCCGAAATCACCATGCAGAACGCGCCAGATAAATTGGCCATATTGTTCATAAAGCGGGCGATCAAGGCCGTAGCGCGCGATCGTTTGCGTACGAATCTCTTGCGTCGCATCAGGCGCAAGCAGCACGTCAATTGGGTTGCCGATCGCATAAACGCCCACAAAGACCAGCATCGACATGACGATCATGACGATCACCGCTTGCATAATGCGCTGGGCGATAAAAGCGATCATGCCCTTAGGGTGCCCAATTGTCGGCAATCACGCGGCGTGTCTCCTCGACG
>VERN01000231.1 GCA_018882635.1 Beijerinckiaceae bacterium | reverse complement strand
CCTCTTTCTGCTGCTCGGCGCCGGGGTTTGGATTGGTCTATCGCTGATCGGCGTTGCGTGGATCGGCATGGAAATGTTCACGCCACGTCCCGCGGGCGACGCGATGGCCGTCACGGTGTTCGGCTCCCTGTCGAGCTGGACATTGACGGCGCTGCCGCTCTTCATCTGGATGGGCGAAATTCTGTTCCGTTCGAAATTGTCGGAAGACATGTTTCGCGCGCTCGCGCCTTGGATGGGGCGTGTGCCGGGACGGCTTTTGCAAACCAACGTCATTGGCTGCGCGATCTTTGCGGCGATCTCGGGATCGTCCGCCGCCACCTGCGCGACGATTGGGAAGATGACACTGCCGGAACTGAAGAAGCGCGGCTATCCGGACGAAATCGCGATCGGCTCACTGGCCGGTTCAGGTACGCTGGGGCTTTTGATTCCGCCGTCGATCATCATGATCGTCTATGGCGTGTCTGCCGACGTCTCCATCGCGCGCCTGTTCATTGCGGGCGTTATTCCCGGCATCATGCTGGCTTTGTTGTTCGGCGGCTATGTCGCGTATTGGGCTTGGCGGAACCCAACCCTCGTTCCCAAAGATGATTTCGCTGATCTCGATTTTATGGCGAAGTTGAAGCAATCAGGCGGATTGATCCCTACCGTGCTTTTGATCATGGCGGTGCTGGGATCCATCTATGCGGGGATTGCTACGGCGACGGAAAGTGCCGCCATCGGTGTCGTGGGCGCATTGGCCTTGTCGGCAGCGCAGGGCTCACTCACGCGTGAGAATTTTTTCGCCGCCTTGATGGGCGCCACGCGCACAACCACGATGATCATGCTGATCCTCGCGGGCAGTGCGTTCCTGACGATTGCGATGGGCTTTACGGGCCTGCCGCGTGATCTCGCGCTCTGGGTGAAAGCGCAGAATTTCAGCCCGATGATGCTGATTGCGGCCTTGACGGTGTTCTTCGTCATCCTTGGCTGCTTCCTCGACGGCATATCCATGGTTGTTTTGACCATGGCGGTCCTGCTCCCCATGGTGCAGGCGGCAGGGTTTGACCTCGTCTGGTTCGGCATTTTCATCGTGCTGGTCGTCGAAATGGCGCAAATCACGCCGCCGGTTGGGTTCAACCTCTTCGTTCTGCAAGGCATGACGGGGCGGAACATCTTCTGGATCGGCAAAGTGTCGCTGCCCTTCTTCTTTTTGATGGTGGCGGCGGTGGTGCTGATCGTTCTGTTCCCGGGTTTGGCAACATGGTTGCCGAGCCAGATGCTCGGGGGCTAATCTATCGGCAAGGCCGCGCTTATCGGCGCGGCCATCGGGGGAGGCCGAAAGGCCAATCATAACAGGGGATATCCATGCGCAAACTCTCTATTGCTGGCGCGCTGATGTATGGCGTCGCGGCCTTTATGACACCTGCGTTCGCGCAGACGCCGAAAGACACGGTCGTGATGGCCAAGCAGATCGACGACATCATCTCGCTCGATCCGGCTGAAGCGTTCGAATTTTCGGGCGTGGAAGCCATCGCGAATATGTATGAAAAGCTGATCGCCTTTGATGTGAAGGATGTGTCGAAGCTTTATGGCGATCTCGCTTCGAACTGGACTATCAGCGATGATGGCAAGACCTATACGTTCAAGCTGAAACCGGGCCTAAAATTCTCCTCAGGCAATCCGATCACGGCCGATGATGTTGTCTACTCGCTGCAGCGTGCCGTCGCGCTCAACAAATCGCCGGGTTTCATCCTGACGCAGTTCGGTTTCACCAAAGACAATATGAAGGACACGATCAAGGCGACGGGTCCGGATACGGTTGTCATCACGGTCGATAAGCCTTACGCGCCGACCTTCTTCCTCAATTGTCTGACAGCGGCCGTCGCATCGGTTGTCGACTCAAAGGTTGTTAAGGCCAATGAGAAGGATGGCGATTGGGGCAATGCGTGGTTGAAGCAGAATTCAGCTGGCTCAGGCGCCTATGCGTTGCGGACGTGGAAGGCGAATGAGCAATACACGATGGAAGCCAACCCGAATTGGAAGGGTGGCACGCCGAAGAATAAGCGTGTTGTCGTTCGCCATATTCCGGAAGCGGCATCCCAGCGCTTGTTGCTCGAAAAGGGCGATGTCGATTATGCGCGTAATCTGACCAAGGATCAGCTCGCCGCGGTGAAGGGCAATGCCAACATCGCGATTGAAAGCGGACCGAAGGGTTACATTCTTTATCTCGGCCTCAACCAGAAGAATCCGAACCTTGCGAAGCCGGAAGTGCGCGAGGCTTTGAAATATCTGGTCGATTATAACAGCATCGAGAAGAACATCGTGGAAGGCACTTATACGCCGCACCAGACCTTCTTGCCGAAGGGCTTCCTCGGCGCGATCGATGATAAGCCGTATAAGCTCGATGTCGCCAAGGCGAAGGAACTGCTCACTAAGGCCGGTTTGCCGAACGGGTTCACGGTGACGATGGATACGCGTTCCGTGCCGCCAATCACCGATATCGCGCAGGCGATCCAATCCACCTTCGGGCAGGCGGGCGTGAAGCTTGAACTCATCCCGGGAGATGGCAAGCAGACGCTCACAAAATATCGCGCACGCCAGCACGATATTTATATCGGCCAGTGGGGCCCGGATTATCAGGACCCGCACACAAATGCCGATACATTCGCGATCAACAATGACAATGCGGATGATGCGAAGAGCAAGCCGCTGGCTTGGCGCAATGCGTGGGACATCCCTGCCATGACCAAGGTGACGCAGGCCGCCGTGCTTGAGCGCGATCCAGAAAAGCGCAAAAAAATGTATGAAGATCTGCAGCGCGAACATATGAAGGTTTCACCCTTCGTGATCATGTTCCAGCAGACGGAAGTGGCCGCACGTCGCAAAAATGTTGATGGTCTCGTGATTGGCCCCAACAGCGACACGAACCTCTACGCCAATATTGTGAAGAACTAAGCTTCACGCCATAGGCAGAGCGGCCGGGCGGTGTCCGCCCGGCCGTGTTTTATTCAAAAGGATGAAGTCTTGGCTTCAGCACGCAGCACGGCGAAACTTGTGACGGCGGAAGTGTCCACTTTCGTGATCACGATGTTTGGCTTGCTTCTGGTCACCTTCCTCATTGGTCGCGTGATTCCGATTGATCCTGTGCTGGCGGTCGTGGGCGATCGCGCGCCGCCCGATGTTTACGAGAAGGCGCGGATTGCGCTCGGTCTTGATAAGCCGCTGTGGCAGCAATTTTTCACCTATATCGGTCAGGTGCTGCGCGGTGAGTTTGGCACATCGGTCCTCACCTCCAATCCCGTGCTGAGTGACATTAAACGCGTGTTTCCCGCCACGCTGGAATTGGCGACTTTGGGCACGCTGATTGGCGTATCGCTCGGCATTCCGCTTGGTGTCGCTGCGGCCGTTTACAAAGGCAAATGGCCAGACAATCTGGTGCGTATTCTGGGTCTGTTTGGTTATTCGATCCCGGTGTTTTGGCTGGGTCTGATGGGTCTCTTGTTGTTTTATGCGCAACTCGGCTGGGTTGGCGGGCCGGGGCGTATTTCCGTAGCCTTCGACGATCTTGTGACACCGCGCTCGGGCGTTCTCATTCTGGATGCGATCTGGGAAGGCGAGTGGGAGGTGGCGCGCGACGCCTTCTCTCATATCATTTTACCGGCGAGCGTGCTTGGCTTTTTCAGCCTTGCTTATGTCAGCCGCATGACGCGCAGCTTCATGATCAATGAATTGTCGCAGGCCTATATTCTCACGGCGCGCGTCAAAGGTGCGTCAGAAACACGCGTGATCTGGCGGCATGCCTTGCGCAATGCGGCCGCGCCGCTTGCGACCGTCATTGCACTGTCTTATGCCGGCTTGCTGGAAGGCTCGGTTTTGACGGAGACGATTTTTGCGTGGCCGGGATTGGGGCGTTACATCACCAATTCCCTGCTCCAAGCCGATATGAATGCGGTTCTCGGCGGCACTGTCGTTGTTGGGATTGTCTTCATCTCACTCAATCTTTTTGCCGACATTATGGCGCGGCTGTTTGATCCGAGGACGCGATGAGCACCGTGCAAGACCAGAGCTGGCGTGATTGGCTTCTCAGCGAAGCGCCGCAATCACGCGGCCAAGCGCGAGCGGGGCAGGCCTATCGGCGCTGGCGCGCCTTTACACAAAATTGGCTCGGGGTTGTCGGGCTCATCATCGTTTTGACCCTGATTATCATGGCACTCTTTGCGCCATTGATCGCCCCTTACGATCCGTTGGCGCAGAATTTGGCGCAACGGTTGCAACCGATTTCATGGGCGCATTGGTGCGGCACCGATTCACTGGGGCGCGATATTTTTAGCCGTATTGTTTATGGCTCACGCGTAACGCTTTTGATCGTTGCATTGGTCGTGGTGACCGTTGGCCCGCTCGGGCTGATCCTTGGGTGTGTGGCGGGCTATTATGGCGGCGTTGTCGATCGTATTTTGATGCGCGTTACGGATATTGTGCTCGCCTTTCCGAAGCTCATTCTGGCGCTTGCCTTTGTCGCCGCCTTAGGACCGGGGCTTGAAAACGCGATCATCGCAATTGCCATCACATCATGGCCACCTTATGCGCGGGTTGCGCGCACTGAGACGATGGTGATCCGGAATTCCGATTTTATCGCTGCGGCGAAATTGCAGGGCGCATCATCGCTGCGCATCATCATGCTGCATGTGGTTCCGCTCTGTGTTCCCTCTGTCATTGTG
>VERN01000230.1 GCA_018882635.1 Beijerinckiaceae bacterium | reverse complement strand
CATTTGCGTTGGCCATAGCGAATGGTGGGATAGCCAGCGACGGAACGCACCCAGAGCGGATAGGTCTCGAACGCGCCAACCATCACATCGCGATAGAAATCGACCGTCACATAGATAATCGGCCGCTTGCCATAATGCTTCTCGACCATGTCGAGGAAAATCTGCATCTCGCGGATGGCGGTGTCGCGCTTCACCGTCTTGGGACACGTCTTGGAATGGCCGTTCCATTCCACATCAAGCACAGGCGGCAAGGCATCAGGATCTTTTGGCACGGTGGCGATGAACCACGCCGCCTGCTCATGCGCCGGGCGGCACCAATAATAGAAATGATAGGCACCGCGCGGCATGCCTGCGTCGCGCGCATTGTTCCAGTTTTGGTCGAACATACTGTCTTTGTGATCGCCGCCTTCAGTCGCCTTGATGAAAGCGAATGCGATGTTGCCCTCGATGGCTTTGCGCCAATCAATGTTGCCCTGATATTTTGACACATCGATGCCATGGACAGGGAAATCCTGCGGTAGCGGATATTCCTGCTTGTCGAACATGGTGCACCCAGCCGCGACGAGCAGCAGGGCAACAGACATCAGGCGGCGCAACGGATCCACGCGGCAACACTCCTCAACTAGACGAGTGTTAAGCCCGGCAAACCTTAACAAAGGGTAAGGACTTAGCGGGGTGCGACAGCAAAGCTGGTCACCGCACTCACAACGGCCGCATCAAGGCCCGCAAAGCCATGATACCCCATCGCTTGGCAAGGATCGCCTTCATCAACGCCGCCGGACAGCCAGACGACTTTGCGCACATGGCCATCCGCCCACGCCACAAACGGATCAACACCTGACGGCAATGTCACGCGGCACCCATCCTGCCGGTGTTGCACGACCAACGTTGGCGGCAACAACGAAGGCGAACCGAGAATGGCAGGGACATTTTCAAACCGCATGCCCGGATCAAGCATGCCCGATGTGAGAACGAGGCCATCGGGTTGCACGCCCTGGCGGATCGCCTCCGCCGCGCGCAACGTGCCGCGGCTTGTGGCGACGAAGCTCACAGGCCTTTTAATCTTTTGCATGAAGGCCAAAGCAGCCGCACGATCGGTGTGAAGATCGATCGTGAGAACAGCGAAGCCGCGCGCCGCGTACAGATCCCGCGTCCGCACGAGTTGATTGTTGCGGCCCGTGTTGATGGTGCCATCGCTGCTGATATTGAGCGTGCCGGGCCCGCCGGTAAACAGAATGAGTGACGCTTTCGGCGTCCCTTTCGGACGCGTCAACACCGCACGATAAAGATCAGCATCGCGCCCGAAGATCACAACCTCATCGGCTGCGCGGGCCTGAACGGCTGCGCACACCAGCACAACACAGAATGCAAAGATACGGATCATCATAAAGCCTCGCTCAACAGCGCGAGGTTAGAGCCCGAACCACACCGTCGCAATGCCAAGAAAGGCGAAGAAGCCGACAACGTCCGTCACAGTGGTCACAAACACCCCCGATGACACTGCCGGATCAGAGCGGAACCGTTCCAAAGCCAACGGAATGAGAATACCGCCCAGCGCGCCCGCAACCAGATTGACGGTCATCGCCAGCGCAATGACGACGCCGATGCCAAGCTCGTGGAACCAGATCCCGGCAATAATGCCCGTCAAAAGGCCGAAGCCTAACCCGTTGAGCAGACCCACCGCTGTTTCACGCAATGTCACACGCAAGGCATTGGCTGGACCGAGATCACGTGTCGCGAGCGCACGCACGGCCACTGTCATCGTCTGTGTGGCGGCAACACCACCCTGCCCCGCCACAATGGGGGCGAGCACAGCCAGCGCCACCATTTTCTGCAATTCCGTTTCAAACAGCCCAAGCACCGATGATGCGAGGAAGGCCGTCAGAAGATTGACGAACAGCCAGCCAAAGCGCGACCGCGCTGTAAACCACACTGAGTCCGACAATTCTTCATCGGCCTTAACACCACCGAGCGCCTTGATCTCGTCGTCGGCCTCTTCCTGAATAACGTCGACGATGTCGTCGATGGTGATAACACCGACGAGGCGCTCCGCCTCATCGACCACCGGCACCGAAACAAGATTGTAACGCGCGATGAGGCGCGCCACTTCTTCCTCATCCTCATCGACGCGCACGCGGCGGCGATCCGCTGCCATCAATTGATCGACACGCAATTTGCGCGACGAGCGCACGAGCTTGTCCAGAAAAATATTGCCGAGGAAGCGATGACCCGGATCAACAACGAACACTTCAAAGAAGGAATCAGGCGTATCCTGATTGTCCTGCAATTCGTCGAGCACCTGCCCGGCCGTCCAGAACGGCGGCACCGCGATCAGATCGGTCCGCATCAGACGACCAGCCGAATTTTCCGGATAGTCGAGTGATTTCTGCAGCGCGATACGTTCGCTCGCAGGCAGCGCATCGAGAATCTCGGCCTGTTCTTCCTTGTCGAGATCTTCAAGAATATAGACCGCGTCATCTGACTCGAGATCTTTCACGCCTTCGATCACGGTCTCAGGATCGAGTTCGTCGAGAATTTCCTCACGAACATTGTCGTCGACTTCGGTCAGCGCCGCGAAGTCGAAATCCTCACCCAGCGTCTCGATGAGCTTGGGGCGCTCGTCATGATCAAGCAATTCGAGCAGCGCGCCCTGATCAGCCTCATGCAGCCCGCCCACAAGCTGCCGCAACGTCTCGACATCGTCGGATTTTAAGGCAACCGAAACGCGCTCAACATAGGTGGAAACGACTTCCCCCTCTTCATCGCGGAAGACGAGCGGCCGGTTTTTGTCCTCGACGTCGAGCATGGCCGTCGTCCATTCTGCGGCAGGGGAATCGTGGACTGGTTCTAGGGAGAGGCTTGGGCCTTGGCAATGACTGATACGCGGCAAAACGGCCGCGCTGCGCTTCTATCACGCCGGGCGGTTCTGGGCGGAACGCTGACGGCCATACTCATGTCGCAGCGGGTTGCGGCTGCGTGTTCGCCATCGCCTCTGGGCACTGCGAGAACCCTCGCCGTCGGCACTGCAGGTGGCCTCTTCACGGGCTTGAAAACATATCCACGCACCTTGCCCTTGGGCCCTCGCGAAGTGATCCTCTCCTTCGACGACGGACCGGCGAGCACGACGCCTGCCGTTCTCGACGCACTCGCGTGTGAGGGCGTGAAAGCGACCTTCTTCATGATCGGCCGGAATGTCGCTGCAAACCCGGCCTTGGCCCGCCGCGTCCGTGAGCAAGGCCATACTGTCGCGAGCCATTCCTGGTCCCATCCCTGGACGTTTCGCCAGCTCAGTGTTGAAGCCGGGCGTGCCGACATCGCCCGGGGCTTCGCCATCTTGAATGAAACCGTCTTTGGCCTGCCCGGATCATCCCCGCCGCCAGTGCCCTTTTTCCGCTATCCCGGTTTTGCGGATACGGCCCCGTTGAATGAGTGGCTGGCCGCGCAAAATATCGGCGTGTTCGGATGCGATCTCTGGGCATCCGATTGGAACCCGATGTCGGCCGACGCGCAATTGAAACTCGTGATGGAGCGGCTCGAGAAAGCGGGCCGCGGCCATATTCTGTTTCATGACACACGCGCCCAAACAGCCGCGATGCTGCCGGACTTTTTGCGCGAATTAAAACGCCGCGATTATCGCGTCGTGAACATCGTGCCCGGGCCGGGTAAGGCCGAAACGATCCCCGCTCCTGCGGGATGGACAAGCGAAACCGAAGCGATCATCGCGGGCAAAAGAGGATAGCGCGCGATTAAAGTCCGAACCAATGACGGACTTTTTCCTGCAGCACGATGATAGCGGTCAACCCGCCGACAATGGCGATCGCGGTCGTGAAGATGAAGCCTTTCGATGGCAGATGAGCCACCCGCTCTTCAAGCCGGATCAAACGATCACGCACATCACGACCATCCGTCCTGAGCGCTGCAACCTCGCTCCGAATCGTTTCAAGAAAGGCTTCGATTTTTGCGACGCGCGCTTCCATACCGTCACTCGTCCCATTTCCACCACCGCCTTTCAAGGCGCGCGGGAGCGGCTCTTTCTGGAGTTCGGCGATCCTGTCGCGAATGGCTGCAAGATCATGAACGATGGCGGACATCCTGTGCCTCTTGGATATAGGCCAGCGCCTCGCCCAGATGCTCAGTCCCGCGCCCGACCGCGCGGTCGAGCGCCTCATTCACACCCGGGTGTGCGGCATCCGATGATGCAATCACCGCTTCAAATGCGGCATTGGTTGCAGCTACGGCACTCAGCAAGGCTTTGCGTAACAGAGCCAATTCCAAATCCCGGGTCAGAATGGCGCGCCCTTCATCGCTCAATGAACACTCCCAAAAAAATTAGTCCGCAATGAACCGAGTGTGAGCGTGCATGGCCGGGAAATCAATGCGCGAAAACAAAAAAGGCGAAGGACGGAACGCCGTCACTTCGCCTTTGATGAACTGTCGTTCGAAGTTGGTGCGGCCAAGAAGACTCGAACTTCCACCCGTGTTACCGGACTAGCACCTCAAGTTATATGAGGTCGTTGATTTTATTCAATTTTTGATGAAAAACGCCGGAAAAACCGGAACCAAATATCAATGACTTACAGCCATTTTGAAAAACAAAAAACGGCATGAGAAGGCAGCAATTAGCAGGAAGCGGAGTTTACACAATCGCGGGTCAGGATCGCAGTCTTGGACGAGCCCGGTTTAGTGCGCAGTGCGCCGGAT
>VERN01000229.1 GCA_018882635.1 Beijerinckiaceae bacterium | reverse complement strand
GCTATGATGTGACGGTGGCGGCGCTTGGCGCTCCGCGCGCAGGGTCCGACGCGGCGGTGATGGCGCCCTTATGGGATCGACCTGTCTTAGGACTTCTGGATTGTGACCCGGCCGCTTTCGACCTCGTGATCGATGCCCTGTTCGGGGCTGGTTTGACGCGGGATCTCGACGGCGACGCGGATACATTCATTGGGCAAGTGCAGGCGTCCGATGTGGTTGTCCTCGCGGTTGATGTTCCCTCAGGAGTTGATGGCGATACGGGGCAGGTGCGGGGCAATGCCGCTCAAGCTGATCTGACCGTGACCTTTCATGCGCCCAAGCCGGGGCATTATCTCGAACCGGGCGCCAGCTTTGCCGGGGAATTGATTGTGGCGCCGATTGGGATACCGGCTGACGCATCGATCGAGATTGGCGTTCAGACCTTCCTCAATGCCGCGTCGATGGCGCTTGGGGCGCTCCACCCGCCCCAAACCACCGGACATAAATATACGCGAGGCCATGCCTTGATCCTTTCAGGCGGGATTGAAGGCGCAGGAGCGGCGCGGCTTGGTGCCCGGGCCGCTTTGCGGGTCGGAGCGGGTTTGGTGACGCTCGCGGCACCGGAGGAAGTGTTGGTCGCCCATTCGGCAGCGACGGACGCCATTCTGATCCGGCGTTCTGTCGAGTGGTCGGCTTTGCTCGCCGACCGTCGGCGCAATGCCGTTCTGCTGGGACCGGGTGGCGGCATTGGTGGGCCGATGCGCGATGCTGTTGCTCAGGCCCTCGGTCCGGAGCGCTGTGTCGTTTTGGATGCTGATGCGCTGACGAGTTTTTCAGGGAGCGCTTTGCGGCTGCGGGATATGATCGCTGCTGAGCAAGCTGGAGGGCGGGTGGTCATCACACCGCACGAGGGCGAATTCCAACGGCTTTTCAGTCAGGAAGACGAAATCGCTCGCGTTGATTCAAAGCTCGAGCGAGCCCGACGGGCGGCGGCTTTCCTCGATGCGGTGGTCCTTTTGAAAGGTTCTGACACGGTCATTGCTGCACCGGATGGCACTGCGATTATCAATGCCCATGCCTCACCTTGGTTAGCGACAGCGGGATCAGGCGATGTCTTGGCGGGTCTGATCGCCGGGCTTTTGGCCCAAGGGGCTCAACCCTTTGAAGCCGCATGCGGGGCGGCATGGCTGCATGGCGAGGCTGGGATCAGGTTTGGACCGGGGTTGATTTCTGAAGATATTCCAGCGCTTTTGCCGGAGATCCTCAGTGACCTTCTCACTTAACCTCGAAAAACGCGCTCATCCCACCATCCAGTCTTTCGAGGATTGTCGAGCCAATGAGCCATAGGCCGGGACTTCCGGCCAAAAAGGCGCAGCGGATCGTCTGCCCGGCGGGGACGATAATCGTATCGAGCCAATAGGGCTCCCAGCCATCATCGAATGGATGGAGGGCGCGGAAGGAATGGCCATGGATATGGATCACGTTCGGAACCGCGCTCTCATTTTTCAAAGCGAGCACAACCGGACTGCCTGATTTCACCGAAAAGAGCGGCTTGTCAGATTGCGGCAGGCCCTTTTTGCCATTGATGGACCATTCGGCTCCCGCACCTTGCATCGTAACATCAGCGCGTAAAGCTCTCTGAAGTTTAATGGATTCAGATAAGAGCGGGTTCGGCGGCAAGGGCGCGATCGCAGGTCGGCCAACGGTTTGGACCCGGCCCGCACCCGCGGTCTCGATGATCGCCAGCGGGAAGCCTTGCCCGATCAAAGCTGACACCATCGCTTTGCTGCCAAC
This sequence comes from Beijerinckiaceae bacterium, assembly GCA_018882635.1. Taxonomy (GTDB): domain Bacteria; phylum Pseudomonadota; class Alphaproteobacteria; order Rhizobiales; family Beijerinckiaceae; genus TNE-4. The sequence continues at coordinate 2,971 of VERN01000229.1, read as the reverse complement.
TTCGGGCGGCATATCGAACACAAGCTCGAAGCGATGGCCGGGACCGAAAGGGAGCGTGGCCTTCAAGGGCTCGAACGTGTCGGTGGGCTGGCCATCGACGGCCACAACATAAGCGCGCACGCCCTCAAAGCGGATGCGCATAATCCGGGCATTGGACAGGTTGGCGAGCCGCAGACGGACGCGTGCGCCGGGGGCCACGGCTAAGCGGGCTGGGGCCAGAACGCCATTCACGGTAACAACATTGCCGAGGCGGCCGGGGCCGGGGGCGAAAGGCAGGGGTTGTCCCTTGTCCGTCAGAGCCCAATCCGAAATGGCGAGTACATGGTCGACGTCGACAGCGGGCAGCCCCGGATCCTCGACAATGGCGACACCGGAGAGCCCTTGGCCCGTCAGCTCTGCCGTGCGGCCGGGGACGAGAGGCCGATAAATAAAGGTGCCATAATCAGGCGGGGTGAAGCTGAACTCGCCTGTTCCACCGCCCGTGACGGGTTGGCCGGTGAGGCCCGCCACACCATCGGCGGCGTTATCGATCCGCATTCCGTGCCAATGCACGGAAAGTGGTTCACCCAGAGCGTTGCGTAGGGCCAGTCGGGCGGGCTGCCCTTTTCTCAAGCGCAGAACCGGCCCCGGTGCTGTGCCATTGAAGGCGAAACCCGGCGTCGTTGCATGGGGTTGAAGATCAAAAAGGGCCGGTGCGGCCTCAAGCGCAATCGTCTGGGCGGTCGTGGACGGGCCAATGCGCGATCCCAACAGGTTGACGCTTTGCGCCAAAGCCGAGCCCGGAAGAGCAGCGGCGAGGGCTCTGGTGAGCCATTGGCGACGGTCGAGAAGGCGGGAGTGGGGCGGCATGGAAGGTCCGGTCACAGCGCAGACCGCTCTCTTAACGCAAAGCGGGCGCAAGGGCGCGGTTTTTTCGCTGGCATGAGCGGGCGAAAGTGCTATAGAGCCGCGTCCCGAGGGCGCAACGCAACAGGCGGGCGTGGCGGAACTGGTAGACGCGCTGGGTTTAGGTTCCAGTGACGAAAGTTGTGGGGGTTCGAGTCCCTCCGCCCGCACCAGTGCTGTCGGTTGCCTCCGGGCGCATTCATTCCGAGCGCATTCATGGCGCCAGGTTCGGTTTTCAGACGAAGGCAAAAAACAATGCAGGTTACGCAAACGCTGTCGGATGGGTTGAAGCGCGAATTCAAGGTCGTGCTCCCCGCGAAGGATCTGGCCGACCGTCTCGCCGCTCAGCTCGAAGATCTCAAGGACAAGGTGCAGATCAAGGGCTTCCGCCCGGGCAAGGTTCCGGCCTCGCATCTGCGTCGCGTCTATGGTCGTTCGGTGATGGGTGATCTCGTTCAGGAACTCGTGAACGAAGGCAATCGCCGCATCATTGAAGAGCACAAGATCAAGCTCGCGATGCAGCCTGAAATCGTCTTCCCGGAAGAGAAAGAAAAAGTCGAGGCCATCATGGAGGCCCGCGGCGATCTCGAATACACCGTGAAGGCTGAAGTGCTTCCGGAAATTTCCGTCAGCGATTTCTCGGGCATCAAAGTCACGCGCGAAGTTGCTGAAGTGCCGGAAACGGAAGTCGACGAAGCCATTAAGCGCATGGCTGATCAGAACAAGCCGTTCACGCCGAAGAAGGATGGCGCGAAGGCCGCAAAGGGCGATCGCGTTGTGATCGATTTCGTCGGCAAGATCGACGGCGTGCCGTTCGATGGTGGCACTGGGACCGACATTCCGGTCGAGCTCGGTTCAGGTTCGTTCATTCCGGGCTTTGAAGATCAGCTGATCGGCGTGAAGAAAGACGACACGCTCGTCATCAACGCAACGTTCCCTGAAAATTACAACGCCGCGCATTTGGCTGGTAAAGCTGCCACCTTCGACACCACTGTGAAGGCGGTGGAAGAGCCGGGCGAAGTCACGATCGATGACGAATTCGCCAAGGGCTTCGGTCTTGAAGACCTCGCCAAGCTCAAGGATGCGATCAAGGGTTCGATCCTCAATGAATGGCAGGGCGTTGCCCGCCGCAAGTTGAAGAAGCAGCTCCTCGACGCGCTTGATGGCCAATACACATTCGAATTGCCGCCGACGCTGGTCGAGCAGGAATTCAATGGCATTTGGGGCAATGTCGAAGCGGAAATGAAAGCCGCTGGCCGCACCTTCGCCGATGAAGACACGACGGAAGAAGAAGCCCGCGCTGAATACAAGAAGATCGCTGAGCGCCGCGTGCGCTTGGGCCTCGTGCTCGCCGAAATTGGTGAACAGGCCAAGATCCAGATCACGGATGAAGAGCTGACACAGGGCGTCATTGAGCGCGCCCGTCAGTTCCCGGGTCAGGAAAAGATGGTGTGGGATTTCTACCGCAAGAACCCGCAGGCCATGGCTGAAATCCGCGCCCCGATCTTCGAAGAAAAGGTCATCGACCACATCCTCGCTTCGGCCAAGGTCACCGATAAATCGGTCTCCAAGGACGAGCTCCTGAAGGAAGAGGATGACTCAGAAGCCGACAAGCCGAAGGCCAAGAAGGCCAAGGCGAAGAAAGCTGAAGCCTGATTTGGGGCAGGGGCTCTCGCCCTTTGTGCCGGAACGAGACAGGCCGGACCTTTGCGTCCGGCCTTTTCGTTATTATCTTAAGCCTATGAGTCGCCGGGGTGGCCTGTCTGCGCTGCCCGCCAAGGAAATTCCTGAAAAGGTTCAATGATATGCGCGATCCGATTGAGGTCTATAACTCCATGCTCGTTCCGATGGTGGTCGAGCAGTCCAACCGCGGAGAGCGCGCCTTCGACATTTATTCGCGTCTTTTGCGCGAACGCATCGTCTTTTTGACGGGCCCGGTCGAAGACAATATGGCCTCGCTCGTCGTGGCTCAGCTGCTCTTCCTTGAAGCCGAGAATCCCAAAAAAGAAATCTCGCTTTACATCAATTCGCCGGGTGGCGTCGTGACGTCGGGTCTTGCGATCTATGACACGATGCAGTTCATCCG
>VERN01000228.1 GCA_018882635.1 Beijerinckiaceae bacterium | reverse complement strand
CATTGGGCACAGAGGCGTTTCGATAGATGTAAGCGGGGTTGAGCCGTCTAATGATCTCACAGCCCTGAGAGCGAAGGCCCATGGAGACGGCAAACCCGTCAACGAAGCCAATCTCAGGCGTCGCAGCGTGATGACAGTAAGCAAAAAATGGCGCGCCCGAAAGGATTCGAACCTCTGACCCCCAGATTCGTAGTCTGGTGCTCTATCCAGCTGAGCTACGGGCGCCCGGCGCGGGCGATGCCTCGCGCGAAGGCGTTCTCATTAGAGGCTCACGCGCCGGATGGCAACCCGTTTAGGTGCTTTTCAGCGTCTGTTTTAGCCCCACCATCTGAGGAAGGCGCTGGTCATACGGATCAGCCGGCTCCGGGCTAAGGGGGCATAGCTTTCGGCCAGTGCACGGCTTGGTGTTTCGGCAAGGCTTGGGTAGGGGGCTTGCGCCCTACGCAGTGCCTCCGGCTTACGGCCGAGGCAGCTGGTCCAGGGGGCAATCAGGCTGCTGGCATCGCTCCCCACGAGGCTTGCGCCTAAAAGCCGCCCACGCCGGTCGAGAAGGATCTTGGCATGACCGCCTGATTGGTGGTCAGCCCTAGCGCGGTCATTCCCCGCAAACGGGCTTCGGAGAACCGAAATCGACCCTGCTCGCGCCCGCGCGCCTGCCTCCGTCAATCCGATGGTCGCGAGCTCTGGCGCGGTTGCGACGACGCGTGGCATCGCCAAAGGCTCAAACCCAACAGGCAAGCGAAACAGGACCTGCTTTATGACGCATTCAGCCTGCGCCCGGCCGCTATGAACGGTATCGCTCGAGAGAAGCGCTGCAACAGGACCAATCGCAAAAATAGCCTTGTTATCGGTCCGCAGCCGATGGTCGACGCAAATCCCGCCAGCATGTGAACCGATGCCCGCGGCAGCAAGCCCGAGATCATCCAGATCGCGCCCCATAGGTTGCGACAGGAGAACAGCCCGTGTTTCAACAATAGCACCATTGGCTAGCCCGAGCCTGAGGCGATCGCTGGCGACACGCGTGACAGACTGCACAGTCGTTCCTGTATGGAAGGTCACGCCATCGCGCTGCAACGCATGGCTGATGATCGCTGTCATTTCCGGATCATCTCTGGGCAGAAGGTCACCATCGGCGATCACATGTGTCACCACGTCAAGCCGAGCAAGCGCCTGAGCCAAGGCCATGGCGCGGGCATCACCTCCAAGAATGGTAAGAGCATTTGGAATATAATCGCCGTCGAGCACTTGATCGAATGTCAGGCAATTAATTTCGTCAAGAGCGTTTGGAATAGGTGCCCGTGCAACCGGTGCGTCGGCGATGATGAAGCGGCGTGCCGTAATCAGAGAGGAATCGGTTCGCAACGTCGTTGGATTGTCAAAGCGTGCGGCAGATTCGATGACACGAACACCGAGCGCACGAAAGCGCGCCAGCCCGTCACGCGGCGCAGTCATTTCCTCAATCCGGCGCACGTGATCGAGAATATGCGGCCGATCAATCGTAGCGAGGGTGGCATCCAACCCGCGGCTTGGCGCGTGACGAATTGTTGCGGCTGTTTGCGCCACGGCGCGGAGTGCGTAGAGGGTGAGCATTCGGTCGCGTTGTGGTGCCAAGCCGGGGTTGCGGCCTGTCACAAGAACAACAGGAACACCAAAGGCAGCTGCTAAAAACGCTGCGTGTAATCCCGCTGCACTATCACCGAGGATACACAGATCAGGACGAAGGGTTTCAACCATGCGCACCCTGCCTTTTCGTGCGCCACCCCAGCCAGTGGCGGATGATAAGGGGCAACAATGTTATGAAGGCGAGTGCGAAGAGCGGTGCGAGATCGTTGAATGTGATCGCATCACTCACGGAAAATGCAGGACACGTCACCTCGCCTGCCATGCTGCATGACCGATAAAGAGCCGCTTGTTCGGCGATCATATGTTCAAGGCGCGCCGCGGTAAAAGTGTAGAGGAAAACAATGGGCGCAATGCCAATCAGTGTTGCGATCACGAAGATTGGAAGACGGATCGCTGAAATACCAGCGGCCACATTGACCATGAAGAAGGGGACAATCGGGACCAAGCGTAGGAAGAGCATAAAAGTAAAAGCATTGCGCCGTAACCCATGCAGCACAAGCGTCAGGCGTTGTGAGGCGCGCCGTGCCACCGGTTCAGCAAAACCGGCCCGCAATGCTATCACGCTTAACGTACCACCCAACGTGGCCGCGGCGATCGATAAAAAGCCGCCCGTCAAACCGCCAAACAACGCGCCAGCTGTCAGTGCCATAATCACATTCGTGGGCAGGCACAGCGCAACGGAAATGACATAGGCTGCAAGGAAAGTAACGAGTGCGAGATCATGCCGCGCGGCAATAAAGGATTTGATTGTGCTGTAATTGATGAGGAATAAATGACCCGGGGAGCCTGTCAGCGCCATCGCAAGCAATGTCGCGAGGCCAAATACCACCAATAAGACAGCGAGAAGGCGTGCAAGGCGGGATGAGGCCGATGTGCTCATGTCAAACGCCCGGCGCCCCGCTCACGGGGCGGGCCAGCCGCGCTTGAATTTTCGCTTGCAGCGCATCCCGCACTTGGCGGTAGGCATCAAGCTTTTGATCACGCGTGCCATGCATGACTGAGGGGTCAGGCATGGGCCAATATTCGACATCGGCTGCAATAGAGCGCGTCATATCGAGCACCTTGTGATGAGCTTCAGGACTCAAGGTGATGATCAGGTCAAAATTGAGGCCTTCATTTTCCTCCAATTCATCGAGTGAGCGCGGTTTATGGCGGGACGCATCAATGCCGATTTCATCGAGGGCTGCCACCGCAAACGGGTCAAGTTCACCACGCCGCACCCCGGCTGATTGAACATAGACCGAGCGGCCGAAATAATGCCGCGCCAAGGCTTCAGCCATGGGCGAGCGGATGGCGTTCATGGCGCAGGTGAACAGCACAGCCTGTATGGGACGGCCCGCTCCTCCCTCCGTCATATCAACCTTTCCAGTGTAGGGCTGTGATCAGAGTGAAGAGGCGGCGCGCCGTATCGAAATCGACGTCGATTTTACCGGTCAGACGTTCAATCAGGAGCCCGGCTGCTTCGTCATGGAGCCCGCGCCGACCCATGTCGATGGCTTCTATCTGAGCGGCGCTCGCGGTCTTAATGGCGGCGTAATAGGATTCACAAACGAGGAAATAATCTTTTACGACACGGCGAAAGGGGGACAGCGACAAGAGATGCGCGATCACCGGTTGCCCCGCCGCGTCGCGAATATCGAGCATCAATTGGCTGCTCCGCAGGCCAACATGCAGCGAATAGGGGCCACCCTCATGGCCTGGAATCGCGAAGGAATTGCTTTCGATTAGATCGTAGATTGCAATCGCACGCTCATGCTCTTGCTCCGGCGCGCCGCGGCCGATCGAGGCTTCATCAAGCGTGACGGCAACAAGCTTCGTCATCCCGGCTGACCAAGATTGAGACGGATGGCAACGGAGCGCGCATGGGCATCAAGGCCTTCAGCGCGCGCGAGTGTCACAGCGGCAGGACCCAGCGTCCGCAACGCTTCAGGCGAACATTGCAGCAGCGATGTCCGCTTCATGAAATCGGGAACACCAAGTCCTGACGAAAAACGCGCCGAGCGCGCTGTTGGCAAAACATGGTTGGGTCCGCCGACATAATCACCGATCGCTTCGGGTGTATGAGCGCCGAGAAAAATTGAACCGGCATTACGTATACGGTTCGCCAAAATCTCAGGTTGATCGGTTTCAATTTCGAGATGTTCGGGGGCCAACCGGTCCACCAACGGAGCCGCTTCATCAAGCGACGGAACGAGAATGATGGCGCCGAAATCACGCCAGCTCGCACGGGCAATGGCAGCGCGCGGCAAAGTTACGAGGTGACGTTCCACAGCTTCCGCCACGGCTTCGGCGAGATCGTGCGAAGGTGTGATGAGAATGGATTGTGCAGCCGTATCATGTTCGGCTTGTGCAAGAAGATCGGCTGCAATCCAGTCCGGGTTCGCATGGCCATCAGCCATGATCACGACTTCTGATGGACCGGCAATCATGTCGATGCCAACAGTGCCGAACACACGGCGCTTTGCGGCGGCAACATAGGCATTACCAGGGCCAACAATCTTCGCAACAGGAGCGATGGTGGCCGTTCCATAAGCAAGTGCTGCAATCGCTTGTGCGCCACCAATCCGATAAACTTCATCAACGCCCGCAATTTTTGCAGCCGCAAGCACCAGCGGATTGAGGATACCCTGCGGCGCAGGAACCACCATCACGATGCGCGGGACACCGGCAACGCGCGCCGGGACAGCATTCATCAGCACCGACGAGGGATAAGACGCCGTGCCGCCGGGGACGTAAAGCCCCGCCGCTTCAATCGCGGTGTGGCGATAGCCCATCGTCACACCCGCCGCATCAGTAAACATCTCGTCGCGCGGTTTCTGCTTGAGGTGATACGCATCGATTCGGTCGCGCGCGAGTTTGAGTGCGTCAATTTGTTCGGGCGCGCATTGCGCCATCGCGGCATCGATTTCTGCGTTTGTAATCTGCAGCGTCGCGGGCGTAAGTGCGAGCCCGTCGAACTTTTCCGTGAAGGCGATGACGGCTTCATCGCCACGCGCAATCACCGCGTCGATAATCTCTTTTGCAGCACGGTCTACGTCCTCCGACACTTCTCGCTTCATCGCGAGAAGCGCGCGAAAGCTCGTCTCGAAATCACTGGCGCGGGCATCGAGCCGCATTGTCA
>VERN01000027.1 GCA_018882635.1 Beijerinckiaceae bacterium | reverse complement strand
ATAGAGGCGGTTCACCTCATTGGTGTAGCGATCAATGCCGTATTGCACCTTCTCAGGGGCGTAGATGCGGAAATGATTGGCCTGCCCAGCCATCGGCCCGAGGCCGCCAACCTGCCAAAACAGCCATTCTTCGCAAGCGACGCGGGCGCGCTCTTCTGTGGGATAGAATTGCCCCGTCTTCCGGCCGAGATATTGGAGAATGGCGCCCGACTCAAAGACCGAAATCGGCGCGCCACCCGGTCCATCGGGATCGACGATGGCGGGGATGCGGTTATTCGGTGCGATTTTTAGAAATTCCGGCGCGAACTGTTCGCCCTTGCCGATATGGATCGGCTTGATCGTGTAAGGCAGCCCACATTCCTCGAGCATGATGGAAATCTTCCAGCCATTCGGCGTGGGCCAGTAATAGAGCTCGATCGGTTGTGCGGGCATGGGTGTTATCTCCTGTCTGATCTGACAGTCTATGGCGACCGCAAATTCATGCAAGATCAATGGGTTTTTCGATTGGATTTTGACCCATGAATCTTTTGCGAAGCCTCTTTGCCGCAACCTTGTGGCTTGCCCCTCTCCCTGTCATCGCACAAACAGTTCCCCCGGCGGCGTCCGCACCTCAATCAAAAGCGCCCGCCCACAACGAGGCTGTTACGCCCTCTATCAACAAAGACAAGAAGCCGCGCAGCGAGGCGCAGAAGAAAAATGACGCGCGCATGCGCGCTTGCGGACAAGAATGGCGCGCGGCAAAAGCCGCCAACAAAACTGGCGGCAAGACATGGCGCGATTTTTCAAAAGAATGTCGGCGTCAGAAAAAGGCGAGCGGATAAAAGCGTGCCTTTATTGTATGCGCTTCAGCCTTGCTACGCCCAGCGCATAGGCTAGCTGACCTTTTTCTTAAATCCCGAATGGGATTTCGTATATCCATTACGCTCATAAAAACGATGCGCGTCAGAACGGGTATTGTTCGACGTGAGCTCAATCAAGGTGGCCCCATTAAGCTTGGCGTATTCTTCAACAAAAGCAAGCATACGCGCGCCGATCCCGCGCGATCGTAAAGGAGCCGCCACTTCAACAGAACGCAATTGTAAACGGCGCGTCGCACGCCCCGTGAGGCCCGGTAGTAACGTCAACAAGAAGGTGCCCACTACAACACCGTCCTGTTCAATCACCATCAACGCATCGCGCGGATTGGCATTAATCTCAGCGAAGGCGGCTTCATAGGCCGGGCGGTTTGCATCATTCCACCCATCGCCATGGCCGCCCCTGTCATCATCGGCATAGAGGCCAATGATGACAGGAAGATCAGCGTGCGTAGCACGGCGAAAAATCAGTGAGTCAGAACCCGTCACGCCGCGCGGCTCTCTTGCGGCAGCAATTGCTCGCGCGTGCCAAAGCCCGGCAACGCTTCCAGACGCTTCATCCAATCGCCAATATTGGGAAAGGCCGAGAGATCATAGCCGCCATCGGGCGCATACACGACGACACCATAGACATCGACGTCAGCAAAAGTCGGATGATCGCCTACGAGCCAGTTACGGCCCTTCAACCAATCATCAAGCACCTGCAAAGCCGCTTTGCCTTCGGTTTCATATTGCGTGACAACGGCTGGATCGAGTTGACGCAGGCCGAGCTTGACGGCGCGCGGACGATAAATGTTCAGCGCCAAGCGGTCGAAATCCCATAAGCACCATTCGCGCGCCTGAAGACGCTCAGCGAGCGTCGCGCCGCCGAGCTTGCCCGTCTTATCGGCGAGATAATCGAGGATCGCGGCAGATTGGCACACCATCATGCCATTGGAACGATCTTCCAACAGCGGCACTTGGCCAAAGCGGTTTTTGGCAAGAAATTCTGGTGTTTTATGCTTGCCCTCACGCAGCGCAATGCTCTCATAAGCGTAGGGTTCGCCCGAAAGCGATAGAGCGAGCGCCACCTTATAGGTTGGGCCAGAGCGGAAAAAACCGTGCAAGACGTAACGTGCGGGCATCAATGCCTCCCCCTTGATTTGCCATGATGCTAGAGCATTTGAAGGGCAGGTGGAACCATCTCCCCATCATGCGAGAGGCCTTGTTTTGACGATTCCTGAGAGTTTGCAGCCCGTGCTGGACTTCGTCCGCACTCATCAAAGTTGGGCCCCGTTTATCGTGTTTGCATTGGCCTTTGCGGAATCGCTCGCGTTCCTTTCGCTTTTGGTGCCGGCAACGGTGCTTTTGTGGGGCATTGGCGCGATGGCTGGCGCATCGGGGGTTGAATTCCTCCCGCTTTGGTTTGGCGCTTTTCTGGGTGCCGTCCTTGGTGACTGGCTGTCCTATTGGCTTGGGTATCATTATCACGATCAAATTGCGCGGATGTGGCCCCTGAAAAACCATCCCGATCTGATCAAACGGGGCCATGCTTTTTTCGAAAAATATGGTGCTCCGGGCGTCTTCTTCGGTCGCTTCATCGGGCCGCTCCGCGCGACGGTGCCGCTCGCAGCGGGTGCATGCACCATGCCGCAGGTTCCGTTTCAAATTGCCAATGTCCTATCGGGGGCGGCGTGGGCTTTTCTCACACTCGCGCCGGGCACGCTCGGTCTACAAATGGCGATGTGAGCGGATCACATACCGCCCGCATGATCCGCAAAGTCGGAGAGACTAAAGCCAAAAGCGGCGATAGCCAGCATTTGATAAAGTATGAAAGCCCTTTCATGCAGAAAGGCCGGATCTAAAAACAGACCCGGCCAGTCTTATCACCGCTTATAAAAGCAAAGCGTGTTTATTCGATTCCCAATTTAGCCTTCAGGATATCGTTCACCGCTTGCGGATTGGCCTTGCCACCCGATTGCTTCATCACCTGCCCAACAAACCAGCCGATCATCGTCGGCTTGGCTTTTGCCTGTTCGACCTTGTCGGGATTAGCAGCAATGACGGCATCGACGGCGGCTTCAATCGCGCCGGTGTCAGTCACTTGTTTCATACCGCGCGCTTCAACAATCTCTTTGGGATCGCCGCCCTCAGTCCAGACGATTTCGAAGAGATCCTTGGCGAGTTTGCCGGAAATTGTGCCCTCGCTGATGAGATCAACGATACCGCCCAATTGCGCGGCCGAGACGGGCGAATTCGTCACATCTTTGCCGTCCTTGTTCAGGCGGCCGAAGAGTTCATTGATCACCCAATTGGCGGCGGCTTTGCCATCGCGCCCTTTTGCAACGGCCTCGAAATAATCGGCGCCCGCACGTTCGGCGACCAGCACGCCGGCATCATAGGCTGTCACACCATAGGTGGCGATGAAGCGGGCCTTCTTTTCATCCGGCAATTCCGGCAGGCCTTTTTTCAATTCATCGACATAGGCTTGCGTGAATTCAAGCGGCAGCAAATCGGGATCGGGGAAATAGCGATAATCATGCGCTTCTTCCTTCGAGCGCATGGAGCGCGTCTCGCCCTTGCCGGGATCGAACAGGCGCGTTTCCTGATCGATCTTGCCGCCATCTTCGAGAATGCCAATCTGACGGCGCGCTTCATATTCGATGGCTTGCCCGATGAAGCGAATGGAATTGACGTTTTTGATTTCGCAGCGTGTGCCGAGGGCTTCACCCGGGCGGCGCACCGAGACGTTGACGTCAGCGCGCAACGAGCCTTCTTCCATATTGCCGTCGCACGTGCCGAGATAGCGCAAAATGGTGCGCAATTTTGTGACATAGGCGCGCGCTTCTTCCGAGGAACGCAGATCCGGCCGCGAGACAATTTCCATCAATGCGACACCTGAGCGATTGAGATCGACGAAGCTCAGCGTGGGGGATTGGTCGTGCAAGGATTTACCGGCGTCCTGCTCCAGATGCAGACGCTCAATGCCGACTGTAATTTGCTGGCCATCAGGCAGATCAACAAGAACCTCGCCTTCGCCGACGATCGGATCTTTGTATTGCGAGATCTGATAGCCCTGCGGCAAATCGGGATAGAAATAATTCTTGCGATCGAACACAGAGCGCAGATTGATCTGCGCTTTCAGGCCAAGACCTGTGCGGATCGCTTGCGCGACGCACTCCGCATTGATCACCGGCAGCATGCCGGGCATCGCGGCATCAACGAGCGAGACGTGATCATTCGGATCGCCGCCAAATTCGGTCGACGCTCCTGAAAAGAGTTTCGACTTTGATGTCACCTGCGCATGAATTTCCATGCCGATGACGACTTCCCAATCACCCGTTGCGCCCTTGATGAGCTTCTTTGGATCCACAGTCGCGTTCATCGCTCTGCCCTCATCCTTCACGCTGGACGCTTGACGCGTCGCGCCGCATATCCAGCCACGGCCCACAGCATCCCGGCAAAAATCCGGAACAGCACATGCGGCCCCCAAAAACGATATCCGCCGTCGAACCAACCCAATCCGACAAGCGTTGACAGAAAACCGAACACGGTGCCTGCCAAACCTGCTGCCAACCCCGCGAGAATGATCTTCGCCGGTTGTGTGGCATTCCATCCCATCCAAAGGCCAATGATGACCACGACGGGATCGATGAACGCCATCACCAGCACGCCGCGAAACGGCGAGAGATCATGGACAAGGCGGGCAAGCGTTTCCAATTTACGCCCACCAACGCTGCGGCAAAGCGATACGCCCTGCGGCTTGCTCGATCACTTCGCCGAGCGAGAACAAAGTCTCTTCGTCGAAGGGGCGACCGATCAATTGCAAACCGAGCGGTAGACCTTCAGTCGACAGACCGCCTGGAACGGCTATACCCGGCAAGCCCGCCATGTTCACCGTGACTGTGAACACGTCGTTGAGATACATCTCAACCGGATCGGCACCGCCCTTCTCGCCAATGCCGAATGCGGCTGATGGCGTGGCGGGTGTCAGGATCGCGTTGACGCCCTGCGCATAGACCTTTTCGAAATCCTGACGGATCAACGTGCGGATTTTTTGCGCGCGGACATAATAGGCGTCGTAATAGCCCGCCGAGAGCACATAGGTGCCGATCATGATGCGGCGGCGCACTTCCTTGCCGAAGCCTTCAGCACGCGTGTTCTCATACATCGACACAATGTCTTTGCCGGGCACACGCACGCCGTAACGCACGCCATCATAACGGGCGAGGTTTGACGAGGCTTCGGCAGGGGCCACGATGTAATAGGCCGGCAGCGCATATTTCGTATGCGGCAACGAGACTTCAACAATCTCAGCACCCGCAGCGCGGAGCATGTCAGCGCCCTTCTGCCACAGCGCTTCGATTTCAGCGGACATGCCATCGACGCGGTATTCTTTCGGAATACCGATCTTCATGCCCTTCACCGATGCGCCGACGGCCTTTTCATAATCGGGCACAGGGCGATCAACCGATGTCGAATCTTTCGGATCGAAACCGGCCATTGAGCGCAACAGGATGGCGTTATCGCGCACAGTCTTGGCGATCGGTCCTGCTTGATCGAGCGAGGAGGCGAAAGCGACGATGCCCCAGCGCGAGCAACGGCCATAAGTCGGTTTGATGCCCACAGTGCCGGTGAAGGCCGCGGGCTGGCGGATCGAACCGCCCGTGTCAGTCGCCGTCGCACCGAGACAGATATTCGCAGCAACCGCAGCGGATGAACCACCCGACGAACCACCGGGAACAAGTTTCGCATTCGAGCCCGTACGCTGCCACGGCGACACGACCGGACCAAACGCCGATGTCTCGTTCGACGAGCCCATCGCGAATTCATCATTGTTCAGCTTGCCAAGCATCACCGCGCCATCACGCCAGAGTTGGCTTGTGACGGTCGATTCATACGCGGGGACAAAATTACCGATGATCTTCGAGCACGCCGTCGTGCGTGTGCCTTCAGTGGCGTAGAGATCCTTGATGCCGAGTGGCAGACCTTCGAGCGGGCCAGCCTGCCCTTTCGCGATGCGCTCGTCAGATGCCTTCGCCATGGCGAGCGCCTTCTCCGGCGTCTCCAGCACATAGGCATTCAGCGGTCGCGCCTTTTCAACGGCGTCGACGAAGGCCTTGGTGATTTCGGTCGAGGAGATTGTCTTGGCTGCCACCGCGTCGCGTGCTTCAGCCAACGTCAATTGAGTGAGATCGGTCATCGGCTCACTCCACCACTTTGGGAACGAGGAAATAATTGTCTTCGGTCAGCGGTGCATTGCCGACAATCTTGTTCGGGTAATGGCCGTCTGTGACCTTGTCCTCGCGCTGGCGCAATTGCATCGGTGTGACCGAGGTCATTGGCTCGACATTGGCGACATCAACTTCGTTGAGCTGCTCGACAAAGGCGAGGATGGCATTCAATTCATTCTGCAAGGGCGCGATTTCGTCATCATTGACGGAAATACGCGCGAGATGGGCGATGCGCCGCACCGTGGCGGAATCGACGGACATGCGTTCAATCCGATCCTGTTGGGGTCGGGCGGGGCTATAGCAAAGCCCGGCCCGGTTGGCGAGTATGGGGAGGCCCGTGCCGGGGGGACGGTTAGATGGTGACCGGCATGCCCTTTTGCGGCACCACCGCCTGCACCTTGCCACCGAGCGCGGCCACAAAGCTGTCCGCATTCGGCACCAGCAGCGGGAAGGTGGCGTAATGGCAGGGAATCACCGCTTTGGGCTTGAAGTACCGGGTGACGGCCATGGCGGCGACGTCCGGGCCCATGGTGAAACGGTCACCAATCGGGACCAACAGAACGTCAGGCTGGTGAATCTCGTTTAAGAGCGCCATGTCACTGAAGATATCGGTATCGCCCATGGCATAGACGGTCGGCTGGCCCTTGGCCTTGACGATCAAGCCATTAGCCGAGCCGAGATCCGTGCCATGGCCGTCTTCGAACACCGACGAGGAATGGTCTGCGCGGACCAAAGTGACCGTGAAACCGCCCATATCGACCGTGCCGCCGGTGTTCATGGGCTCGAACTTCTCAAGGCCTTTGGCCGCCATCCACATGCAGAGATCGTAATTGGTCGCAACCGGCGCACCGGTCGCCTTCGAGATCGCCACCGCATCGCCTACATGGTCACCATGGCCGTGGGTCACGAGGATATGGGTGGTTCCGGCCCAGGCTTTCGCCGCATCACCCTCAAAGGCTGGATTGCCCGTGAAGAACGGGTCGATCAAGACGATCTTGTCGTCGAAGCTGAGTTTGAAGGTCGAATGTCCGTACCAGACGATCTGCATGGCCTGTCTCCTTGTTGTCCCCGCTTTTTAGGGCGTTCGCGGGCAAAGCGGGAGGGGGCCGCCTGCATTGCCCTTCCCTGAACCCTGCAAACCGCGTAGAGCGCCGTTATGGCCGTGCCGATGATCAGTCTGGAAGAGATTCATGCCCTGCCGCGCGGCGCGCGGCTGATGGGCCTCGACCTCGGCACCAAGACCATCGGCCTTGCCCTCTCGGACGTCGAACGCCGGATTGCCTCACCCCTCGAAACGATCCGCCGGACAAAATTCACCGCTGATGTCGAGGCGTTGCTGAAGTTCGCAGACAAGCATGGCGTGGCGGTGCTAGTGATCGGGTTGCCGCTCAATATGGATGGCAGCGAAGGTCCTCGCGTGCAGGCTACCAAAGCCTTCTCTCGCAATCTCGCGCAGAAAACCCAGTTGCCGCAATTTTTCTGGGATGAGCGATTATCCACCGCCGCCGTCACACGCACGCTGCTTGAGGCCGATGCATCGCGTGCACGCCGTGGTGAACTCGTCGACAAAATGGCGGCGGCCTACATTCTTCAAGGCGTTATCGATCGCATCACAACGCTTGATCGCGCCCGGTATTCGGAGTCCCGCGATGACGATGCATGATGTGATCCCTAGCCTCTTGCCAGTATTCCTGATCATTCTGATCGGCTGGGGAACCAAAGTGCGCGGCATCATTTCACCGGCGCAATGGGACGGCTTTGAAAAGGTCACCTATTATATTCTGTTTCCTGCCGTCATCATCGAAACGCTGATCCGCTCGGATCTCGGCTCGGTCCCATTTGCGGCTATGGGCGCATCGCTCATTGGTGCGATCTTGGTGATGAGTGCATTGCTGATCCTGTTCCGCGCGCCATTGCAGAAGATGCTCGACATGAGCGGGCCTTCATTCACATCGCTCTTTCAAGGTTCGACCCGCTGGAACACGTTTGTTGCGCTCTCGCTGACGGCGAGCCTGTTTGGCAAAGCCGGAACGACATTATGCGCCGTGGCAATCGCCTCGATGATTCCGCTCTTGAACGTGCTCGCCCTTCTCGTCTTGTCGCGCTATGCGGCCCCGGCGAAATTATCGCCGCGTGCGTTCATCATCACGCTGGTCAAAAATCCGTTCATTTGGTCCTGCGCGATTGGGATTGGAATCAATTTGATTGGGGTGAAGTTACCCGGCCCCATTATGACGACAGCTGAGATGATCGGACGCGCCTCGCTTGCGGGCGGCCTCCTCTGCGTGGGCGCGGGTCTTGAACTTGGAAAAATGGCACGCCCGCGTGCCAGTATTTATGTCTCGGCGGCTTTGAAGCTCGCATTGATGCCGGCCATGGCCGTCGGACTGGCGTTGCTTTTTGGGTTGAACGGAACCGCCTTGGCTGTGGTGGTCATCTGCTCGTCCGTTCCGACCGCGTCAGGTGGCTATGTGTTGGCCCGGCAAATGGGCGGCGATGCGCCTTTGATCGCCGAAATGATCACGGTGCAAACATTGATTGCCATGATCTCGATGCCGATCGCGCTCGCCGTCCTGACCTGATCTTTTTCACCCTTACACAACCAAAGGTTGCATCAACTCCGTTCTTTTCGACGGGTTGAATAATGCAATTTTTCGTCTAGTATTCTTATCAAGACAGTTACCGGTTGCATTGTTGCGTTGCGTGTCCTGATCTCCCTTTAGATGGGTCCTTCGCATGCAGACCGCTAAAACCTTTTCCTCAGACAGTCCCGCCCCGATGCTGCAACGCGTAGCGCCGCAATCGGCTGCTGCTGCGGCCCGGCGCGCGAAACGGGTTGCTGCCCTTGAGCAGCTCGCGCCGCAATTGGAAGCGCTATCGCACGACACCAAGCAAGCAGGGCTCGGTTTGATCGGGTATTTTCTTGATATGGCGCTGTTTGAGGTGAAACGCGAACAGGACGTTTTCGCGCAACAAAAAACCTCTTCAGCGTAACGCCACCATACCTGTTCCGTGCCTTTCGAGACGCCCCGCTAAATCGAGGTCAACGAGGGTCGCGTTGACCAGAGCCGGGCTGAGGCCTGAGAGGCGGACCAGCGCATCGATTGGGACGGGCGACGGCCCCATGAGTGCCGTCAGAACCGCCGCCGGATCTCTCCTCTCCGGTGGCGGTTCTTCGCTCGCGGGAACGTCTAAAATCGGCGCATCTTTTTCCGCGAAGGCCGGCGTATCGCCAGCAAAAAGTTCAAGTTCATCCCAAAGCGGTTGCGGCTCGCGGCGATACGGGTCTTCATCGACGCCTTCGGGTGGCGGTTCACGCCCGATCAGCGGCTCAACCACGCGCACAATATCCTCAGCTGAGGTGACCAAATTCGCGCCATCGCGCAGAAGGTCATTGGTGCCTTCAGCGCGCGGGTCGAGCGGCGAACCGGGAATTGCGAACACTTCCCTGCCCTGCTCCAAGGCAAAGCGCGTTGTAATGAGTGAACCTGAGCGTCGCGCGGCTTCGATCACCACGACACCGAGCGTCAATCCGGACACAATGCGATTACGACGTGGAAAATCACGACTACGCGGCTCCCAACCAAGCGGCATTTCAGAGATCAGGCAGCCTTCTGCCGCGATGCGTTCAGCGAGCGCACGATTTTCAGAGGGATAAATGTGATCAAGGCCGCCTGCAAAAACTGCGACCGTTCCCGTTGCCAACGATGCCGCGTGCGCTTTGGTGTCGATCCCGCGCGCAAGACCAGAGACGATTGTAAAACCGGCACGCCCTAACTCACCGGCGAGGCGTTCGGCCATGAGCAGACCCGTTGCCGAGGCGTTGCGCGCACCGACCATGGCAATCGCTGGCCGCGCAGCCATTTCGATCCGCCCCATCATGGCTATCATGGGCGGAGCAGCAGGAATGGCTGCGAGCAATTTCGGATAGGCAGGCTCGCCCAAGGCGATGAACGAAGCGCCCATGCGCAGGCCACGCTCAATCTCGCGCTCGATTTCGTCACGCGAGGGAATGCGGATTGTCTTGCCGCGTTCGGCGAGTAACCCCGGCAACGCATCAAGCGCATTGCCCGCACCGCCGAAGCGATTGATGAGCGAGCGAAAGGTGAGAGGGCCAACACTTTCAGCGCGTATCAGGCGTAGCCATTCGATCCGTTGCTCATCGGTGAGACGCTGACCCGTGCCGCGTCCCGTGTCGGTCATGAGCTACCGATCTTGCCTTCCGTGCCATTACGCAGGCGTTGAATATTTTGTGCGTGCTTCCAAAAAAGCAGAACCGTGAGCACGACGAACAATGCGGCCGCGGCATGATCGCCCGCAAAATAAAGCCCGATTGGTGTGCACGCGCTCGCGACCAACGCCGAGAGCGACGAGTAACGGGTGAGATAGGCCACACCGAGCCAAATGCCGCAAAAGCCTAGCGCCGCAGGCCATGCGAGGCCCGCAAGCACGCCGATATAGGTCGCGACACCCTTGCCGCCTTTAAACTTCAACCAGATCGGAAAGAGATGACCAAGGAAGGCGCACAGACCTGCAATCAAGGCGGCCTCATAGCCACCAAACGCTTTCGCGAACAAGACAGCGACAGTGCCCTTCAACGCGTCGCCCAAAAGGGTCAACGCCGCCAGCCCCTTTTTGCCAGTGCGCAGCACATTGGTGGCGCCGATATTGCCAGAACCAATCGTGCGGATGTCCTGCGTGCCAGCCATTTTTGTAAGCACGAGGCCGAACGGAATCGAACCCATGAGATAACCAAAGATGATCGAAGCGATGAGGATAGAGAGCGGCATAACGCGACCTTCAATGGCTCATAGGAGAGTGCGCCTGAGCGAGCGTCACCCCGTCCGATCAGACAGTTTCTTCAGAGTAGACAATTTCGCCGCCTACAATCGTAACGTGCACGCGCCCTTGCAGGCGCGCACCGTCGAACGGTGTATTGTGGCATTTTGAATGAAGCGTTTCGGCATCGAGCACGAAGGGCTCATCCGGATCAAACAGGATCAGGTCGGCGAGCGCGCCTTCCGACAAATGCCCCTGCTCGAGGCCGAGAAGGCTTGCCGGTGTGGCACTCATCGCCTGCAAGAGGCGCGGCAAGCTGACGTCACCATTGTGCACGAGGCGCAAACCAGCGGCGAGCATCGTCTCAAGACCGATCGCGCCGGGGGCGGCTTCTGCAAAAGGTTGGCGCTTCACTTCGACATCCTGCGGATCATGATCAGAGACGATCACATCAATGATTCCGCGGGCCAAAGCATCCACCAGAACCACGCGCTCATCCTCATGCCGCAATGGCGGATTGAGTTTGAGGAAGGTGCGGTAATCCCCAATATCGTTTTCGTTCAATGTCAGATGATTGATCGAGACACCGCACGAAACGGGCAGGCCGTCCTGCTTGGCTTGCGCAATCAAACGAACGGATTCCTCGCAGGAAATCATCGCCGCGTGATAACGCGCGCCGGTCAGACGCACGAGGCGTAAATCACGCTCGAGCATGATGGTCTCGGCTTCACGAGGAATACCAATCAGCCCGAGACGGGTCGAGAGTTCGCCCTCATTCATCACGCCTTCGCCCGCCAGATCGCGATCTTGCGGGAAGTGCATGATCAACACGCCGAGTTCCTGCGCATAAGCGAGCAGGCGACGGAACACTTGCGCATTGCGGATTGTGTGCGAGCCATCGGTGAAAGCGACCGCGCCAGCGTCCGCCAGCAATGACAATTCGGCGATTTCCTTGCCTTCCAAACCTTTTGTAAGGGCGGCGGTCGGCAGGATGCGGACTTTGGCAGTGTCACGCGCACGGCGCATGATGAAATCAACCACCGCCGGATCATCAACCGGCGGACTTGTTTCCGGCATCGACAAAACGGTGGTCACCCCACCAATGGCGGCCGCGAGCGATGCGGAGGCCAAAGTCTCACGATAATCCGCACCCGGCTCGCCGATGAAGGCGCGCATATCAATGAGGCCCGGTGCGAGCACGCGGCCTTTCCCATCAATCGTGCGGTCGGCTTGCGTCGACACCGATCCGAGCTTGGCAATGCGGCCATTCTCGATCAGGCAATCGCCTTGCGTCTCACGGCCCAAGGCCGGGTCGATCAGGCGGGCATTACGGATGAGAAGCGATGTCATCGGATCATCCGTTCGGCAAATGGGAGGCGAGCGCCTCAAGCACGGCCATGCGGACCGCCACGCCCATTTCAACCTGCTCGCGGATCAGCGATTGCGCGCCATCGGCAATGTCGGATGCAATCTCAACGCCGCGGTTCATCGGGCCGGGGTGCATTACAAGGGCATCCGGTTTGGCGTAGGCGAGCTTTTCGGCATCCAAGCCATAACGGCGGAAATATTCGCGCACCGAAGGGACGAAGGCACCGTGCATCCGCTCACGCTGGAGGCGGAGCATCATGACGATGTCAGCATCACGCAGGCCTTCCTTCATATCGGTGAAGACCGCGACGCCCATCCGCTCAATGCCGGGTGGGATCAGCGTGGCCGGACCGACCACACGGACCTCAGCGCCCATCGCGTTGAGGAGAATGATGTTGGAGCGGGCCACACGGGAATGGAGAATGTCGCCGCAGATCGCGACCACGAGACCGCGGATCTTGCCCTTGTTCCGACGGATGGTCAGGGCGTCGAGCAGGGCTTGGGTCGGATGTTCGTGCGCGCCATCGCCTGCATTGATGACCGAGCAATCGACCTTGCGGGCGAGCAGATGAACGGCTCCAGCGGCGTGATGCCGGACCACGATCAGATCTGGCCGCATAGCATTCAGTGTCATGGCCGTGTCGATCAGGGTCTCGCCCTTTTTGATCGAGGACGAGCCGACCGACATATTCATGACGTCAGCGCCAAGCCGTTTCCCGGCGAGCTCAAACGAGGCCTGGGTGCGGGTGGACGCCTCGAAGAAGAGGTTAATCTGGGTCCGGCCTCTGAGGGTCGCCTTCTTCTTCTCGACCTGACGCGAGACGAGGACCGCCTCTTCGGCGAGCGCCAACAGCGTCTCAATATCGGCGGGAGACAACCCCTCGATGCCGAGGAGGTGCCTGTGCGGGAATAGGGGGGTGCCGGGCGCGCTCATTAAAGTGAGGGCTATAGGTGGAATCCGGAAGGGCGGCAAGGAGAGGTTAGAGAAACCCACTAGGGTCTTTTTCTTTCGGTTAAGCCTCAGGCGATGAATGACGGCGTTTGGACGGCTTCGCAAAGCAAGCAGGACCGAAACGGGCTTAGCCTTCCGTTTGGGAAGATTTCACTGCTCAAGCCCCCTCGGGCGATGGCTCTGATGGGGTGCCGATGAAAAAAATTTTCAGGCGCTTTATAAAGGCTTTCAGAAAATGATTCCGGCTAAACTGGTAAGGCATTGAAATATATTATTTTTTATTTACGCGGAAATGGTGCGTTGAAGGGGTCGTGGAAGCCTGCATTGGAGCGGTCGAAAGGCCCTCGAACCCGCCTTTTCGTCCCTCCCCCCATTTGACAGCCGCCCCCGACCTCATCCATTGATCGCGGCTCCGAGGGGGTCGGCACTGTCGCAGGGCCCTCTTCCGACGTCTTATTCTTGAGGTTTTTCAATGAAGCTCGTGATCGTCGAATCTCCGGCCAAGGCCAAGACGATCAATAAATATCTCGGCTCCGACTATGAGGTCGTGGCGTCGTTCGGTCATATTCGCGACCTTGAGAACAAGGATGGCGCGGTCGACCCGAGCGATGATTTCGCCATGAAGTGGGAGATCGACGCGAAGTCGTCGAAGCGCGTCTCCGAGATTGCGGCTTCCGTCAAATCCGCCGACCGCCTCATCCTCGCGACCGACCCTGACCGCGAAGGCGAGGCCATCTCCTGGCATATTCTCGAAGCGCTCAAGGCGCGCCGCGTCCTGAAGGACACCCCGGTCGAACGCGTGACATTCAACGCAATCACCAAGGATGCCATCAAGGAGGCCATGGCGCATCCGCGCGAGATCGATCAGGCGCTGGTCGATGCCTATCTCGCCCGCCGGGCGCTCGACTATCTCGTGGGCTTCACCCTGTCCCCGGTGCTGTGGCGCAAACTGCCGGGCGCTCGCTCAGCTGGTCGGGTGCAGTCCGTAGCCTTGCGGCTCGTCTGCGACCGCGAGCGCGAGATCGAGACCTTCGTGCCGCGCGAATATTGGTCGATCCTCGCCCATCTGAAGACGGCGGCGGGCGCGGCCTTCACGGCGCGGCTCGTTGGCGCCGACGGCAAGAAAATCACCCGGCTCGACATCGGAACCGGCGCCGAGGCGGAAGACTTCAAGAAAGCGCTGGTCGAAGCTAGCTATAAGGTCCGTTCGGTCGAGGCCAAGCCAGCCAAGCGGCACCCCTACCCGCCTTTCACGACGTCCACCCTGCAGCAGGAAGCCAGCCGCAAGCTCGGCTTTGCGCCCGCTCGCACGATGCAGCTCGCCCAGCGTCTTTATGAAGGGGTCGAACTCGGCGGTGAGACGGTCGGCCTCATTACTTATATGCGTACCGATGGTGTCGATATGGCACCGGAAGCCATCGCCTCGGCGCGCCGCGTGATCGGCAAGGATTATGGCGACCGCTATGTCCCGCAGGCCCCGCGCCGCTATCAATCGAAAGCGAAGAATGCGCAGGAAGCGCATGAAGCGATCCGGCCAACCGATCTTGCCCGCAGCCCGCGTGAAGTGGCCCGCTATGTCGATGCCGAGCAGGCCAAGCTTTATGAGCTGATCTGGGTCCGCACCTTGGCGAGCCAGATGGAATCGGCGGAGCTCGAGCGCACGACGGTTGATATTGAAGCCAAAGCAGGCGCGCGCACGCTTGATTTACGTGCCACGGGACAAGTGGTGAAGTTCGACGGCTTCTTGCGGCTTTACCAAGAAGATCGCGATGATCCGGTTGCGGGCGAAGATGATGAAGAAGGCCGTTTGCCTGCGATGAAGCAGGGCGAGCCGATTTCACGTGAAAAGCTCGACGTCAGCCAACATTTCACCGAACCGCCGCCGCGTTATTCGGAAGCTTCGCTCGTCAAGAAAATGGAAGAGCTCGGCATTGGTCGGCCCTCGACCTATGCCTCGGTTCTGGCCGTGCTGCGCGATCGTCGCTACGTCAATCTCGACAAGAAAAAGCTCATTCCATCCGATATTGGAATGATCCTGACGGCGTTTCTGGAAAGCTTTTTCACGCGCTATGTCGAATTCGATTTCACGGCCGCGCTCGAAGAAGATCTCGATCGCGTCTCGAACAGCGAAATCGATTGGAAGACGCTGCTACGCCGGTTTTGGGAAGAATTCTCGGCAGCGATCGACGGCACCAAAGAATTGCGCACGACCCAAGTGCTTGATGCGCTCAACGAGATCATGGGACCGCATGTCTTTCCGCAAAAGGCGGAGGGCGGTGATCCACGAGGGTGCCCGAAATGCAACCAAGGCCAGCTCTCGCTGAAGCTTGGCAAATTTGGCGCCTTCATCGGCTGCTCGAATTATCCGGAATGCAATTTCACGCGGCAATTGTCGGCGACGGAAGCCGAAGGCCCGCGCGTTCTGGGCGAAGATCCCGACACGCAGGAAGAAATCAGCGTGCGCGATGGCCGCTATGGTCCTTATGTCCAGCGTGGCGATGGCAAGGAACGTAAAATGTCCTCGCTGCCAAAGGGCACGCCGCCGGATCAGGTGACGCTCGAGATGGCGATTGCGCTGCTCTCGCTGCCGCGCGAAGTCGCCAAACATCCGGAAAGCGGCGACCCGATCAAGGCGGGGATCGGCCGGTTTGGGCCTTATGTCCAGCATGGCAAGGTCTATGCGAGCCTGAGCAAGGACGATGATGTGCTCAGCATTGGGCCGAACCGCGCGATTGATCTGATCATCGCCAAGGAAAGCGGTGCCGGGCGCGGTGGTGGCGGACGCGGCGCTCCGGCCGGTCGCGAGATCGGCCAACATCCCGATGGGGGGCCTGTGACCGTCCATGCAGGACGCTATGGGCCTTATGTGAAGCACGGGTCGGTCAACGCCACCTTGCCGAAATCCCTTTCGCCCGAAACCGTGACGCTGGAAGACGCCTTGCCGCTTCTGGCCGCCCGCGCTGAGGCATCGGGCAAAAAGAAACCCGCTCGCAAGGCGGCTGCAAAGAAAGCACCGGCGAAAAAGGCGGCGACGAAGAAAGAGCCCGCCGAAAAGAAGGCCGCGGCTAAGAAGCCGGCCGCCAAAAAGGCTCCTGCCAAGACGCCAGCGGCCAAGAAAGCAGCGCCTAAGAAGGCAGCGGCAAGCGAATAGCTCGTCTTCGCGTGCCTCCATGGCAATTGAGGCTTGGGCATGCCACATAGAGGGCATGTCCCAGCCCCCCTGCCCGGTGAGCCATGGCTAAGGCTCCACATCAGATGCAAGACGCAGAGGGTCTCCCTTCCAAGGAGGCCATTCTCGAATTTATCCGTTCTGAACCGGCTGACACCGGCAAGCGGGAGATTGCGCGCGCCTTTGGCATTAAGGGCGGCGCGCGCATCGCGCTCAAGCGTCTCTTGCGCGAGATGGAGGATGAAGGCCTTCTCGGCCGCAAGGGTAAGGCGCTCAACAAGCCCGGCACATTACCGCCGGTTGTTGTCGCGGAAATCACGTTGCGCGATCGCGATGGCGATCTCCTCGCCACGCCGGTTGAATGGGACGAGAAGAATTTCGGACGCGCGCCGCGCATCCATGTGTTTCTGCCAAAACGGCCGAAGCCCGGCTTGAAGATTCCCGGTTACGGCGATCGCGTTCTTTTGCGCGTCGAGCAGGATCGTGCTGGCGATTACGCCGCGCGTATCATCAAAGTGCTCGATAAGAGCGATCAGCAAGTGCTCGGCGTCTTTCGCGCGGGCAAGGATGGCGGTGGACGCATTGTTCCCGTCGACAAGAAGGCGCAAGGCCGCGAACTCGCTATTCGCCCGGGCGACGAGAATGGCGCCAAGGATGGCGACCTCGTCTCCGTCGTGCCCGCGGCGCGCAGCCGGTTCGGTCTTGAACAGGCGCGCGTGAAAGAGCGCCTCGGCTCGGTCAAATCGGAGAAGGCGATCAGCCTGATCGCGATTTACGCGCACAATATTCCGAATGAATTTTCGGCAGCGGTTTTAGCTGAAGCGGAAAACGCGCAACCAGCCACCATGGCAGGTCGCGAAGATTGGCGCAGCCTGCCACTCATCACGATTGATCCGGCCGATGCCAAAGACCATGACGATGCGGTGCATGCAGCACAAGACGATAACCCCGAGAATAAAGGCGGGTTTATCGTTACGGTCGCGATTGCTGATGTTGCCGCCTATGTCCGTCCGGGATCGGCGCTTGATCGTGAAGCGGTGACGCGCGGCAATTCGGTCTATTTCCCCGATCGGGTTGTGCCGATGCTGCCGGAGCGCATCTCCAATAATTTGTGCTCGCTGCGGCCGCTGGAAGATCGCCCCGCACTCGCTGTGCGCATGATCTTGAATGCTGATGGCAAGAAGATCTCGCATTCTTTCCATCGCGTGATGATGCGTTCGGCAGCAAAGCTCGCTTATCCGCAAGCGCAGGCTGCAATAGAAGGCCTCACCGATGATGTGACGGCGCCGCTGCTTGAGCCCGTGCTGAAGCCTTTATGGGAGGCTTATCACGCCGCGCGCCGCGCCCGTGACATCCGCCAACCGCTTGATCTCGATTTACCGGAACGGAAAATCATTTTGAGACCAGACGGCACGGTTGATCGTGTGATTGTGCCTGAGCGTCTGGATGCGCATCGTTTGATCGAAGAATTCATGATCTTGGCGAATGTCGCGGCGGCTGAAACGCTTGAGAAACATCGCAGCGCCCTTCTCTATCGCGTGCATGATGAACCTTCGACCGAAAAAATGCGCGTCCTGTCGGAAGTGCTTGCGTCCATTGGCATCAAGATTGGCTCGCAAGGTGCGCTGACGCCGGAATTGTTCAACCGTATTCTGGCCAAGGTCGAAGGCTCGGAGCACCAGCTGTTCGTCAATGAGATTGTGCTGCGGTCTCAGGCGCAGGCCCAATATGCGGCGGAAAATCTGGGCCATTTCGGTTTGAATTTGCGCCGCTACGCGCATTTCACCTCGCCCATCCGCCGTTATGCCGATCTCATTGTGCATCGCGCGCTCATTCGCGCTTTGAAGCTTGGCCCCGATGGCCTGCCTGATGCGGTGTTGCCTGACTTGCCGGAAATCGCGGCCAAAATTTCGGCCGCCGAACGCCGCGCGATGGCGGCAGAACGTGAAACCATCGACCGACTGATTGCGCATCATCTTGTCGACAAGATTGGCGCATCTTTCGAGGGCAAGGTCGCAGGCGTGACGAAATCGGGCTTGTTCGTGAAGCTCAACGATACAGGGGCCGATGGGTTTGTGCCCGCCTCAACCATCGGCGCCGATTTCTATCGGTATGATGAGCCCACACACGCTTTGATTGGCGAGCGGACCGGCGAAACATTCCGGCTTGGCGATCCGGTGACGGTGAAACTTGTTGAGGCGGCACCGATTGCGGGCGCGTTGCGATTTGAGATCTTGTCGGAAGGCCGCAAAGGCACGCCGCGCGGCCAGCGCGGACGCGGGCCACGCGGCAGCAACAATGAAAAGCGTAAGCCCGAACGGGCCAAAGCGAGGAGCAAACGGAAATGAGCGCCTATCAATTCACAGCCGATGGCGCGGTCCCGGAAAAACGCGATCGCTGGGAAGCGATGAGGCGCGGCTTTCGTGGCCGTTGCCCCCATTGTGGCCAGGGCAAGCTGTTTCAAAAATTTCTCAAAACTGTCGATCGCTGTGCCATTTGCGGTGAGGAATTTCATCACCATCGGGCCGATGATCTGCCAGCCTATATCGTGATCTTTCTCGTCGGCCATCTCGTTGTCGCGGGTCTTATGTCGGCCGAACAACATTCCGAATGGCCGATTGTGATCCACGCGATTTTATGGCCCGCCCTTACCGTGATCCTGTCGCTCGCCCTCATCCAACCCATCAAGGGTGCGATCGTCGGCCTGCAATGGGCCATGCGGATGCATGGCTTCGGCGGCAAGGATCATGATGAGGCGACACACGAGACGGGAAAGTCTGACTGATGAGTTCAGCGGCCGAATTGACGAAGCGGATGACGAATGCCGAGCGCGAACGCCGCTGGCCCAATCTAAAACCGAAAGACGCCGCCACGCTTATCTTGATTGATCGCGTTGGCCCCAAGCCAAAAGTGCTGATGGGGAAACGCCATCCCGGACATAAATTCATGCCGGGCAAATTCGTTTTTCCTGGTGGCCGGATCGAAGGTGATGATCGGAAGATGAGCGCCTCCGGCATGCTGCATCCGATCGTCGAAGAAAAACTGCTTAAACGCGTGCAGCGCCCCACCCTATCGCGCGCGCGCGCGCTCGGGCTTGCGGCCATTCGCGAAACCTTTGAAGAAACCGGGCTAATGATCGGCACGCGCGAGCATGGTGCGCCCGAATTCGTTCCTGAAGGTCCGTGGACAGCCTTCAAAGACGCCGGCGTCTTCCCCGATCTTGAGGCGCTGCATTTTATTGCGCGCGCCGTGACGCCGCCGAAACGGCCCAAACGATTCGATGCGCGGTTTTTCGCGGTCGATGCGAGTGCGATCGCGCATAAGGTTGAAGGCGTAGTGGGGCCTGAGACGGAATTGGTCGAGCTCGTCTGGATTCCGATCGAGGAAGCCAAGACGCTGGATCTACCGACCATCACGACCGTGGTGATCGACGAATTGCAAAAGCGGATTGAAGCCGGGATGCACCACCGCCTGCCGGTGCCGTTCTATTACGAAGTGCGCAAAGCGTTTCAGCGCGAGGAATTGTGATCTGATCGCGCGCCGCATTAAAGCGTGATGGCGGGCGGCATAATCTCCGGCCCGTCCCACCGATCCTTCAGAACAATCGCCGAACCGCTGGATGCAAGATCAAGCAGACGCTGAGGGCAAGCCCGCCAGACAGCCTCGGGGATCGCGATGGCAAAGGGGCAATCGAGAAACCAGCGCCGGAAATGGGTCGGCACATCGGCGGGCCGATAAAGAACCGTGGTGATGGACGGCGGCAAGACCTCAGCGCTCCGACCGTCCTGATCTCTCACCACGGTTTCGGGGCGATAGACGAGAACGGGGATAAGATGGCGCCCATGGCGCTCATAGGTCGCTGCAAGCGCCCGCAAAAGCGTGATTGAGA
>VERN01000227.1 GCA_018882635.1 Beijerinckiaceae bacterium | reverse complement strand
GCCCTTAATTCCTCGAAAGGCTGCTGCCACACTTTGAGCCCGAGCGCATTCTGCTTCAGGAACGTGATTTTCCAAATATTGTACCGCACAGCGGCAACCGAGCCATCGTCGGTCCAATAGATGAATTCCTTACGCGGCCAAGTGCCCTCACCCTTTAGCACGGGCATGAGATTGTAGCCGTCGAGATGCACTTTATACGTGCGATCACCGATCTTCTTGCCGTTTAGCAATTCCTGTTTGATGTTCGGATTGCCAGCCGCTGCAACAAAGGTGGACAGCATGTCTTCATGCGCGCCGATCTCGTTGATGACTGTGCCCGGCTTGATCACACCCGGCCAACGGATAACGGTTGGAACACGGTAGCCACCTTCCCAATTGGTATTTTTTTCGCCTCGGAACATTGTCGTTCCGCCATCGGGCCATGTGAAGGTTTCAGCACCATTATCTGTCGAATACATCACGATCGTGTTGTCTTCGATCTTGAGATCTTTCAGCTTCTGTAGAAGCTGGCCAACCATGCCATCATGTTCAACCATGCCATCGGCATAAACACCCAAGCCCGTCTTGCCTTGTGACGCAGGTTTGAGATGGGTGAAAATGTGCATGCGTGTCGTGTTATACCAAACGAAGAACGGCTTGCTATCCTTCACAGCCTTATCGATGAAAGCCAAAGCCTTCGTCGTCACTTCTTCGTCAATCGTTTCCATCCGCTTGCGTGTCAGCGGGCCGGTATCCGTGATGGGCCCATTGGCAAAGGAATGAATGACGCCACGCGGGCCGAATTGCTTTTTGAATGCCGGATCTTTTGGGTAATCCGGATTTTCTGGCTCTTCCTCAGCATTGAGGTGGTAGAGGTTCCCATAGAATTCATCAAAACCGTGAGCGGTCGGCAACATATCATCGCGATCGCCGAGGTGGTTCTTCCCAAACTGCCCGGTCACATAGCCTTGTTGTTTTAAGAGCGTGGCGACGGTCGGATCTTCAGCCTTCATCCCCTCCGGCGTTCCAGGCAAGCCCACTTTGGTGAGACCTGTGCGAATGGGTGATTGTCCGGTCACGAAGGCGGCGCGACCGGCTGTGCAACTTTGCTGCCCATACCAATCCGTGAACAGCGCGCCTTCTTTCGCAATGCTATCAATGTTGGGCGTTTTATAGCCCATCATCCCCATATTGTAGGCGCTGATATTGAACTGGCCGATATCATCGCCCCAGATGACCAGAATATTCGGCTTTTTAGCTGGCTCTTGTGCCCACGAAGCTGATGCAAGGCTCAGCGCCATTCCCACAAGGCACGAGCCGATCAATCGAGTCGTTTGCATGCGAACCATTTTCTATTCTCCCAAAGCACAATTTGACCGCTCATAATGCGCTCCCCTGTGCTAAGGGAAACTTAGCACCGCATCGTCAGGCCTTTCTGTCTGGCAACGGACAATTCGCACCGAAACGGGACGTAGCTGATGGGATTTTCCGGGCCGGTCTCAGCATTGATCGAGGATGATCCACTCCTTGCAAAGCTGCCCGTTAATGCGCGCAAAGCCGTCTTGGACAAGGCGGTGAGGCAACGCGTGCGTGCCGGTGAATCGCTCTACCATATCGGTGATCCGGCGGGCGGGATTTATCTTGTTCTATCCGGCGGAATGCGCGTTGAGATTGCTACAGGAACACTCAACACTTTTATCGCGCATTTCCTCCCAACCGGAATTTGGTTTGGCGAACCCTCGGCACTGACTGGTCAGCCGCGTATGGTCGGCGTTTCGGCAGCACAAGATTCAGAGCTGCTCCATGTGAGCCTACCCAATCTCAACCAGCTGATTGCAAACGATCCAGAAATCCTGCGTCATTTGGCCGTGATTACGCAATTTCATCTGCGGACAGCCATTGGTGCAATCGCCGATCTGATGATCCGTGATACGACGGCCCGCTTTATCGCAACGTTAATGCGGCTTGCGGGAATTCGTGACGGCGCCAAACATGGCCAACGCTTTGATGTCTTTTTTTCGCAGGAAGAAATCGCTGCTATGGCCAATGTGGCACGCACAACGGCGAATTCAATTTTACGCAGCTTAGAAAAAGATGGCTTAATCGAGATTACTTACCGCCACATCGTGATTATTGATGAGGCGGGCTTGCGTGCACGTCTCGAAAACTCAACCTGATGCAACCGGTCCATCACGATCAGGCTCTGCCCAAGGACGCTTGACACGATCGCCCTCAACAAACGCTTCGATCGCGTTTTGATAGCTACGCGTCATATCAATATCGTCCCAGCCATTGAGCAATTGTTTCTTCCACACCGGGTCGATATCGAAATGAAAAACACGATTGCCGCAGTGAAGCATTTGATCTGAAAGGTCGACGCGTACCGCTCCACCCTGCGCAATCAGGCCATCGGTAAGCAAAGTCTCGATATCGCCTTCAGCTAATTGCGCGGGCAGAACGCCATTCTTAACTGCATTGGAGGCAAATATATCGCCAAAGCTTGGTGCGAAGACGCAACGAATCCCAAAATCAGCAAGAGCGTAAACGGCCGCCTCGCGAGAGGAGCCAGAACCAAAATTGCGGCGTGCGATCAAGATTTCTGCATTCTGAAAGAGCGGATCATCCAGTTTCGCGGCCTCATTACCAGCTTCCGCCCGCAGATCATGCAGAAGAAAAGAGCCGTAACCGTCGCCCCGCGGCCGTTTCATGAACCGCGCTGGAATGAGCTGATCCGTGTCGACATTGGCGAGCGCCAAAGGAATTGCAGCACTCTCGACCTTGGTTAAAGGGGTCATACGGTCCGTCCTGCAAGGAGCGCGCGCATATCGGTTAAATGGCCCGTGACGGCCGCCGCAGCCACCATGGCGGGAGACATGAGATGCGTGCGTGCGCCCTGCCCTTGCCGCCCCTTAAAATTACGATTGGTCGTTGAGGCGCAGCGTTCACCCGATGGAACAAGATCGCCATTCATGCCAACACACATTGAGCATCCTGAATCAGCCCATTCCAATCCGGCATCGCGAAAAATGCGATCAAGGCCCTCTTCTTCCGCTTGTCGCTTCACAGCCGCTGAACCCGGTGAAACAAGCCCTGGTACGGTTGCCCGCCGTCCAGCGAGAACGGCTGCCGCCGAACGCAAATCCTCGATACGGCTATTGGTGCACGATCCAATAAAGACCCGATCAATCCGGATGTCTGTTAATTTCATCCCGGGTGCGAGACCCATATAAGTCAGCGCATCCCGCCACGCTTCTTCTTGCGCCGCATCAGCCGCGCGCGCGGGATCAGGCACAACAGCATCAATAGGCAAGGCATGCTCAGGGCTCACACCCCATGTGACCACAGGTGCAATCTCTGCGCCGTGCAAAATAATCTCACGATCAAACGCGGCACCCTGATCACTTACAAGTGCGCGCCAATCCAATATGGCGCGCTCGAAAGCAGCCCCCTTGGGCGCATAGGGGCGGTCTTTGAGATAGGCAAAGGTCACATCATCAGGCGCCACAAGACCCAAGCGACCACCCGATTCAATCGAAAGATTGCACAGCGTTAATCGCCCTTCCATAGAAAGTGCGCGAATGACCGGACCGTCATATTCGATCGCATGACCGCGTGCGCCATCAGCGCCAATCTTTGCAATGAAACTGAGCGCAATATCCTTGGCCGATGTACCGGGAGACAATGCGCCTTCAACCCGCACGCGCATCCGCTTGGGGCGTTTTTGCCAGAGTGTTTGCGTCATCATGACATGCGCCACTTCTGACGCGCCGATCCCAAACGCATAAGCACCAAAGGCACCATGCGTTGACGTATGGCTATCGCCGCACACTATCGTGAGGCCCGGCAAGGTGAGCCCTTGTGCTGGCACTGTGACATGGACAATCCCCTGCCGCGGATCATCAAGCCCAAACAATGTAATGCCGTGCGCTTGCGTATTGTCTTTCAGCTGATCAACCATCCGACGAATCTCGGGCTGGATCGCCTCCCGGTGCCGTGTCGGGACATAATGATCGGCAACACCAAAGGTGAGATCAGGCCGCGCCAACCGGGTGCCGCGCTTGCGCACCTGATCAAAAGCGTGAAACGACCCCTCATGCAAAAGATGACGGTCAATATAGAGGAGCGACTGCCCGTCCTCGCGCGTCGCAATGACATGCGCATCCCAAATCTTATCGATGATGGTGCGGGGCGCCGCGCTCATTCTCTGATCCCTGCCCTTGACCGGCATAATTTGTACTCTAACCTAGACAAATATAAGTCACTCCTTCGGTCAAGATAGGTCCATGACGGTCCAAGAAAGTTCAAAAGCGCGGCAAGTCTATCTCGTGCTGCGTGACCGGATCGCTGGCGGCCATTATGCCGATAAAGCCGCCTTGCCTGTCGAGCAGGATTTAGCCTCTGAACACCGCGTTTCCCGGGCCACTGTCCGTCGTGCCTTAGGCGCGCTCGAAACCGAGGGGCTAATCACGCGGCGTCAGGGCGCTGGCACCTTTGTGAATGCCGAAGGGCGGGATCGGCCCATGGCCGCGGACTTCTCCGACGCGCTCGCCCATCTCTCAGAAATGGGCCGAACCACCAGCGTCCGCCTTTTATCCTTCGGCTATGAGGAAGCGCCCCCCGCCATCGCTGAAGCCCTCGGTCTAGCGCCCGGCAGCCAAGTGCAACGCTCCGTCCGTGTCCGTTCCATGGATGGCGCACCCTTTTCCTATCTGGTGACATCGGTTCCCGAAGCCATCGGCCGGACCTATTCTGAAGCTGACCTCGCGAGCCGCCCGCTCCTCACCCTGTTGGAACGCTCAGGCATCAGTCTCGAC
>VERN01000026.1 GCA_018882635.1 Beijerinckiaceae bacterium | reverse complement strand
AGCTTAAACTCCTCAAGCTTGGCAGCTGTAATGTCTTTTAGCTCAGTATCGCTAAAAAATGGCTGTATGTGCTTTTGGAAGACGTATTTGTCGAACTTGTTCTTCTGTGGGTTTAACTCACCCTGCGTAATCATCACTTCCTGCTTCTGCCATAATGCAGAAGCCACAGTCAGCAATGTGCGCTTAGAACTGAGCTTCAGTTTGCCCTTATCGCTGCCATGTATGTTTTTGAGCATGTCAGCGTAAATGAGCTTTGCCTCACGCTTAGCCTCATCCAAATCAGTCTTCTTCGTGCTGCGTTTACGCTGTGTGCCTTCTAAGTAGACACGAAACTGCCAATAGCTGCTTGCAGCGCACTTATAGAGAATGGCTGAGGTAGGTAGGCTTTTGACGTGAACGATAGTGTTCTTAATGGGTGTGGTGCGAAACTTAGCTCCACCCATATCTGCTGTGGATTGTGTGTTTAACACACCCTTTGCCACTCAACGCTCCCCAACGTAAGCGCCGCAGTATGTGTTCTAAATAGAACAAAGAGCAAGCACGCTGTCCCCAACGTGCGAGTAGCATGCACTATTTGTATGCTACTTTTGGGAGTATAATTTCGGCTAAGTCATTGAAAGTGCTGGTGGAGCCAGACGGAATCGAACCGACGACCTCTTCAATGCCATTGAAGCGCTCTCCCAACTGAGCTATGGCCCCACTGGATGGCTCACCCTGCGGGAGCCATCGGCAAAAGTGGCTTGGGCACCACTTTTAAAGCACTCGCCGTTGCCGGCTTACTTGCCCTGCCGTTCCCGGCAGGCCCGCCCGTATAGCCGCCCCTCCCTTGGACTGCAAGTCCGGATTGGCCGCTTTTCCCACACCATCTCAGGCGCGGTGTGGGGGGAGGATCAGGTTTCCTCGTCGTCTTCGATTTCGCCGTCGATCAGGCCGACGACATCGTCGCCCTCTTCCTCTTCTTCGAGGAATGTATCGTCGGCTTCGACATCGTCTTCGATCTCAACATCGTCGATCGGGAGATCGTCCTTGCTCTCTTCCGCTTCGACCTCGTCGAGCGAAACGAGTTCTGGGCCGTCCGTCGCCACTTCGAGTTCGCCCTCATCAGCCGGAGCCTGTTTCGGTTCGGGCCGGGCGCGCGTTAGCGCGACAGGAACGAAGACGGCGGCGCATTTGGGGCAAACGATCGGGTCCTTGCCGAGATCGTAAAACTTGGCGCCGCAGCTTTGGCATTGGCGCTTGGTGCCGAGGTCGTTTTTGGCCACGGGGTCAACCCTTGTTCGCGTGCGATAACGGCGCTCGGGTTAGTCGGGCCAGACGCCCCTGTCAAATGAAGAAATGGCGAAGCCCGTGCGGGTGACGGAGTGAGCCCGTCATGGTAGAGCCGAAGCCCGCTTGGCGACCCTCGCTCTGCTGTCTTGCAGGCTGACCGGACGCTGAGCCGCATGTCATGCCCCACGACCTTCAAGAGAGCGCTGATGACCGGCCATTCCGATGCCCCGCCCCGCCCCCTGACCGCTCGCCGCGCTGCGGCCTTGGCGGGTCGGTGCCGTGTGCCGGGCGATAAGTCGATTTCGCACCGCGCCCTC
This sequence comes from Beijerinckiaceae bacterium, assembly GCA_018882635.1. Taxonomy (GTDB): domain Bacteria; phylum Pseudomonadota; class Alphaproteobacteria; order Rhizobiales; family Beijerinckiaceae; genus TNE-4. Next base: position 18,753 of record VERN01000026.1, on the reverse strand, counting down.
ATTTTTGGACTTCTGGCCGTCGGCGAAACGAATGTTACCGGGCTTCTCGAGGGCGAGGATGTGCTGCGCACGGCCGATGCAGCGCGCGCGCTTGGCGCGCAGGTGGAGCGGCTCGGCGACGGTGTCTGGCGCGTTCATGGTGTCGGCGTGGGGGGCTTGCGCGAGCCCACAGGGCCACTCGATTTCGGCAATGCCGGGACAGGGTCGCGCTTGATGATGGGCGTCATTGGCGGCCATCCCATCAAGGCCACGATTGATGGCGATGCTTCGCTGCGCAAAAGGCCGATGCGCCGCATTCTGGATCCGCTCGCCAAAATGGGCGTACAGGTTCTGGCAGAAGCGGAAGGCGGCCGCTGCCCGATCACCATTCGTGGCTCGGATGATCCTAACCCCATCACTTATACGACACCGGTCGCCTCAGCGCAGATCAAATCCGCTATTCTGTTTGCCGCGCTCAATGCGCCCGGCGTGACCACCGTCATTGAGAATGAAGCCTCGCGCGATCACACGGAAAAGATGCTCGCCTATTTCGGCGCCGATATCACAGTCGTGCCCGAAGGCACGCATGGCCGCCGCATCAGCCTGCGGGGTCGGCCTGAATTAAAGCCGATGCCTATTGTGGTGCCGGCGGATCCATCCTCTGCCGCGTTTCCTCTGGTCGCCGCTCTGCTTGTGCCAGGTTCGGACGTGACAATTGAAGGTGTGATGTTGAACCCTTTAAGAACAGGGCTTCTCACAACACTTTTGGAGATGGGCGCAAAGATCGACATCACTCATCGCCGCATTGAAGGTGGCGAGGAGGTTGGTGATTTGCGCGTGAAGGCGTCATCATTGAAAGGCGTCGATGTGCCAGCCGCGCGCGCGCCGTCAATGATTGATGAATACCCGATCCTCGCGGTCGCTGCAGCCTTTGCGCAGGGCGAAACACGCATGCGCGGCCTGTCGGAATTGCGCGTGAAAGAAAGTGATCGTCTGCAAGCGGTGGCCGATGGTTTGGCGGCCAATGGTGTCACCTACCGCATTGAGGGAGATGATTTGATTGTCACGGGCGGCGCGGTAAAGGGCGGCGGCACGGTCAAGACGCATCTCGATCATCGCATCGCGATGAGCTTTTTGGTGATGGGGCTTGCGTCGGACAATCCGGTCAGCGTCGATGACGAGACAATGATCGCGACAAGCTTTCCGCAATTCCGCCCGTTGATGGCGGCGCTCGGTGCTGACTTCGCATGATCATCGCCATTGATGGCCCGGCCGCGTCTGGCAAGGGCACGCTCGCCAAGCGTTTAGCGCAGCATTACGGCCTGCCGCATCTCGATACAGGGCTCCTTTATCGGGGCGTCGGCCGCGCCGTGCTCGATGCGGGGCATGACCTCTCCGATGAAGCGGCCGCCCGTGAGGCCGCCAGCCGCCTGATCTTGGAGGCGCTGGAGGAGGACCGTCTGCGTGGGCCTGAGATGGGGGAAGCGGCGTCTGTTGTGGCGGCTTATCCCGCGGTCCGCGCCCTTCTGCTCGATGCACAACGCCGTTTCGCCGCCCAGCCGGGCGGGGCCGTGCTGGCCGGGCGTGACATCGGGACGGTCATTGCGCCGGGGGCCGAGTGCAAGATTTTTGTCACCGCCAGCCCTGAAGAACGTGCCCGCCGGCGCCATGCGGAGCTCAACCGCCGCGGGGATGCGGTTACCTATGAGGCTGTGCTGGCCGATATCCGCCGACGGGATGAGCGTGATTCGGGCCGCGGCACGGCCCCGCTCGTTGCAGCACCGGACGCGCGCTTGCTCGACACCACCTCTTTGGATATAGAGGCGGCGTTCCAGGCGGCCCTCGCCCTTGCCGAAACGGCAAGGAAGACGGGCCTCTGAACCTTTTGAACCTTGTGTTCTCGCTCGCCGGTCCGCGCCGGCCCGCTTTAGCGGTGGTTCCCCGACTTCATGACCGGGGATATCGGCGAAACAGAACACGCCCGTAACACGAACCCAATGCTGGCGCCGGGTCCTAAGGGATCCATTGAGGAGTTTCCATGTCATCCATGCAGTCCGCTTCCCCGTTGCGGGAAGATTTTGCCGCTCTGCTCGAAGAATCCTTCGGCCGTTCGGAAGCGCTTGAAGGCACCGTCATCAAGGGCCGCGTCGTCGCCATCGAAAAAGATATGGCGGTGATTGATCTCGGCTTGAAGACGGAAGGCCGTGTCGCGCTGCGCGAATTCACAGGCCCCGGCCGTGAAGGCACGCTCAATGTTGGCGACGAAGTTGAAGTCTATCTCGATCGCATCGAAAACGCGCTCGGTGAAGCTGTCATCTCGCGCGATAAAGCGCGCCGTGAAGAAAGCTGGGTCAAGCTCGAAGTCGCTTACGACAAGGGCGAAAAGGTCAACGGCGTCATCTTCAATCAGGTCAAGGGTGGTTACACCGTCGATCTTGATGGCGCTGTTGCGTTCCTTCCGCGTTCGCAGGTCGATATCCGTCCGATCCGTGACGTCGGCCCGCTGATGAATATTTCGCAGCCCTTCCAGATCCTGAAAATGGATCGTCGCCGTGGCAACATCGTCGTGTCACGCCGTACTGTGCTGGAAGAAACCCGCGCTGAAGCCCGTTCGGAACTCGTTGCGAACCTTGAAGAAGGTCAGACCGTTGACGGCGTCGTCAAGAACATCACCGAATATGGTGCGTTCGTTGATCTCGGCGGCATTGACGGCCTGTTGCACGTCACCGACATGGCATGGCGTCGCGTCAATCATCCGAGCGAAGTGGTCAATATCGGCCAGCAGCTCAAGGTGAAGATCATCAAGATCAACCACGATACGCACCGCATCTCGCTTGGCATCAAGCAGCTACTGGCTGATCCGTGGGAAGGCATCGAAGCCAAATATCCGATGAACGCGCGCTTCAAGGGCCGCGTTACGAACATCACCGACTACGGTGCGTTCGTGGAATTGGAGCCGGGCATCGAAGGCCTCATTCACGTCTCCGAAATGTCGTGGACGAAGAAAAACGTTCACCCCGGCAAGATCGTCTCCACCTCGCAGGAAGTGGAAGTGCAGATCCTCGAAGTCGACTCGGTCAAGCGCCGCATCTCGCTCGGTCTCAAGCAGACCTTGCAGAATCCGTGGGAAGCGTTTGCCCAGAAGCATCCGGTCGGTTCGATCGTCGAAGGCGAAGTCAAGAACAAGACCGAATTCGGTCTCTTCATTGGCCTCGATGGCGATGTCGACGGCATGGTGCATTTGTCGGATCTCGACTGGAACCGTCCTGGCGAACAAGTCATCGACGAGTTCAAGAAGGGCGACATGGTCAAGGCGCAAGTGCTTGATGTGGACGTCGAGAAGGAGCGTATTTCGCTCGGCGTTAAGCAGCTCGGCGGCGATCCTTTCGCTGATGCCGCTGCGGCTGGCGAATTGAAGAAGGGCGCTGTCGTTACGTGCGAAGTAACGGAAGTGAAGGAAGGCGGCATCGAAGTGAAGATTGCCGGCACCGACCTGACCACCTTCATCAAGCGCTCCGAGCTTGCACGTGATCGTTCCGAACAGCGCCCCGAGCGTTTCGCTGCTGGCGAAAAACTCGATGCGCGCATCACGCAGTTCGACAAGAAGACCCGCAAGGTCCAGGCCTCCATCAAGGCGCTTGAAGTCGCCGAAGAAAAGGAAGCCATTGCTCAGTATGGCTCGGCAGATGCCGGTGCCTCGCTCGGCGATATTCTCGGCGCTGCGCTCAAGCGCGCCAAGAAGGACGACGAATAAGAAAGGGTAGGACAGGCATTAGCCTGTCCGTCTCAAATGATGACAAGCCCGCGCGGAGCGATCCGCGCGGGTTTTTTTAAGCCTCTATCAAAGTTTTAATGGTGAACTCCCCGCATTGGGGATGCCAAACATGTTGCTCATAAAACAATTGCCGAAAGCGCAGATTGGCCGCTTTCTACCCGTTCTTATAGCGTTTGCGCTGTCTGCTTGCTTTGCTCTGTTTGGCTTCGTGACGATGAAAGCGCCGCTCGTCTACACGGACCCCGACGAGGCTATGCGCTTGGTTCAATTGCGTGATTTTCTCGCAGGGCAGGCCTGGCGCGATCTCGTGCCTCATCGTCTTGATCCGTCGTTCGACACGCCGATGCATTGGTCGCGTCTTGTCGATCTCTCAATGGCTTTTGTGTATTGGCCATTCACGCTGATCGTGTCCGCGAGCACAGCAGAATATATCATGGCTATTGTCTGGCCGGGTGTGATCCTCGGCCTCAGCGCTTGGCCGCTCGCCTCTATTGCGCGTCGCTTTGGCGGCTCCGACAGTGCAGTCGTCGCCATCATATTAATTCTGGCAGCAAGTTGCGTCTGGCAATATCTACCCGGTCGCCTTGATCATCACACGTTTCAGATGATGGCGGCCTTGTTGGCCATTGCTGCGACCATGGCGCGCAACAATCCTAAAGCAGCGATGGGAGCAGGCTTTGCAACCGCTTTGGCCTTGTCCGTCGGTATTGAAACCCTGCCTTATTTGGTCGTCCTCGCCTGTTTTTTCGCGCGCGATTTCATTGCTGGGCAGAGACTTAAAAGTGTGCGTGCCTATGCCGCCGCATTGGGCCTTGGATCGATCGCTCTTTTTCTGCTGGGAACGGAGCCGCGGTTTTTCTTCCTGACCGCCTGCGATACGCTCACAATCAATGTTCTGATGGGAGTCGTAACCGGTGCCGCGGGCTTATATGCGCTCGCATGGTGGGAAGAAGCGCATCCTCACAATCTCTATCGCCGATGTCTGATGCTCGCGACCTTGGCTGTGATTGCAGCAGCGGCCGGCCTTGCTATGGAGCCGCGCTGCATGGGCGGTGTGATGGGCACCTTTGATCAGGCCATCCGACCGCTCTGGTTGAATGATGTCGTGGAAGTGCAATCATTTTTCACGACACTTCGTATCACTCCGCTGAAGGCAAGCGTTTTATACGCCTTTCCATTGGCTGGCATTCTCGCCATCGGCGTTGGCTTTCGCAGCAGCCTGAAGCGTGATGCTGATCAGATCATGATGGGCTGCTTTGCTATGGCGCTTCTTGTCGCCTTCGTTCAATCACGCGGCGTTTATTATGCAGGCGTCTTCGCCATTCCGTTTGTGGCCCGTCAAATTGTTTGGGTAACACGGCGAATACCATCGCTTGAGCCCTTGTCCACCCGCTTTGTATGGACTGCTTTGGCGGTCGTAAGCCTGACATTTTTTCCGCTTCTGCTGTTCAATCGTGGTGGCGCACAAACGGTGAAGAATGATCCAGCAACATTCGAAACCTGCTGCACCAAAGATAAGATGCAATTTCTCGCCAGCATGCCGCCCGGCTTGGCTTTAGCGCCGATCGATCTGGGGCCAGCGATCTTATTGAACACACCACATGCCGTTGTATCGGCACCCTATCATCGGTTTGATCGCGGGATCGTGCTCGGGCAAACCATATTGTACAAAATGAATCTGCAAGAAGCGGAGATCGCCATTCGTTCGCGTGGCATCGATTACATTGTCGCTGGCTATGGTGAAATCTATCCGCTGGAACATCTCATCAAGACAGAACGACCCGATTGGCTTGAAGAGCGTTCGCCACCAGGGGCATCTTTGCGCATCTATGCAGTGAAGCCGATGCAACGCGAAGCACGGCATGCCACGGATTGAAACGGAACAGTCAACGAGGCCTGTTCATATTTCGCCCTATGAAATAAAAAGCCTTTGAACAAACGAACCGGTTGACCTTGCGCAGAACTCCGTCCTACCACCATAAGCATAGATAAAGGGTGGGATGAGATTTCATGTATCGCGCTATCACCCGGTCGATCGCGGTCAGTGTCACACCGACCTATCTGGAGGCGCAGTCTTCGCCGCCCGACGGCCGTTATTTTTGGGCCTACCATGTCGTGATTGAAAATCTCGGCTCAGAAACAGTTCAATTAATGACACGTCACTGGCATATCACCGATGCCAATGGCCGCGTTCAGGAAGTTCATGGTCCGGGTGTTGTCGGTGAGACGCCTGTTCTGGCGCCGGGCGAGCGTTTCGATTATACCAGTGGATGTCCGCTTGAAACGCCGCAAGGGGTGATGGTTGGTACATATGGAATGGTCACGGACAAGGGTGAACATTTTTCCATAGATATTCCGGCCTTTTCGCTCGATAGCCCCACCCAAATCCGTAGTTTGCATTAATGGAACTGCAATGAGCATCGTTCTTGATCATCTCGCCCATCTTGTTTCGTTCAACACCGAAAGCCAGCGTTCTAACCTGCCCTTGATTGATGATTTGGAACAATGGTTCCGCTCTCAGTCGATCGTGACACATCGCTTTCCAAATGCGGATGGAACAAAAGCGACATTGCTTGCCTCGGTTGGGCCGATGGTTGATGGCGGCGTGATTTTGTCGGGTCACACCGATGTTGTTCCCGTTGAAGGTCAGAGCTGGACAACCGATCCATTCAAATTGCGCGTTGATCAGGGCCGTGCCTATGGTCGCGGCTCCGTCGATATGAAGGGCTTTCTCTCTCTTGGCATGACGCTTTTGCCCGAAATGCAGAAGGCGCCTTTGAAAACACCCGTCCACATGATGTTCAGCTATGACGAAGAGCTGACATGTCTTGGTGTCGTCGATGCGATTGCAGCGTTTGGCCGCGATCTTCCGCGGCCGCGTGCCGCGATTGTCGGTGAGCCAACCAATCTAGAAGTCGCTGATGCGCATAAAAGCGTGTTCACGTTCCGCACGGAAGTGACGGGCTTTGAATGTCATTCGTCAAAACCCATGTTGGGAGCGAATGCCGTCTCAGGCGCCGCTGAACTTATTCGTCATCTGGACAAGCTCGCTGAAGAAGAGCGTGCGAAGGGTGATCCCACCGGGCGATTTGATCCGCCCTATGGCACTGTCCATGTCGGCAATGTGCGCGGTGGCACCGCGCGTAATATCGTACCGAAATCCTGCATTTTTGAATGGGAAGTGCGCGGCGTGCCGGTCACAGACGAAATGGATGTAGCGCGTCGTCTTGAGGCTTATGCGAATGAAGTCATGTTGCCGCGCTTGCGCGCAACAGGCCATTCCGCATCAATGGCAACGATCTGCGATGTGCAAGTGCCAGGGCTCAAGCCAGATCCGGGCTCCGTGGCTGAAACGCTCGCAATGCGTCTCGCCGGTCGCAACAAAACCATCACGGTTCCTTATGGCACCGAAGCAGGCCATTTTCAGGCCGCAGGCATTCCCACCATTGTGTGCGGCCCTGGTTCGATCAACCAAGCCCATCAGCCCGATGAATATATCGAAGTCGCTGAACTTGAGCGCGGCGTCGATTTCGTGCGCAAATTGATAGGTGAGTTGAGCCGCTGAAAAACGGGCGGCGATTAAGCCGCCCGGTTCACTGCCACGCGTAAATCGGGTTTCGTGTTGATTGTCTGAAAGATCACGCAATAGCGTTCGGTCAGCTTGATCAACTGCGCGATCTTTTCTTCCGGTTCATCCGTGTCGAGATCAAAGGTGAGACGGATTGCGCGGAAGCCGACGGGAGCTTCCTTGTCGACACCGAGCGTGCCGCGGAAATCAAGATCCCCTTCGGCACGCACCACGCCCTTGCGCAAATGAATACCAAGCGCAGTCGACACCGCTTTGAGTGTCACGCCAGCACATGCGACCAGCGCTTCGAGCAGCATATCGCCTGAGCAAAGTTCAGCGCCCGAGCCACCTGTCGCGGGGTGAAGTCCGGCGATCGCCATGGCGCGTCCGGTTTCAACCTTACAAGCAATTTTGGCTTCATCGATTTCGCCCGATGCTCTCAGCGTAATGACAGCGGCGTTCGGATCATCCTTGTATTTGGCCTTGATCGGCGCTTGGAGCGCGCGCAGCGTATCGGCATCAAGAGTTGCGTCAGTCATAAATCCTCACCACCACAGCGCCGCATCGCCTGAGGCTGCGGCCGGTTTCGTCGTTGGCTCATTTTGCAACGAGCGGTCAAGCGCATGCAAGACGCGGCGCTTCGCTTTTTCATAAGGCAGCCCAAGCGGATCGCGAGGGCGCGGTGCGGCCACGCTCACCACTTCAAAAATCCGTCCGGGTTTTGGCCGCATGACGACAACTCTGTCGGCCAAGCGTATGGCTTCGTCGACATCATGTGTCACAATCACGATTGTCGGGCGGATCGCGTCCCATAGCCCCAGCAATTGCTCGTGCAGGGCCGCGCGCGTGAAAGCATCAAGCGCTGAGAAGGGTTCGTCGAGCAGGAGCACTTTCGGCTTTGGCACCAAGGCGCGCGCAATCGATACGCGCTGTTGCTGACCACCTGAGAGCTCGCGTGGCCAGCGATCACCGTAACCGGCGAGGCCAACGCGGGTAAGCGCATCCTGCGCCGTCGCGATGCGCTCTGCCTTCGGCAAGTGATGCAGTCCGAAGGCGATATTGTCGGCCACGCTGAGCCAAGGCAGTAGGCGCGGTTCCTGAAACACGACGCCAACTGCAGGATGCGGCGCGGCAATCGTTTCGCCGTCGACGGCAATCGATCCGGAACTCGCCGTATCGAGCCCCGAGATCAGTCGCATCAATGTCGTTTTGCCACAGCCCGAACCGCCAACGAGGGCGACAATCTCGCCTTGGTCAATATCGAGCCTGATATCGCGCAGCGCTTCAGTGCCATCGGCATAGGTTTTTGAAACAGATGAAAGCGTCAGCATCAGAGTTGGCTCCGCGCGAGATCCTGCCATCGTAAAAGCGGGCGCGTGAGGACAACAAGAATACCGTCACAAATTTTGCCCAAGGCTGCGAACGCAATGATCGCGGCGAGAATACGATCAGGCCGCCCCATTTGCTGGCCATCGACGAGAAGATAGCCAAGCCCTTCGGAAGCACCCATGAATTCCGCCGCCACCACGAACATGAAGCCGAGACCGAGACCGGCACGCAGGGCAATGATGGTGGCAGGCAGAATGGCGGGGAGCAAAATCCGCGTCGTCATCTGAAATGGCGTTAGCCGAAAGACGCGGCCGACTTCGACCAATTTACGATCAATGCCTTCAATCGCGCCCGAGACACCAAGATAGACGGGGAAGAAAACGCCGACGGCAATAAGCGCGATTTTGGATGCTTCGAAAATACCAAGCCACAGAAGAAAAAGTGGCACCCAAGCAATGGAGGGGACTGAACGCAGCGCTTGGAGGCTCGGGTCGAGTGTGCGGCGTGCAATATCAGACACGCCAGCAAGAGCACCGATGACGGCGCCCGTCACAGCCCCAAGCGCAAAGCCCGCCAAGACGCGCGCGAGAGTGGCGAGAATATGAATTTTTAGCTCACCGCTCGCGGTGAGATCGGCAAACGCATCGAGAATGCGTGATGGCGGAGGCATCAAACGGCCGTTCGACCACCCGGCGCGCACGGCAAATTCCCAGCCGAGCGCAAGCGCCAACGGCACGGAAAACGCCAGAGCATAGTGAAAAATACGGCGTGCAACAGACGAACGCGGCGCTGAGGGCGCCGCGTTGTTCTTGTCTTGATCGAGAATGATATCACTCATGATACGAAAACGAGAGAAGCCAAGGACCTTATTGCGTCTTCGCAGCTGTCAGATATTGCGGATCAATCAGCACGCCGACAACGCCTTTGACGTCAACATTTTTGTCAAGCACGCCCGCTTCCTGCAGTGCGAGCCCCGCGGCAATGATCGTGTCTGCCTGCGGCTTGCCGATCGGACCATGGGTCAGTTCGGTCCGTTGTAATTGCTTGTCGATCACGGTGTCGGGCAGTTTCGTCGCGGTAACGAGGCTCTTTTTCAACTCGGCCGGATTGGCAAGTGACCATTGCCGCGCCTTTTCATAGGTGGCGAGCACGCGCTTGACGATTTCAGGGTTCTTCTGCGCGAATTCCTCGCGCACATTCAGCACACCCCATGTGTTGTCTTCGGGCTTGCGATAGAAGAGCTTCGCGCCACCTTCAACTTCGGCTGCTGCCATCAGCGGGTCGAGACCAGCCCATGCTTCAACGTCACCGCGCTCAAGCGCGAGGCGGCCATCTTGATGTTGTAGCAGAACGAGCTTCACATCTTTTTCAGTGAGCTTGTTATCGGCGAGTGCACGAACAAGGAAAATGTGCGGATCGGTTCCGCGGGTCACGGCGATGCGCTTGCCTTTAAGGTCAGCCACCGTCTTGATCGCGCTGTCGCCCTTGGTGACGAGCGCCGTCCATTCCGGACGCGAATAGACATAAATGGTCTTGATCGGGTTGCCATTGATCTTGCCGACCAGCGCGGCAGCACCAGCGGTCGAACCAAAATCGATCGAACCGGCGTTCAGAAATTCAAGCGCCTTGTTCGAACCTGCTGATTGCACCCAGCGGATCGTGATGCCGTCCTTCTCAAATTCTTTTTCGAGAAGCTTCTGATCCTTCAACACCAGGCTGACCGGATTATAGGTCGCCCAGTCGATCACAATTTCCTTGGGGGCCTGCGCCTGAGCGGCTCCAAAGGGGAGGGCCAGTGCCAAAGTGGCGGCGAGGACGGAACGGCGAGTCAAAATAGTCATGGTCTTTCTCCGGGTTTTCGCGTGCCCGGAGGCCCGCGACGCTTTAGCTGATTGGCTCGAGGGGATCCCTCCAACCGCGCCCAGCAAGCTGATCGCTCAAATCGGCGCTGTTCTCTTATTAGGTCTTATCGTTCGTTATGTCAAACAAGACAGCAGGGTTTGGAAATAAAAATAATTATACAAAAAATTATGTAATTAACTGGGTGGTAAGCCGCTACGTAAAGCCAAGGGGGCATTGTCGCTGGGTCTTGGCGCTGGCTCAGTCACCACAATTGGCGGCTGAGTGGGCATGTGCGCCCGTTTGAGGACGGGCGCTGGTTCCTTGGCAGGTGCGAGCTTCAAAGGCGCTTCAGCCTTCTGGGCTGCCCTCACAGCGCCGGAAAGCCCTTCGCTGGCAGCGCCCTGCTGGAGTTCTGCCACCTTTTCGCGCGCCGCCGCTGCCGCCATATCGACGCCCAAAACGCTGACGGCCTCATCAGTCCGGCCGTTGACGACAAGCGCCAGCGCGAAGGTTTCCCGCATGCGCAGATCCGCGCGAGGAGAGGCGACTGCCCGTCGCAAGACGGTTTCCGCCTCGCGCGATTGCCGGCTCAACAGCAAGGACAGGCCGAGATTGGTCAGGATCACGGGATCATTGGGATCCTGTTTGAGCGCTGAACGATAGAGTTCCTGCGCCTTCGCATGTTCACCACTTTGGTCGGCGACCACGCCCTGTGCCGACAAAACCCGCGCATTGGGCATATCCGGCGTATGGGCGCGGCTTAGAACGGCGCGTGCCAGTTCCAGCTGTCCCGTCTCGACCAGCAATTTGCCATAGGCGGCCAAAATCTCAGGATCATCGGGGTGGCGGGCGAGCGCCTGTTGCAACACCGACACTGCCTGTGGCTTCTCATCAATACCCCGCAAGGCGCGGGCATAGTTGAGGGATGCCGTCTTGTCGCCAGGGTTAGACTGGTAGCGCTTGCCCCACGTTTCGGCGAGTTTGCGATACGTTTCCTGCGAAGCGGAACGGGTTGAGCCTGTGACATCGCTCTGTCCCGTCACAGCCTTGCACCCGGTCAACATGATGAATGACACCGCCGCAACCAACACAGAACAACGCCGGACTGACCACTGACCCATCACGCAATGCTCCGATACAAACAAAACCGATCACAATGCGGGGATTAAACAAGGATTGACCCTAATTCCCGGTTAAAGCCGTCGCGGCCCGGGTTCGATTCCCAAGGCCCCCGTGTTAAAACGCGCTGAGCCTTCCCGGAGATTAGCCGTGCATCCTCATCTGGCCGCCCCTGACAGCCCATCCATCCCCATCCGCTTTGTGACCCCGACGGATTGGGAGAAAGCCGCGCATGAATTCGGGCAGGACGCTTTCTCTTTTGCGCGTGCCGCCGGATTTGAAGGCAAGGCAGGCACGATCGTGCTCTTGCCCGGTCTGGGTGGATCGATCGCGGCGGTGTTGTTCGGCGCTGACCCCGAGGGCGATCCGATGGCAGCGGGTCAACTGCCCGCGCTTTTGCCAGACGGCACATATCGCTTCGCCACCAAGCTGAAAGATGAGGCGCTGTCGTCGCTGGCTTTCCTGCTCGGTGCCTATCGCTTCACGACCTATAAAACAAAGCCTGTACCGCGAAAGCTTGCTTTATTGCCGGGGTCGCATGTGGATGCCGCCGATCTCGCACGCATTGCGCATGCCGTCGAACAGGGCCGTTCGATCATCAATACGCCTGCGAATGATTATGGCCCCGCTGAAATCGAAGACACGATCCGCAAGCTCGCGACCTGCTTCGGTGCGAGCGTCTGCTCGATCATCGGCGATGATTTGCTCGCGCATAATTATCCGATGGTTCACGCGGTCGGTCGCGCCTCGACGCGGGCACCGCGCCTCATCGACATGACATGGGGTGATCCTGCGCATCCGAAGGTGACTTTGGTTGGCAAAGGCGTGGCGTTTGATACCGGCGGTCTCAACATCAAGCCCGATGCCGCTATGCTCATCATGAAAAAAGATATGGGCGGCGCAGCCACAGCAATCGCCGCTGCGGAAATGATCATGGCCGCTAAACGCAAAGTGCGTCTGCGTCTCATTGTTCCTGCGGTGGAAAATGCGATCTCCGGCTCATCCTTCCGGCCTGGCGATATTTTGCCTTCCCGCAAGGGGATCACGGTCGAAATTGGCAATACAGATGCCGAAGGCCGTCTCATTCTCGGTGATGCGCTCGCGCTTGCTGATGAAGAAGCGCCCGATCTCCTGTTTGATTTCGCGACGCTTACGGGCGCAGCGCGCGTGGCACTGGGCCCTGACCTGCCACCTTTTTACACCGATGATGATGCACTCGCGGCAGCGGTGGCTGAGGCCGGTGTCACCGTGGCTGATCCGGTTTGGCGCATGCCGCTCTGGAAGCCATATGATTCCTTGCTGTCGTCAAAGATTGCCGATGTGAATCATATTTCGTCAGGCGCTTTTGCAGGCTCCATTACAGCCGCACTCTTTTTGAAGCGCTTTGTCGAAAAAACAAAAAACTACGCCCATTTCGATATTTTCGGCTGGGTGCCATCAACCAAACCGGGACGACCGGAAGGCGGCGAACCGCAAGTCGCACGCCTCGTCGATCGTCTCGTCGCCGAGCGTTATGGCGCGTAAAAAAGGGAATGGGAATGCCAAAGGGTTATATCATTGCGCGGATCAATGTGACTGATCCGGTCGCTTATGCTGAATATGCGAAAGCCGCAACGGAAGCGATCCGCAAACATGGCGGCAAGCCGCTGGTGCGCGGCGGTCAATTTGAAACGCTTGAAGGCGAAGCGCGTCCACGCAATGTCGTGATCGAATTCGATTCTTATGAAAAAGCGCGCGAATATTATTTCTCTACCGATTATCAGGCCGCCAAAGCGTTGCGCATGGGCAAAGCGCTGGCCGATCTCGTTCTTGTGGAAGGTGCAGCATGAGCAAGAAAGCCTATTGGATCGTTCGCGTCGAAGTGACGGATATGGACGCTTATAAGAATTACGCCGCCAATAATGGCCCGGCTTTTGCCAAATATGGCGCGCGCTTCCTTGTGCGCGGTGGCCCGTTCGAGAATCCGGAAGGCGGCGCAAAAAGCCGCAATGTGGTCATCGAATTTCCCGATTATGAAAAAGCGGTGGCCTGTTTTCACTCGCCTGAATATCAACATGCTGTGTCGTTCCGCAAAGGTGCCGCATTGGCCGATATAGTGATCATTGAAGGCTATGATGGGCCGCAGCCCGCCTGATCTGTGATCGAAGGAGGACGCCATGGCTGATATGGGATTGGTTGTTGTCGGAGCCGCAGGCCGGATGGGCCGCATGCTCGTGAAAACGATCCATGAGACGCCGGGCGCACGCTTGCTCGGCGCGGTGGAAGCGCCGGGTTCTTCGGTGCTGGGGCAAGATGCTGGCACGCTTGCCGGCGTCGGCGCACTTGGTGTGAAAGTCACCGATGATGCGTTGAAATTGTTTTCGCAAGCCGAAGGCGTCATCGATTTTACAACCCCGGTTGCCACACGCGCCTATGCCACGATGGCAGCCACGGCAGGCATTGTGCATGTGGTTGGCACCACCGGCCTGTCGGCCGACGATTTGGCCGCTTTGAAAACAGCGTCTGAAAAAACGGTGATCGTGCAAGAAGGCAATATGAGCCTTGGCGTCAATTTGCTGTCTGCGCTGGTCCGCAAAGCGGCGTCGATCCTTGGGCCAGAATTCGATATTGAAATTGTCGAAATGCATCACCGTATGAAAGTAGATGCGCCCTCAGGCACAGCGCTGATGTTGGGTGAAGCCGCGGCGGAGGGGCGTCACGTCTCGCTTGAAACCCATGCCATCGAACATCGCCATGGTTTCACAGGGCAGCGCCCTGAAGGTCACATCGGATTTGCGTCCTTGCGCGGCGGCACTGTCATCGGCGAACATTCTGCCGTGTTTGCGGGGAGCGGTGAACGCCTCGTGCTCTCGCATATTGCCGAAGATCGGGCGCTGTTCGCCGCTGGTGCGGTGCGCGCGGCCTTGTGGGCCAAGGGCAAAAAGCCGGGCTTTTACGGCATGGACGACGTCCTTGATCTCAAGAATTTCTGATTGATTGAAGTGGAGTGAAGAATGGATCGCCTTCTCGTGCTCGTGCGCCATGGCCAGAGCGATTGGAATTTGAAAAATCTGTTCACCGGTTGGAAAGATCCTGGCCTGACAGAAAAAGGCATTGGCGAAGCAAAGGCGGCTGGGCAGCGCTTGAAAGCGCTCGGTCTGTCTTTCGATGTTGCTTACACTTCGGCTTTGACGCGTGCGCAAAACACCTGCGCTCTGATCCTTGAACAGCTTGGCCAGACGAGCCTCGCCACCATTCGCGATCAAGCGTTGAACGAACGCGATTATGGTGATCTCTCAGGTCTCAACAAGGATGATGCCCGCGCTAAATGGGGTGAAGAGCAGGTCCATGTCTGGCGTCGTTCTTATGATATCGCACCCCCTGGTGGTGAAAGCTTGAAGGATACGGTTGCGCGCGTGCTGCCCTATTACTGCCAGGAAATTCTCCCCCGGGTTTTGCGTGGAGAACGCGTGATCGTTGCCGCACATGGTAATTCACTGCGCGCTTTGGTGATGGTGCTTGATCGTCTCACCCCTGACACGATCCCCTCAATGGAACTCGATACCGGTGTGCCGCTCGTCTATCGCCTCAACGCCGATTCAACGGTCGCGTCAAAGCAGGTTCTTACAGCGTGATTTCGATAGCGCCCGGGATTGCGTATCATCCCGGTTTCTGGAGCGCGGCCGAGCAGGCCGCGCTTGTGGCTGAGCTGCGCGTCATTCTCAAAACCGCGCCGCTGTTCACGCCGACGATGCCGAAAACCGGAAAACCTTTTTCGGTGCGCATGACAAATTGCGGCCCTTTGGGTTGGGTCTCCGATCGTGAGGGTTATCGCTATCAAGAGCATCACCCGCTCACGGGTGAGCCTTGGCCGTCTATGCCGATGCTGGTGCGTGAGGCGTGGCAAAAGCTGGCGAACTATCCGCATGATCCGGAAGCCTGCCTCGTCAATTATTATGCGCCCAGCGCTAAGATGGGCCTGCATCAGGATCGCGACGAGCAGGATTTCGATGCGCCCATCGTCTCCTTATCCTTAGGCGATACCGCGCTTTTCCGCATCGGCGGAACCGAGCGTGGTGGCAAGACCATGTCTTTGAAATTGAACTCGGGCGATGCGCTCGTGTTTGGTGGTCCCGCGCGCCTCGTCTACCACGGCATTGATCGTATTTTGGCAGGCACATCAAATGTGCTCGGCAGCGAAGGGCGCGTCAATCTCACGCTTCGTCGTGTCACAAAACCGCTTGTCGCCTTAGCGTGATTTCGTCGTGATCTCGCGGCCGAATTGACGGATCAATTCGGGCGTCGCGGGCCCGCCGCAGATGGTCAGCCGGTCTGGTAGCACAAGACGTTTGTGTGTCGGATAGAGCGCGCGTAAAGCCGGATGCTGCAGAAGCGCCGTTCCCTGATCTTCAGCATCGCCGCGTGCGTCAGAGACGACCACAAAATCAGGATGCGCGGCAACCAATTGCTCAAGCGGCACGAAGCCGCCTTGTGCAAGGCCGAGGGCGGGGGCCGCATCGGTCAGTCCCGCATGCGCAGCAATCTCCGCCGTAATTCCATCCGAGCCTGAGACATAGCCGCGCCGATGGAGCATCACCACGCTACGGCTTTGGGGTGCGATGTCTTTCGTCTCTGCCAGCGCGCCATCAATTTGCGCAATTAGTTCTGCCCCACGTTCTGGCGTACCGAGCGCATCAGCCAGCTTGCGGATTTCATCGCGCCCCTGCGCAAGGCTCGTCCAATGGCCGAGGGTGAGGACGGGGACACCCTTTTCAGCAATGAAGGCGCGCAGATAACGATTATCATAAGGCCCGATGAGCACCAGATCGGCCTGCGTCTTCACAATGTCCTCGGCCGTTCCGCGGTGAACCGGCAGGGAGCGGGCAGCCCCGGCCACATAAGACAGGCGCTTGTCCCGTGCGAGCGGTGAAAGGGCGGCGATCTGTCCGGGAGCGGCAAGCGCCACCAGCAATTGATCGGCACATAGATTGATGGAGACGACGCGCTGTGGCTTGGCTGCGGCCGGTAGAGCGGCGCAACAGAGAGCAAGGCAGAAGAGCGCGCGGCAGATCATGCTCGCCTTATTGCACAAAAAAAGCGCCCGGCGCAGCTCCCCCGAGACCACGCCGAGCGCCGACCCTCGAAGCGCATAAGGCTCCATGGGACTGTT
Source organism: Beijerinckiaceae bacterium (assembly GCA_018882635.1). Lineage (GTDB taxonomy): Bacteria > Pseudomonadota > Alphaproteobacteria > Rhizobiales > Beijerinckiaceae > TNE-4. Next base: position 1,992 of record VERN01000026.1, on the reverse strand, counting down.
TGAAGCGGGGCAGGAATGCATCTCTGCATCGCTTCTCTGCCTCTATATTGACGCTCGGCCCCCCGCCCGTCATTGACAAGGATCAAGCGGCCTTAGGCCTGCTGGCCTGCCGATCGGATCGCTCGTGTCATCCTTACCCGCGTCCCTCAACCCTCATGTGAACCAAGCCGTCACATTGCTAGCGGCCATTGCGGGCGCCTTTCTCATGGCACAGACCCCGGTGCCTGCGCCGTGGCTAACAGGGGCGATGCTTGGCGCGGCCTTGGCTGGGGTGCGTTGGCCGGTGGCAAATGTCGGGCCGACATTTCGTGATTTCTCGTTTTTGCTTGCGGGCCTGTCGCTCGGTTGCGCCGTCCGCCCTGAGACCTTACGCGCGTTCGCGGATTATCCGGTCAGTCTCGCGCTTCTGCTGTTCGGCGTGGTGCTAACGATCATATTTTCGACCATGGCCTTGATGCGCTTTTTTGGCTGGTCGCGAACCGATGCAATTTTTGCCTCAGCACCCGGCGCGCTCTCGACTGTTCTCATTCTGGCATCGACGGAAGGGGCAGATCTGCGCCGCGTCATCGTTGTTCAACTCACGCGGTTGTTTGCTCTCGTCGCCTGCCTGCCCTCCATCATGATTGCCTCGGGCATCGTTACCAGTGCTGGCTTTGTGCCAGCCGGTGAACCGATGACCGCGCTTGAGACCGCTGAGATATTTGCCATTGGCATCGCTGCATCATTGATCGCGCAATGGGGACGGTTCCCTTCCCCTTGGTTTATGGGGCCTATGCTGGCGGCCGCCTTTCTGACAGGCAGCGGCACGATGACCGATTTATTCCCGAACGCGTTGGCGACAACCGGCTTCGTGATGATTGGTGCTTTTATCGGTGTGCGTTTTCACGGCCTCAAAGCGCAAGAGATCGCAGCGCTATTTCCCGCCGCGGCACTGTCCTTGATCATCACGGTGGTAACGGCATTCTCATTGGCTCTCATCACCCATTGGCTCGCACAAATTCCAACGGGAGAGGCCTTAATTGCTTTTGCGCCGGGTGGCCTTGAGGCGATGACCGTGCTCGCTTTCGCCTTGCATCTCGATCCGGTCTATATCGGCGCGCATCATCTCGCGCGCTTTCTCATGATCGGGTTTGGCCTACCGCTCTTGATACGGGTTTGGCCGGGACTGTTTGGCATCAACCGCAAAACGTCCGAATCGGCTTCGCAATAAAAAAGCGCAGGCGAAGGCCGCCTGCGCTCAGTGAATTAAGCGCGATAGAGGTCTTTATAAGTATCGCGCATCACATTCTTCTGCACCTTGCCCATCGTATTACGCGGCAGATCATCGACGAAGATGATCTTTTTCGGCAATTTGAATTTGGCGAGCTTTGCAGCAAGCTCATCAGCGATTGCCTTCTCATCAATGCTGGCGCCCTTCTGCCGCACCACCACTGCCGTCACGCCCTCTCCGAAATCAGGATGCGGCACGCCGATCACAGCACTTTCGGTCACGCCTGGCATGCCATCGATCTCGGTTTCGATTTCCTTCGGATAGACGTTGAAACCGCCCGTAATCACGAGGTCCTTGCCACGCCCGACGATGTGGACATAGCCGCGATCATCGATACGGCCAAGATCGCCCGTGATGAAAAACCCATCGGCGCGGAATTCCTGCGCAGTCTTATCCGGCATGCGCCAATAGCCCTTAAACACATTCGGGCCTTTCACTTCGATCATGCCGATTTCACCCTGTGGCAGAACAGCGCCGTTTTCGGGGTCAGTCACCCGCAACGAAACGCCCGGCAGTGGGAAGCCAACCGTGCCCGCAATACGGTCACCCTCATAAGGATTGGACGTGTTCATATTCGTTTCGGTCATGCCATAACGCTCAAGAATGGCGAGGCCAGTCTTGGCAAAAAATTCGCGATGCGTTTCGGCCAGCAAGGGCGCTGAACCGGAGACGAACAGGCGCATATGTTTGGTCGCCTCCTTGGTCAGCCCCGGATGTTGCAC
>VERN01000226.1 GCA_018882635.1 Beijerinckiaceae bacterium | reverse complement strand
CTGAGATGCTGGCAAGGCTTGATAACATAAGGCTTGATACTCTTCTTAAATCGGTTGGTGCATCTGAAGCATTTTGCAAAGTATTAGGAGCTCATGCCAGCCCCTTTGTGGGAGGGGCACAAGCACTGAGTGTCATGCCTCGATTTGCATATCATTTCGGTGAGCCTGGTCTTTTCCGAATTGCAGGCGGCAATGAACAACTCCCCATAGCCATGGCAAAAGTTATCGGCCATGAGCGGATTATTCTTAACGCACCCGTGCGCTCGATCGATCAATCCGGTCGCGATGTGACAGTGACGGTCAGTGACGGTCGTGCGTTTAAGGGTGATGCTATTATATCTACGATCCCTTTTTCAGTGCTCCCTGAAATTAAGATAACTCCGCATTGGTCAGCCAATAAATTAAAAATGATCAAGGAAGTCGAGTGGGATATAATAGTGAAAATTCTAATTCAGAATAGGACACCCTCTTGGCTGGCAAAAAATATTCACGGATGGCCCATGATAGGAAGCGATCGACCTTGGGAAAGAGTGATTGATATCACAGGCAATGAACAAGGCGGCTATGGTAATGCATTTTTCTATCTCAACAATAAAAATGCAGATGCTATTTTGAACGTCCCAGCAGAAGATCGTGCACAAGTAATTATTGAACAATTCCACGGCGATATGCCAGGCTTTTTTGATGATATTATAGGCAAGCAAACATTTGTTTGGAAAGATCAACCCTGGATCAAAGGTGCATATGGCTCCCTCCCTCTGGGCGGAGGTTGGATGATTAAAGAATGGAGTAAGCCGGAAGGTAGGATCTATTTTGCGGGCGATTACACAACATTAAAAACAGGTTGGGTTGAAGGTGCAATTGAATCGGGATTGCGCGCTGCTCGCCAGATTGACCCACTCGTTATACCGGAGGGCGCACCTAAAATCCGTCATGAGCTTTCACGTCGTCGCGCCCTAGAAAAGAGCGGAATATAGTGCTTACTTGGTTCACGATGTTCATAAAAGTAAAATGCCACTTTAAAAAAATTCCACTAGAATTGGAATACCATTTAAAATACATGACTGATAATAGACCTCACGATAAAAATATTTGCCACTGATAAGATGAACGACAGCCACTCAATTGGGGCCAATCATGCAACATTTATAAGATTGACGATAATGAATCATAATCAACGCCTCATTAAAATATTACGGATCTTTTCTGATAAAAATGATGTTAAGATCTTTATTTGGCTTGTAATTTTTCATCGTTGCAAAAAATTCATTTTGACGCTTCCGAATAAGCGGAAGTTTTGTGCAGAGAGAGGTGACTCGTGTTTTCTCTGAAGCCTGAATTGTAATGTTAAATTCCTCAATCGCACGCCCCTTCCAATGAGCGCCCGTCTTCAAAATATAGCCCAATGTATTTGCGAATAATGGGTTATCATCGGAGCTGGTAACATTTAGTTTCTTTATGTCCTGTATCATTTTTGGCGTTATGCAATAACGTGATGCACCCTGATCAAACCCACTAATGTTAATCTTATTATTTTTTGATAAAGTCACTAAATGCCTACCGATCACAGGTGTGTATCGATGTTCTATGACGGTGACACCAGGCGGAAAATCTTGGACCCAGTGATACGTGACATAGGTACGCCAGGGAAATTTATATATAAGCTCGTCGATCTTCTCGAAGGCACCAATCGCCATCAGCTGCTCGCGAAGCTGATCAGAAATTGGCGCTTCATCAAGCATGAACTCCCCGGACCTTAAGACAAGTGACTGACCTCCAATCAAATTGAGGTCTGAAGCGATGTCTTTTCCTTTGAGTAAAGCCTTTATCTCCACATCGGGATTGATAACCTTGCCATTCACAACGACCGAAAAATCCAGGATGTTGGGATCCGTAGGCGGTTGAATTGCAATATTATAACCTCCCTTTGAGGTGGTAAAACCCGATGGTGTTATATGAGGGATTTCCGGAAGAGGAAAAGCGACACGCGCTTTTATTATCTTCTGACTTTCATTCCGCATCTCATAACGAATTTTGATCTCATTTTCAGAAAGATAAAGATCTTCCTTCTGCATCACGATGTCATCATTAGTAATGAGGACCAAACCACCTGCTGCAAGATCAGACATTGAGTCATTTGCTGTGCTTGGTAATGGAAAAGCGCTTACGAAAAATTTGACTAATATGAGCAAAACAAAGAATTGGAATTTCGATTCGCGAGCAACCTTATTCGATGGGCGTTGGATTAAATGCATCGTCTCTCTCCATTATCTAACGATATTCTTCGATATTTTGGGCTAAATCCAGAGTTTTTTTGTTTAATTTTTGGCACAAGCGACAAGAAAGTCGATAATCGGAAAGGTTTTTCAGATATAAATTGCTAGAAGATGATCAGCTTTTAAGGCAAGCGTCCATGGGAGGCTCGCGCACAGTCATTCGGATGGGCTTAGCCGCTGAAGATTAACTGCCAAAGGGTACTGGCCTACCTGACACATGCCAGAATCGCATTCAGCATGAGCACAGTGGGTTATCCGGCTGCTATGTTCGTTTGAGTTCCCGTTAGTCACTAGGATTAAAGTGGCAGGCGCAGGTGGTTTATGTTGCTATGCCGTAATAAAGCCTATGTTTAAGGGTTGATTATAAGGAATTGAAGCGCTTGTCTGATCTGTGTAATCTCGCTGCCATGTTTGTTATGAAAAAGCGATGTGCTTTAGCGCTGAGCGTGCTCTTGCTGCTGACAGGCTGCGGTCGCGACGAAGTGGCTGTCACCAAATCTGAAATCGCTGCAGCCTCGGATGAACTCACGAAAACACAAGCCCCTGCGATCGGTCTGCCGGATCGAGCGCGAGCGGAAGCATTGTTGCAGCGGATAGAAGCGCGACTGCGACCTGCTGCAACCGCCGTGTGCCAAGAAAGAGGTGGCGCCCAATGCCGGTGGCGCGTTCAATATCGGCATGATCCTGTATTCAACGCCTTTGCCTCTGGCGAAGACCAGATTGTGATGCATGGCGGCTTATTCACTGTGGCCCGCAATGAAGTTGATATTGCCATGGTGCTGGCCCACGAGCAGGCCCACCACATCCTCGATCACATCAGTGAAACAAACCGCAATGCTGGGATCGGTGCCTTTCTCGCAGATTTCTTGATTATGATTGGTGCTCAATGGCTGGCGATTGAGCTTGGCCTACCACTTCCGAGCTCTTGGGTCGCAACCGCTCGTCAAACAGCCGCTGGTGCAGGCGCCAAAGCCGGTGTTTTGGCTTTCAGTGTCGATAACGAAAAGGAGGCGGACGCCCTTTCGGCGGACATACTCCGCCGTGCCGGCTATGATCCGAAAGAGGCGCGCGGCATGGTTCTGGCTATGGGCGCTCTCTCGCGCGGCGATACAACGCCGAGCTTTTTGAGAACGCATCCGGCGGGGCCAGAACGCCTAGCCCATTGGGATCGTGTTGCTGCAGGCAACAGCACTCCTGAAAGCAATCGCTCGTGGATGATCGAATTTACAGATTGGCTCAAAGAGCTCGGCGCAAAATTCAGATCTTACGCGACGCGTTAATCGATCAGCTCTTCATAGAGATCGCATGGCACGACATCGCGCAGCATCAAATCCGCAACGCTTCCGTCACTTCGAAAGCATCGCCACCTTCATCCGGGTTCGGGTTTCTCGGACGCTACCAAGGCCTGCCCCATGGCAGCCATCAAGCGCTTCACAGCCTTTCTCAGGCGCACGGATGCGCGGCTTTCGTAGCGCTCGAAAGAGGCGAGGCGCTTAATCTGATAGAGCGTGAGGTCAGTCGGGCTCATTCCCAGAGATGTCTGAACCGCGACGTCACCTCTGCGCACGCCAAAGAGACGGTAAAGCATCGAGATAGCGCGTGCATCAAAGGCGAGGCGCGTCGTTCTTGGGGGGATGATAAAGCCCTCAATGATCGTCATGAGATGTTGCACATCCTTATCATTGAACGGCTGAGAGGGGCCAAGGCGATGTGAGCTAAGCACCCTTTTCATGTCTGCAATGCGTCGTAACTCACAGCTTTGGACAGCGATCTCGTAACAGATCCCTTTCACGTCATCCGTCACGAGAGCATCATGTGAAAGGCCTTCGAGGATGGCCTCATAGAAAGCTGTAATTTGATCCTGAAAATAGGGAAGTTTGGAGACCGGTACGGAGAGGCCGTGCTTAAGGGCATTGCGACGGATCCTGCGCGGCCTCTTTCTGGTTTCAGAACGGGTTTGGGATGTGGCTTGAACACGAAGCAGGGTCTCGTCTTGCTTATTTTTAATGGTCATGGCCATGACCTCCCATCGGGCCATGAGGCGCCCCCTTCCCTAAGCCATCCTCGAAATCATGATAGAAGCCATGCTCGACGATATCGCAATCCTCAGAGGACTGAGTGCCTTGAGAGGCTAAATCGACTTGGTCGGATTGAGAGGCTTCCCCTGCATCGGCCCTGTCATCTTGGCTGACGACATCAAGCGCATGATCAAGAAAGGCGCGCGCTTCTTCCAAAGTCATGTGCGATCGCCGCATGCGCTCCATGCAGCGACTGATCATGCCCTCAATGAGGTTGATTTCGACAATCCGCTTTTCAAACTGCTTGGCGATCATGTCGCTGGGATGGGTGGAGCAGGCTAATTGCGAAAAGTCATGCAAGATCAGATTTTCTGTTCTCTGATCGAGAAGGTCTTCACTACCCATGACGGCATTGCGGTAACGATCAATCTTTAAACGGATTTCGTCGCCGAGGCCTGGCTGAGCCATATTCAAAAGATGGGAATTCATCCTCCGGTATCGCGTGACGAGCCATGCATCGTCC
>VERN01000225.1 GCA_018882635.1 Beijerinckiaceae bacterium | reverse complement strand
ATCGCCTTCTGCGTGCCATAGGACGTCAAAGGTGTGGTGAAGAACTCATCATAAATGGCATCGGGGAACGGTGCACCGAAGACAGCAATCGACGACGTAAACACCACACGTGGTTTATAGCCGCCGCCAATCTGACGAATAGCTTCAAACAAATAGCGCGTGCCATCAAGATTGATGCGATAGCCCTTGTCGAAATCTTGCTCCGCCTCACCCGACACAATGGCGGCGAGATGAAAGATGACGTCAGGCTTGGAAGCGACAAGCTTTTCCGCTTCGCCCGGCACCGAGAAATCCGACGCGCGGCATTCCGTTTTGAACGGTGCGTTGGCGGGCGCTTCTGGCATAATCACATCATGCAAGATGGCATGATTAATCTTATGGCCGCCCAGCGTTCCGTCTTTGGCAAGCTTTTCGACAAGCTTGCGGCCTACCATGCCAGCCGCCCCAATGATGAGAATGTTCACAGGCTTCACTCCTGATTTTTATTAAAGCGCAAACCCGCCATCGACGAGGTAGAGCTGCCCTGTCGAATAGCTTGATTCATCGGAGGCGAGATAAACAGCCAATGCTGCGACCTCTTCTGCCGTGCCAAGACGACCCATAGGCTGGCGATCAATGAACGCCTGCCGTGCCGCCTGCTCTGAGATTTTCTGGCTCTTGGCGAGATCGGCGATGCGCTCATCAAGCGAAGGGGACTGAATGGTGCCCGGGCAAATCGCATTGGCGCGGATACCCTTCTTGATGAAATCAGCGGCCACCGCCTTGGTGAGACCAACAACCGCGGCTTTGGTTGCACCATAGACGTAGCGATTGGGAATCCCACGCACGGAGCTAGCGCCCGACGCAATATTCACGATCGCGCCATGCCCCTTAGCCAGCATGCCAGGCAAGAAGGCTTTCGTCATGCGATGCATCGATTTCACATTCAGATCAAATGAGAATTCCCATGCTTTGTCATCGCAATCCAGGATCGTGCCGTGATGCACGAACCCAGCCGCATTGACGAGAATATCGATGGGGCCGACTTTCTCAGCGAAATTCGCGACCTGCTTATCTGAAAGCACGTCGAGCTTGCGCTTCTTCGCTTTCGCGATGCCTTCCAATTTCGATACGTCGAGATCGGTTGCATAAACCGTCGCACCTTCGGCGACGAATGCCTCTGCAATAGCGCGCCCAATCCCTTGCCCAGCAGCGGTAATGACAGCGACTTTACCTTGCAATCTCTTAGCCATGTGGTCCTCTTTTGATGGTTCTTAGCCGCGCAAGGATGCGAGACTTTTTTTCTGCTGCCCGTTGGGCAAAAAATTGTCAGGTGAAAGCCAGCGTTCAAATCCAGATTTGATCCACGGCCAATCCGCATCGACGATGGCATACCATGTCGTATCGCGATTGCGGCCCTTGATGATCATGTGCTGGCGAAATAACCCCTCATAGGTGAAGCCATAGCGTTCAGCTGCTTTGCGCGAGGGTGCATTCAGCGCATTGCACTTCCACTCATAACGGCGGAAGCCTAAATCATCGAACGCATGACGCATGAGGAGATATTGCACCTCCGTCGCAAGTGGCGTCTTTTGCATCGCACTGCCATAAACGATGTTGCCGACTTCGATGACGCGATGAGGCACATCAATGCGCATCAAGGTCGCATAGCCAGTGGCTTTGCCGTTCGCGCGATCAATGATGGCAAAAAAGAGCGGATCATCCGATTTTGCTTTGCCCTCTAACGATGCGCGAAAAGATTCAAAATCGGTATAAGGCCCGTCGCCAATATAGGCCCAGATTGCTTCGCGATCAGGGCCATGCGTGGCATCAAACAGATCACGTGCATGCTTGGCAGGGTCGAGCGGCTCAAGACGCGCAAACCGCCCCTCAAGCGTCACGCGTGTGGGGCGTGTCGCCTGCGCAGGCGCTAATGCGATTCCGACCGGCAGGTCGGAATCGGGATGCGAGACAGCTTTGATTTTCATTGTCAGTGATTATCGCGCGGGACGCCCTTGGTCTGGGCGACACGCTGATACTTCACCGCAGGCTTCAGCACCATGCCATTGCCCAGCTGATCCACCATGCTGCGCTGGATTTCCTGCCAAGGCGTTTGGCTGGCCGGATATTTATATCCGCCCGCTTTTTCTAGTGCTGTCATGCGTTTCGCATATTCATCCTTGGAGATGAGAATATCCGCGGTGCCTTTCTTGAGATCGATACGGACACGGTCGCCGGTCTTGAGAATAGCAAGACCACCGCCGGCTGCCGCTTCCGGCGAAGCATTCAGAATCGACGGTGAGCCAGATGTGCCGGACTGACGACCATCGCCGATGCACGGTAGCGCCAGAACACCTTTCTTGATGAGCGCGGCCGGTGGCTGCATGTTCACAACCTCTGCCGCTCCCGGATAACCAATCGGCCCCGTCCCACGCATGAACAACATCGTGTTTTCGTCGATCTTCAGTTTCGGATCATCGATCCGCGCGTGATAATCTTCCGGACCATCAAACACCACGGCGCGCCCTTCGAACGCGTCAGGATCTTTTGGATTGGAAAGATAGCGATTGCGGAATTCCTCCGAAATCACGCTGGTTTTCATCACCGCATTATCGAAGAGATTGCCCTTCAGCACGAGGAAGCCAGCATCTTTCTTCATCGGCTTGTCGATCGGCAAAATCACCTTTGGATCGATCGATTTTGATTTTTTACAATTGGCGCCAATCCCCTTGCCATTCACGGTCAAGGCATCTTCGTGAATGAGCTTTTTCTTCATCAGCTCATGCACCACGGCAGGAACGCCGCCAGCATGATGGTAATCCTCGCCGAGATATTCACCCGCTGGCTGCAAATTGACGATCAAGGGCACTTTGTGCCCAACCTTCTGCCAATCTTCCACCGTCAACGGCACGCCAATATGGCGCGCAATCGCGTTGATATGGATCGGTGCATTCGTTGAGCCACCGATCGCCGAATTGACGACGATGCAATTTTCGAACGCTTCACGCGTCAAAATGTCAGACGGCTTCAAATCTTCCCACACCATCTCGACGATGCGCTTGCCAGTCTCATAGGCAATCTGGCCACGCTCTCGATAAGGCGCGGGAATAGCAGCGCAACCCGGCAAAGAAAGGCCGAGCGCTTCAGCAAGCGAATTCATTGTTGAGGCCGTGCCCATCGTGTTGCAATGGCCAACGGATGGCGCGGACGACGCTACAATGTCGATGAACTCGTCGTAATTGATTTCACCAGCCGCAAGCTTTTCACGGCCCTTCCAAACAATCGTGCCGGAACCTGTCCGTTCACCGTGCCAATAGCCACTCAGCATCGGCCCGCCGGAGAGAACGATTGAGGGGATGTTGACCGTGGCCGCGGCCATGATCACCGCCGGCGTTGTCTTGTCGCACCCGGTGGTCAGCACCACGCCATCAAGCGGATAGCCATAGAGAATTTCGACGAGGCCGAGATAAGCGAGGTTGCGATCAAGCGATGCGGTCGGCCGCTTACCGGTTTCCTGGATCGGATGCACTGGGAATTCAAAACAGACACCGCCCGCGGCCGTGATGCCTTCGCGCACGCGCTTCGCAAGTTCGAGGTGATGGCGATTGCATGGCGAGAGGTCAGAGCCCGTCTGCGCAATGCCGATAATCGGCTTGCCTGACATCAATTCTTCTCGCGTCAGGCCGAAATTGAGATAGCGCTCTAGGTAAAGCGCCGTCATGCCCGGGTTTTCAGGATTGTCGAACCAGAGCTTGGAGCGCAATTGAGCGGGGGTGATCCGCTTGCGTTTGGCAGTGCCAGCCTTGGCCGCGCCATTGCTTTTGCGTCCGGCTGTCGCCGGCTTTTTTCCATTGCCCGCCATGTCATTCTCCCTGAGGCCCTGTCCGGTTCAGTGGACCTGAACCGATTTGATTGGGGCTGAGCATTGCCGCAAAGCGGCGCCAAATCAATAAGCCCCCAGTGCGCGGGAGGGCCGCACCGGGCGCGGGGCCGGCAGAGGCTCTTGCCGTATCCTCCGCTTTGCTGTTCAAACCAGTCACGACACTCAATAACAGGCCTCCCAGCAAGGAGGCCGGACCGGGAGAGGCCCGATGACGTTGCATCTTGTTCAGTCCTTCAACCGCATTGGTGAAGAAAACGCCTTTGCCGTGCTCGCCCGCGCCACGGAATTGCAGCGTCAGGGCAAGGACATCATCAACCTCGGCATCGGCCAGCCCGACTTCCGCACCCCCGACCATATCGTCGAAGCGGCGATTAAGGCGCTGCGTGACGGCCATCATGGCTATACGCCCGCGACCGGCATTCTTCCCTTGCGTGAGGCGGTTGCGGCCGACCTCCATAAGCGGTGCAACGTGGCCGTCGATCCAGAACTCGTCATGATTGTGCCTGGCGGCAAGGTCACCATGTTCATGGCGATCTTGATGTTTGGCGAGCCGGGCGTTGAGATCATGTATCCCGATCCGGGCTTCCCGATCTATCGCTCGATGATTGAATTCACCGGCGCGACACCGATTCCCGTTCCGATCCGCGAAGAGAACGGTTTCGCCTTTTCTGCCGATGAAACGCTCGCGCTGATTACACCGAAGACACGCCTTCTCATTGTCAATTCTCCCGCCAATCCAACAGGCGGGGTGACGCCCAAGGCCGAGATTGACAAGCTCGTCGCCGGCCTCGCGAAATTCCCTGATGTCGCGATTATGTCAGACGAGATTTATGCTCAGATGACGTATGACGGCCTGGAGCATCAGACGCTGCTGGCTTATCCCGATATTCGCGATCGCCTCATTGTCCTTGATGGCTGGTCAAAGACATATGCCATGACGGGCTGGCGCATGGGC
>VERN01000224.1 GCA_018882635.1 Beijerinckiaceae bacterium | reverse complement strand
TAATAAATGATCCAATGCAGATTTTTGGGGCCTGCAAAAAACGGAATGGCTGCATGGAAGAAAAGACCAAGAAGAAGGGCTATGGCACGGAGAAGGTCTAAGCCATGATATCGAACAGTAGTGAACGATGTGCTTGAATTACTCATACCGTACGGCCTTCGTTGTTAGCCTTTTTATGTTCCGGATAGCGCCCTGTTTTGTCTAGCCTTACCAAGATTCGCCTGTGGATCGATCGGCGTTTATCGGTAGTTGGAAAGGTTTGGACGTGAAGGTGTTTTCGTATAAACGCTCGGGCAGTAAACGTGCTCGCCAGATAAGCTTGGTTCGCCGGCATGGCTTGTATCGTGGGTGATATCCAAGAACCAAAATGAGGCAAACGTCGTAAATCCGGCATGCATTGCAGCCTGGTGTTGTGAGGCGTACAAAAGGGATCTTTCATTTGGTCGTTTCCCTGCTTCGCGAAGTTCTGCCCCGTAATGATCCGTCACCCTAATTCTCATGGAGTCTGGAGGGATCAGGCCTAAGGATCCGCAGATGGTCAGTCCTGTGCCTTTAGCTATCCACACAAGAACGCTTGTGAAATTTTCCAAGACATAAAAGGGAATAAAGTTTATTGCGATGGTGATCTCTTGAACTAACTCTAAGCAATGCTCAACTTTCATCTAAAATAAGCGATGTACAAGCCATTATTTGCGAACTTTTATTGGCGACTGCCCCTTTATTTAATATTATTTACGGCCCACATTATCTACGTACCACCCTCCCATCGATAGTCTTTTTGAATAGTGAGTGCCGCCCAAAAGGGAGTGGGCGTTTGCTGCGTGTGGCGCCGAGATGGCGGATTTGGATCCGCCGTGCCTTTGCATTGGCTGAGAGATCGGTTCTGGTCTTTTGAGTGTGGCAGGGCTGGCAGAGGATCTGAAGGTTGCTGGCTTCATTCGATCCGCCAAGGGCGAGGGGGATGACGTGATCGATGTCCCAGCGTTTGCCAGGCGTAATTTTAAGCGCGCATTGGGCGCAGTTACCATTGGCTCTTAGGAAGTAGTCGAGGCGCTCCTTCGCCGAAAAGGCTTTGCGTTTAGTCATCGCAGTCCTCGTGAGGAAGCGGTTGGGGTGTGTGAGGATCTGCAGCAAGCCTTGCCTTATGCTTCGCAAAGAGGTGTTCCGATTGTAGGCGCGCTTGCAGAGGGAGAGGGGCAAGGCGCTCGATGAACTCTTCGGCTATTTCCGACAATGTGTCGTGATCAGTCGCGCAGCACAGGGCCGCGTCATAAAGGTCGAGATGTGCGTTGATGTCATCAGGCGGGATAAATCCTTGGTCTGCGGCAATGCTACGAGGCAGAAGGGCTTGCGCTTGAGCCGAAGGCATCTGGGTGTTCGATGATCCTTCGTCTGCATGCGGTAATCGCTGCCCTAAGGATGACTGTCCTTCGGGTGCGGAGACTGGGGACTGTCTAACAGGCGAAGAGGCTTCTCCTTGGTGGTATGATGCCGCGTTGTTCTGGTGTAGCTCTTTACGCGGTCCACGCGGTTGTTTGATAGACCATTGATTGCGGAAGCGAAGAGCACGCACATGACGCGGCGTGGTTCGGGAGCGAGGGAGATTGGCGAGTGGCGGGATTGGCGGATGGATTTGGGTCGCTAGCGCTAAATGAGTTTGATCTTGCTCTTTATTTCCATCGCTCTCATAGGCGCCATCGACGCAAGCGGCAGCCGGCTTGCGTTGTCTGTCTTCAAGGTCGTTGTTGGCGTTGAGCGGGTCGGTTGATGCTGTAGTTGGACGGCCATCGTCTCGATTGGTTGCATAAGCAATATCAGTGGTAAGAGCGAGTTCGGTCGTATGAGCGTCATCAGCCATCTCTTTTGGTTCAGGCGCAGATCTTGGTGCCGTCTCAAAAGGTGCAAACTCTTTCCCAGACCCATCTCGCGTCTCAGTCAGCACCTTGGCCTCAGGTCGATACTGTCTCTCCATATCAAGGCCCGTATTTAGGTCAGAGCTTCTCTCAGGCTCGGCCCGTGGCTCATGCTCCGCCAAAAACTCTTCCGTGAGATAGAGGCCACCAAGGACATCGGGGAAGGCGTCTCTGAGGGCAAAGGCGCGGGCCCGCATTTGCAACATGCGCTTGGGATAGTCCGACCATGGCCCCGACTTACCCCAGAGCCTGGCGCGCTTGGCGTCCTCCGTTGAGAAGCGGCGCTCGACCGGGACGGGATCATGTCTGCGAATGAGATTGCAGACGGCGATCCATGTTTGAGGATCATCGCCTTCGATCCATTCCTCAATCGCTTCACATTGGCCTGAGGCTTTGACGAGAGCCAACGCCCCATCACCCCAGATCGTTGGCCGTCCATTGATCACGGCAATGCGTTGGAGAGCGGACAGCGGAGACAGACCCACTTCCAATCCATGCATGATCGCAATCATGCAGGCCTCAGGCGTCTCAAGACCTCTGGGCGCCATCTTCGCAGCACAGACAGCTTGAGCAATCCGGTAAGCTTCAGAGAGGGATTTGGGAACAATGGGTCTGGGCCGAGACCCTGCCATGAGATCGCGACGGCGTGGACGGACAGGTCTGTGGAGTGCAGAAGCCTCATCATCAAAACCATGATGAGAAGAAGATCTGTGAGGGGCTGCACGACAATCAGGCGATCCAAACGGACCTGATCCTGCGCTCATGTCATCATCGTCCTGCCAGGATGTCGATGGATGTGTGTGGGTATTCTCTTTGCTCAAAGCCATGATCGTTTCTCTCCATTTCTTTTATTCGCGTGTTGTTCGCCCAACGGGACAAAGCTGTCCCGTTCACGCCAAAGCCTTTTGGCGTGCTGATGGGATATTCAGTGATGTGAAGGCTGACCTAGAGAGACCCTCAAAGGATCAAGTCAGGGTATACGATGAACTCAGAGACTACCCTTGCGGTCCAAATCAGCTTTGATGGTCAGATGAGAGCTAAAAAGCTCGATCGATTTTCCATTATTCCGTCCTCGAATTGGTGCTGGCTAAGCAGCAACCTTCTCTTCAACGCTCTCTGCACCCGGTACAGACAGACCCGCTTGCAGATCATGCTCGGCCAATTTGGCTAACGCCTTCTGGACGGCCTCATCGTTCACAAACCGAGCATCGCGATGGTAGTGGACCAATAGAGCACGACGGTCCAAGACGCGGATCTTCCTCACCCGTCTGAGTGAGATCGTACGACCAAAGGTTCCGGCTTTTGCGGTGATGGAGAGTGAGCTCAGAACCGAGAGATCACCATTCTCCGCTCGCAGCTGTTCCATGACCTCTCGCTCTAATCGCTCTGTCTCAGCAATCAGGAATGGCTCAAGCGCTTTCTTGCAGCGCCGCTTAGCGTCTTCTGCCGCTGACACGACGGGCTTCCAGTGCGTATCGATCGCACGCCCCTCATCCAGAACAGGCTTCTTCGTTGTCGTGCGCAGCTCTTCGGCCTGCTTCTCAAAAGATGCAAAGGCATCGGCAAAGTTGGCACAACGATCGGCCGTGACTTGATCGGCGATCTCACCAAGTCCTGTCAGCCAGTCCGACACCTCATTCCACAGGCACGCAATTGCATGGGTCAGAGTTTCTGCGGTTTGCCTGCCTTCATCAGGCAGAGCACCATCTAAGAGCCGATCGTCGACCTTGGACTGGGCATGAGCGCTGTTGTGGCCGATCTGAGAGCAGGAAGGCTGAACAGCTGAGCGAACAGTATCGGAGTTCCGACTGCGTCGCGCCACAGAACGGCCCGTCGCCGTGCCGGAGCCGATAAGCTGATCTAGACGGGGCCCTGATGTAATGTCATCTGGCCACCGGCCGCCGCGCTCTAAAACATCCTCATAGGCCTCCACCGACACAGGGTTCAGACACACCCAAGTCCAGACCTCAAAAGGATCAACCCGCTTGCCATCCCGAAGGGCCAAAAGCTCCCCAGACCCCTCATCCCGCCAAATCCGAACCGCCAAACTCCGATACCCCTTCCGCGGACGCGTGCGGTACCACCCCTCCTGAGGATCATTTTCGTGGATAGGCAAAGATTTGCCTTGAAGAGACAGGTGCCAGTAGGTGAGAGATTGAACGTTCATTTGTGAGCTCTTTGTCATTTGAAGATGCTTAAAAACCACTTTAAGTGATATTAATAGCAAAAAAAGATGTGTCAAGGGCACATTTGATGATAACTGGTGCTCAAATCCGCGCCGCGCGCGGGCTTCTCCGTTGGACGGCGAAGGATCTAGCCGAACACTCGGGAACTAATCGTTTCACGATCCAGCGGCTTGAACAGTCGGATGGAATTCCACCCAGCCGTTCACAAACGCTTGCCGATATCAAACGCGCCTTCGAAGAAGCAGGCGTTGAATTTATCGGCTCGCCTCAAAGTGGTGCAGGTGTTCGCTTCAAGTCAGACGCGAACTAAAGACCGAAAGCGCGTTACTTCTCTTCATCCTTTAAGTGCTTTTGTGCGTCACTGAGAAACCGCGCGACTTGAGGTGTAAAAATTTCGCGTCTGAATTTTTCCTTTTCTTTGTCAATCTGAGATTGAAAAATATCAAGCTTATCGACTGCCTCTTTCAATTGTCGCTTCGCGTCCTCTCCATTTTTGCAGCTTCTGTACAGCCCGTTCATTTCGGCGCGATCAGCTCTCAATTCACGTTCTCGTTTGAGGAGCGCCTTCCATTCGATGTCCTCTTCGGCAGACATCGGTCCAAAAACATGAAAGGTAAGCCCATCAGCTGATAACGTACAATCCTCTGGTTTGGGATAGACAACGAATGCAGGGTGTCCTCGCCGGCGTTGGCGCTCTTGCACGATATCACTATACATCCGTTGATAC
>VERN01000223.1 GCA_018882635.1 Beijerinckiaceae bacterium | reverse complement strand
ACGGTGGACTGGTCCACGCTTGACTACACCCCGGTCACGGGTGATTTCGACACACAGACCTTCGATCTTGAAGTCGACGGTACGGCGTTCACTGTTACGTTTGCTGCGCCGGTAGACGCGACGGCCGCGGCTGCGCAGATTGCCGCTGTTCTTGGCGGTGCGGGCACCTGCACAATCAACGGCTCCAACCAGCCTGTGATCACCTCCAATTCAACGGGTGCAACCAGCTCCGTTGAGATTATGGGGACCGGCTCCATCAACCTCACCACCATTGGCCTTGCGGCGGGCACTGTTCTTTTGCCCATGATGAGCAAGCATATCGCGGCGGGCAGCATCGTCGAAGCGCATCATCAACAAAACCGCGCCGTCCTTTTCACGCTCGCGCTGTCTGTGCCGTTTTTCATTGGCTTTCTCACCATCCCGGTTGAGATCATGAAAGCGTTGTTTGCGCGTGGCGCGTTCACTGACGCGGCAGCACGCGAAGCCGGTGCCGTGCTCGCCGCCTATGGCACAGGACTTCTTGCGATTGTTTTGATCCGCCCTGCCGTAGCCAGCTTTTATGCGCGCAATGACACGACAACACCGCTCATCGCCTCATTCTCCGGCATTGGCGTGAATGTCATATTGAAAATCGCTCTGTTCCGGACCGAGGGCGCGCCCGGTCTCGCCTTCGCCACAGCAACCGGCGCATGGGTCAATCTCGCCTTGCTGGTTCTCTTGGCGCATCGGCGCGCTTGGATGGATTTTGATGGCAATCTTGGCCGCGGCGTGGCGGCGATGATTGTGGCCGCTATTCCCTTGGCTTTTTTATTCTGGTTCGGCACGGCTTACGCGCAGCGCTTCACGGCACCGCTGCCGCCTTTATGGCAGGCGCCTGCGGCGCTCGCCCTTCTCGGTGTGACGGGCGCGTTTCTTTATTTCTGCATCTTATTTGTAGGCCTCAAATCCTTGCGCGTCCGCTTGCGCTAACGCGACATTACGAATGCGCATATTCCCAATAGAGTTCGCGCATTGTGCGGAATGTCGGGCCCGGCTGCATCTCACGATCTTCAATCCGCGTCACGGGTTGGACTTTTCCGTAATTGCCCGCTGAGAAAATCTCATCTGCTTCGCAGAAATCGCGATGCGACAGCACACCTTCGACGACTTTCATCTTCGCCTTCTCGGCGAGCTTGATGACACGCTGGCGAGTGATACCGTTCAAGAAGGTGCCATTCGCAACCGGCGTATAGATGACGCCGTCTTTCACCATGAAGACATTGGCCGTGCCGAGTTCAGCAATGTTGCCGAGCATGTCTGTAACAAGGCAATTGTCGAAGCCTCGCGACCGCGCCTCGATAAGCGCGCGCGCATTGTTGGGATAGAGGCAGCCGGCTTTCGCATTCACCGGCATGGTTTCCATCGTTGGGCGGCGGAAAGGCGAGAGCGTGATCGACGAGCCTGCTGGCTCCGGCATGGGCGCAATATAGATGCAGAGGCAAAAGCGCGTCGTATCGGGATCAGGCGCGACTTCGCCGCGATGGCCTGCTTCGGGCCAATACATCGGCTTGATGTAGAGCTCAGCACCTTTCGGAAATTTTTTGATGCCGTCCTGCGCCAGTTCAACAATCTGTTCGGCGCGCATAGTCGGCTTCATGTTCAGCGCCATGGCCGAGCGGTTGACGCGCTGACAATGCAAATCGAGATCGGGGCTCACGCCTTCGAAATGCCGACCACCATCGAACACCGACGAACCCAGCCAAAATGCGTGTGAGCGCGGACCGAGAATGCCGGGATTGCCCGCAACCCATTCGCCATCAATGTAAGTCCATGTGTCAGTCGGTGCGGGGTGGGTCAGCGGCATGATTGTTCTCCTTGAGAAGTGAAAGAGAGAACGTTCATGTCTTCGCGTCAATCCGCCCCGTGCGCAGAGCCGGATTGCGGATACGAAAAAGCCGCCCGAAGGCGGCTCTTGAAAACTTCACGCCGCGAAGCGCTTAGCGCGTCGGCTGCGAGGTGATGTTGTTGCCCATGCCGAACGGCGACGGCAGGCCCTGATTGGCTTGGCCAGCAGCGGTGTTGTCGTAAGGCTGCGAGAAGCCCTTTTGACCGATGCCGACATAATTGGGTGTGCGTTCGCCCGTGACCGGAACCGTCTCAAGCGGCTGCCAGCCATCCTTTTTGGCTTGGGCGGGCTGGGCCTTCTGAGCAGGCTTTTTGACCTGCTTCTTCTTGACCGGCTGGCTTTGGGCGGGCTGGGCGGCCGTCTGCGCCGAGGCTGAGAGGCTGCCCGCGAGGCACAGCGAGACACCCAGAACGAGAGACGAGACGAGACGGCGCATGAGAACCCCCAAAGGAAAGATCACGCCCTCTTAGCAGGGAAAACCTTTCCGGCCAATGAAGAATG
The DNA here is from genome assembly GCA_018882635.1 of Beijerinckiaceae bacterium. Classification (GTDB taxonomy): domain Bacteria; phylum Pseudomonadota; class Alphaproteobacteria; order Rhizobiales; family Beijerinckiaceae; genus TNE-4. The sequence continues at coordinate 2,442 of VERN01000223.1, read as the reverse complement.
AGGGGACGCGTCGCTTCGCCCCCCGTGTGTGGCCTCAACGCGCCAGGGCGTCGAGGATCCGGGCCCAAGACCGGGTTCCCTTATGGAAGCTTGTGAGGTCATACTTCTCATTCGGGGAGTGGACCCGGTCGTCATCAAGGCCAAAGCCGACCAGAAGGGTGTCGAGGCCCAAGGTCCGCTTGAAATCGCCGACAATGGGAATCGAGCCGCCCGAGCCGATCAGCACCGGGGGGACGCCCCATTCGTCCTGCAGCGCGCTGCGGGCCGCCGTCAGTTCGGTCATGTCATAGGGGAGCGCCAAAGCGCGCGACCCCTTATGGCCTACAAACTCGACCGAGCAATCGGCCGGGATGCGCTCACGGACGAAGTTGCGGAAGTTTTCGATGATCTTTTGGGGATTCTGCTCGCCGACAAGACGGAACGAAATCTTGGCGCTCGCTTCGCCTGCGATCACTGTCTTGGTGCCTTCACCCGTATAGCCGCCGATAATGCCGTTCACGTCGCATGTCGGGCGCGATTGAATTTGCTCAATCAGCATGCGGTCCTTTTCACCGGCCGGATGCTTCAAGCCTACGCCGGTCAAGAAATCATCGAGGTTCAACTGTTTCCATTGCTCGAGGATCTGCGTCGGCGTGTCGGATACGCCTTCGTAGAAATGGGGCACCTGAATGCGCCCGTCCTTATCGTGCAAATCAGCGATGATGCGCCCGAGAACACGGATCGGGTTTTGCGCCGCGCCACCAAACAGGCCCGAATGCAAATCACGATCGGCGCAGCGGACGATGATTTCTTCATAAACGAGGCCACGCAGCGAGGTGGTGATGGCTGGCGTCTTCTGATCCCACATGCCGGTGTCACAAACGAGCGCGAAATCCGCCTTCAGATCAGCGGCATTTTCCTCGACCCATTCCGGCAGATGTTTCGAGCCATCTTCTTCGGCTCCTTCCACAAGGAAGGTGATGCCGAGCGGCAAGGAACCCGTCACAGCCTTATAGGCGCGACAGGCTTCGATGAAGGTCATGACCTGACCCTTATCATCGCATGCGCCGCGGGCCGAAATCGCCTTGCGGCCATCAGGCAGTGTAACGATACGCGGCTCGAAGGGAGGGGTTTCCCATAATTCGAGCGGATCGACCGGCTGCACATCGTAATGGCCGTAAAAAAGTGCCCGCTTGCCACCCGCATCAGGCGCTTTGGCATAGACAACCGGATGACCGGCCGTGGGGCGGACAGACGCAGAAAAACCTAATGTCTCAAGATCGGCCTTCAGCCATTCGGCCGCTTTGCGGCACTCGCCCGCAAAGGCGCTGTCGGTCGAGATCGACTGAATGCGCAACCAGGCAAACAGGCGTTCGAGCGACTGATCGAGATCAGCATCGATCCGGGCGAGGACATCATCGAGACGAGACATAGGGGATTCTCCGAAAAACCGAAGCCGCGAGAGTAAAGCCATCACAGCGCGAGGCAAGCCACGCGCGCTGAATGGCAGGTCTGATTTCGCAGAGCGAAGCGGCTCAGCGTTTGCCGCCTGAGAGGCTACCAAGCACGCCGCGTAAGATCGCTTTGCCGATCTGGGTGCCGACCGTGCGGGCAGCCGAAGAGGCTGCGTTGGTGATCACACGCTCTGTGATGGAGATCTCACGCCGTGTGGTGCGGGTGGTTGTCGCCTTGCCGCGTGATCCCGCCTTCGGCACGGTCGTCGGAGCGGGTTCATCGCCGCCGCCCAAAATGCCGCCAAGCCAACCCGTAATGCCGCCCGACGCAGGTTGCTGCGTCGGCGCTGCGGCTTCTTCAGCGCGCTTGGCCAGCATTTCAAAAGCGGATTCGCGATCGAGCGCCTGATCATATTTTCCACGCAGACCACTTTGCGCGAGCAGCGCCTGACGTTCTTGTGGCGTGAGCGGACCAACACGCCCGCAGGGCGGGCGAATGAAGGCGCGTTCAACCATGCTGGGCGTGCCCTTGCCTTCGAGCGTCGAGATTAACGCTTCACCGACACCCAATTGCATGATCGCTTCTTCAGTCTTGATCGCCGGATTTTGTCGGAATGTTTCAGCAGCGGCGCGGACAGCCTTCTGATCACGCGGGGTGAAGGCGCGTAGCGCGTGCTGCACGCGGTTGCCGAGCTGGGCCAAAACGCTATCGGGAATATCGAGCGGGTTTTGCGTGACGAAATAGATCCCCACACCTTTCGAGCGAATGAGGCGCACGACCTGCTCGATCGATTCCAACAGGGCTTTTGGCGCATTGTTGAAGAGAAGATGCGCTTCGTCGAAAAAGAAGACGAGCTTGGGCTTTTCGAGATCGCCGACTTCCGGCATGTTTTCAAATAATTCCGACAGCATCCACAACAGAAACGTCGCGTAAAGACGCGGATTGTTCATCAGCTTATCGGCCGCCAGAATATTGACCATGCCACGGCCATCACGATCGACATGCATC
>VERN01000025.1 GCA_018882635.1 Beijerinckiaceae bacterium | reverse complement strand
CCTTGCGCGAGGCCGGGATTGGGCCCGAGCCCATGATCGCCGGATCAACGCCTGCTGTTGCCCAAGCCTTGATGGTTGCAAGCGGGGTGAGGCCGCGCTTCTTGGCTTCCGACGCCGACATCAAGACCACAGCCGCTGCGCCATCATTGATGCCCGAGGCGTTGCCTGCGGTGACGGTGCCGTCCTTCGAGAAGGCTGGCTTCAGCTTGCCGACGCTGTCGAGCGTCGTGCCGTGACGGATATATTCATCCTGATCGACAATGACGTCGCCCTTGCGGGTGGAGACGGTCACTGGAGTGATTTCATCTTTGAACTTGCCCGACTTCTGGGCGGCTTCAGCCTTGTTCTGCGATGCAACCGCAAAAGCGTCCTGCTCGTCGCGCGAGATCTGCCATTTCGTGGCGATGTTCTCGGCCGTATTGCCCATGTGATAGCCGTGGAAGGCATCGAGCAGGCCGTCACGCAGCATGGTGTCGAGGAGCTTCATCTCGCCCATCTTCTGGCCATTGCGCAGAAAAGCCGCGTGCTGGGAGTTCGACATCGATTCTTGGCCACCGGCCACGATGATCTTGGCGTCGCCATTGGCGATCTGCTGCATGCCGAGTGCCACAGCGCGCAGGCCCGATCCGCAGAGCTGGTTGAGGTTCCAAGCGGTCTTTTCCTGTGGCACGCCCGCCTTCATGGCGGCCTGGCGGGCCGGGTTCTGGCCCTGGCCGGCAGTCAGGATCTGGCCGAGGATGACTTCGTCCACCTCGTCCGCCTTCACACCGGCCTTCTCAATGGCCGATTTCACGGCAATGGCACCCAGTTCATGAGCAGGCATGGGGCTCAGCGCTCCGCTGAACGAGCCCACTGGGGTGCGCGTCGCGCTGACAATCACAATATCGTCCGCAGCCATGGTCAAACCTCTCCCTATTTCATCTGCCAAGGCCTTCTTGTGGGCGTCTTGGCGTCCAATCTCGCCCTAATCTTCCGACGTTGGCCTTTCCAGCGTCAAGGCTTGGGACTGCCTTTTTGTCTTAGCCTTTGGTTAGGACGGAAGGACAGGGGGACGAATCGATACAAGAAAGGGTTTTCGCTCCGCACAATTCGGCCTAAAGTCGCAGCAAGCGAGGATCACGCTCGTTTTCAATGAGGAAGCCGTCAGCCCATGGCCGAAGAATCGAACGCCCCCCGTAAGCCCATCACCATCAAGAAGTACGCAAACCGCCGCCTTTATCATACGGGCACCAGCACGTATGTGACGCTCGACGATCTGGCGGCCATGGTGAAGCTTGGCGAAGAATTCGCAGTCTTCGATGCCAAGACCGGGGAGGACATCACGCGCTCGGTCCTGACCCAGATCATCTTCGAACAAGAAGGCAAGACGGGGCAAAATCTGCTGCCGGTCGCCTTCTTGCGCCAGCTGATTTCCTATTATGGGGACAGTATGCAGGCGCTGGTGCCAAGCTATCTTGAATATTCAATCCAGACCTTGGCGCAGAACCAGCAGAAATTCCGCGATCAGATGCAGTCAGCCTTTGGCACCAATGTCTTCCAAGCGATGGAAGACCAAGTGCAGAAGAATATGACGATGTTCCGGGATGCGTTGAAAATGTTCACGCCCTTCGGTTTGCCGGGGGCTACGCCCGTAGCAGGCGAGCCGCAGGACAAGGGCGATATTGAAACGCTGAAAAGCCAGCTCGACGAGATGCAGAAACGTCTCGATAAATTATCCCAATCGTGACCGGCGCTCGGTTGCGCGTACACGCGTCTGCGTTTTAGCCACAACAGGGGCGCCGAAGAGGCGCCCTTGCATGAAGTCGACGCCGCGTTCCTCAAGAAAGCGGGCAACCGCCTCGTCCTCAACCCATTCAGCGACGATGGTCATATCAAGCTGGTGGGCAAGATCAATCATTGCGCCGACAAAGCGCCGATCTTCAATTGCATGGCCACAATTCTGCACAAAGGGTCCTGCAATTTTTATCATGTCGATGTGCGATGCTGCGAGGTGTCGCAAACTCGTGCGCCCCATGCCAAAATCATCTATAGCAATTTTAGCACCCCATTGGCGCAAGGCTAACAGACGCGCACGTACATGCGTGAGAACAGCAAGATCCGCTTGTTCCGTAATCTCAAAAATGATGCGACGCGCTAGATCGGGGCGGCGCGAGAGACGCACTTCTGCGTAGCGAAACCAATCGGCATTGGCGAGAGAGCGTGGCGCAACATTGATCGACAGATGCAGTGTTGGTTCTGCATCGAGCGCATCAATCGCCAGAGACAGCATGCGATGATCAAGCAAGGTGATTGAGCCATGCGCATCCAATGCCGCAATCAGATCTTCCATTGATTCGAGAGCATTGTGCCGCTCATTGAGACGCGCCAGCGCTTCAAAAAAGATTGGGGCGCGCGTGCCAGCGGCAACAATCGGTTGCCGCGCCATAACAAGCGTGCGTGTGTTGAGTGCGTGGAGGGCGCGGCTCAGCGGATCTCTTTCGTCGCGCGGTCCCATCAAACGGCGTTCAGCTTTTTGAAGCGCCACTAATGCGTGACTGGCCTCATGGGGTAGTTTGACTGTCGCGTGGCGCATGCTTTGCCCCGTTTCGCGCGCGAGATGCGCAGCGATGCGTTCGCCAGCCTCTGCAGCACGGTCAGGTGGGCAAGAACGGGCAAGCAAAATTGCCATGTGGCCCACAAGGCCCATCGTGTCGCCCATGCGCGCGACACTCCGCAAGGCGCGCAGTTCATCCGCGCCTGCCTCGGCATTGGGTTCCACCGGTGCAAAAGCAAAAAGGGCTGCGGCCTGTCCGTGTTGACGCAGACGGTCAATGTCGCGGGTTAGTGCGGTCATGACATCGGCATCATGTCGGGTTGCTTGTTGGCTGGGTGCTTCGACGGCCTTACGCAAGATTCCTTGGGCCCGCGCGGGGCGCCCATTGCGGCCAGCAAACCAGCGACCCGTGTCTTCTAACCAAAGCAATGTCCCGTCTGGGCGGGTGAAGCCATAGATGGCTCGATATGGCACGCCAAAGCCGTCATCTGTCCCATTCGAGAACAAAATAGCCTGCGCTAAGGGCGTGCCGTCAGCCGTGAGGCGGCGCGTATAGGCATCGGCGCGGCGAAGGGGTGTGATGGACGGTATCCCGAGAAACCCGGCGGCTCCCGGTTCCCAAGACAGGCGATCTTCGACCAGATCCCAGCGATAGCTGATTTTTGTTGGCGTTGGGGCCGCCTTTCGCACGCGTGGCGCGCGCGATTGAGCCGCTTTCTGCCTGTCCTTTTGCCCTGTCAAAGATGTGGCCCCATGCGGGCCACGGGCCCTGACGCGCCTATCTTGACCGGGCGTGCGTTAAGGCTGCGTTACGGCACGTCTATTGCTGGTTGTAAGACGGGCGCGAAACAAACGTGCCCGTGTGAGTATGGTTGATGTTGCGTTTAGCGTCTCTGCAGCCCGCGGAAGCGGCCATGCGGCCTTTATGGCGGCCGCATGCGCCGTTTCTGGCCCAGCTTTTAGGCCAGCGCGCCAAAGAAAAGGCGCCCGCAAGGGGCGCCTATCGGATGGTCTCAATGAAGCGTCCCGCGGGACGCCTCAATAGACTGATCTGATCAATCCTTCGACTTCACCTTGAGGATCTGGCGGCCGCGATACATGCCGGTCTTCAGATCAACGTGGTGGGGACGGCGCAACTCGCCCGAATCCTTGTCTTCGACATAGGTCGGGGCAGCCAGCGCGTCAGCGGAACGACGGAAACCGCGCTTCATCGGCGAGGTTTTGCGCTTCGGAACGGCCATGGAACTCTCCGGTCGGTCTCGCGGGACCAGGGTTCGGCCAGCCGCGGTGAATTGGGAAGCCGGGCTTATACAGGCATTGGCCGGGAATGCAAAGGCCTTGCGGGGCTTTTCCTGACCGGGTGGTACGCTGACCGCTTGCCAAACCGGGCTCCGGTTTGTTTCATGCCGCGCCAGAGGGTCGGTTTCGGGGTCGTCTGGAGCCAGAAGCCCAGTTTTCGGGATGATTGATGCCCTTTCAAGACACTGACTTTAAAGCCCGCCTCGCCCGCCATGCCGAAGAGGTGGAGGCGGCCCTCGCCAGCCTGCTCGATGGTCAAACCCGTCCGGGTGAATATGCCCGCCCCGAACGCCTGATGGCGGCGATGCGCTATGCTGTGCTGGGCGGTGGCAAAAGGCTGCGCCCGGCCCTTGTGATCGAAAGTGCGGCGCTGTGTGGAGGCGATCCTCGCTCCGCCATGCGGGTCGCGTGCGCGGTGGAAATGCTGCATTGCTATTCGCTCGCGCATGATGATCTGCCCGCAATGGACAATGATGATTTACGGCGCGGGCGGCCAACATTGCACCGCGTCTATGATGACGGCATGGCTATTCTCGCAGGCGATGCGTTGCTCACTTATGCGTTTGATGTGCTGGCCGATGAGGCAACCCATATCGATCCGCGACTGCGTGCAGACCTCGTTCTTGGGCTCGCGCGGTCCTCTGGCCTTGGAGGCATGGCAGGGGGGCAGGCGCTCGATCTCGAAGCGGAGGGCCGTTACGATGCTGGTGCGCGGCAAGCGCTCAACGCTTCAGAAACGCGCCTGCTGCAATCGATGAAAACAGGCGCGCTGATCGCGTTTTCGGCCGAAGCCGGTGCCATCGTCGCCGATGCGAGTGTGGCTGAGCGTAAGGCGCTGCGCGCTTATGGCGAAGCCATCGGTGCAGCCTTCCAAATCGCGGATGATATTCTCGACGTCGAAGCCGATGCGGCCACGCTCGGCAAAGCGACCGGTAAGGATCAAGCGCGCGGAAAATCAACATTGGTGGAATGGCTCGGGCTCGAGGCCGCGAAAGCCGAACGCGATCGCTTGGTGCAAGATGCAAAAACCGCTGTTGCCTCCTTTGGCCCGCGCGCGCAATTGCTGCAAAGCGTGGCTGATTTCGTAGCGGCGCGGCAATCGTGAGACAGGATCAGCATTCGCTTCTTGTGCGCCTGTTTGCAGCGCGACCACGGCTCATGATTTCGGCAGCGTTAGGCATCTTCATCGTGGTGCTGATCCCAGATAATTATCGAATGACAAGCCGCCTGCTCGTCGGCTGGGATATTGGGGCCCTCCTTTATCTCGCCTTCGTCACCGGCATGGTGAGGCGGGCTTCGATCGACACGATCAAAAAACGCGCTGCCCTCTATGATGAGGGTGGCATTACGTTTTTGTTGCTGGCTTTGTTGGCTGTGGCGGCGAGTTTTGTCGCGATCTTCGCTGAACTCGCCAACACCAAAAGCCATGTGAACCGTGAAGCGGCTGCCATTGTTCTGGCGGCCGTGACGGTTGTCCTGTCATGGTCGCTCACGCATGTGATGTTCGCTCTGCATTATGCGCATCTTTACTATCGCGATGGTCATGCCAAGGGCGGTGGTATTCTGATGCCGGAAAAAGACCAGCCGGATTATTCGGATTTCATGTATTTTTCTTTTGTCATTGGATGCGCCTCGCAAACCGCTGATATTTCGTCGAGCACGCGTGCCATGCGACGTGTTATGACGATGCATGGCATTGTATCGTTCTTTTTCAACGCCGCGATTTTGGCTTTAACAATTAACATTGCTGCGAGTCTTGTATGAGCGCTGAGGATTCTGAGCCATCTACCGCATTGCCGGACCGCTTGTTATCGCCCCGCCAGCGCATGATGGCTGCGGCTTTTATGGGCGGATTTGTGTTTGCGATTTTACCGAGTGATTGGCGGCTCTCGGCACGCCTTCTTGCCGGTTGGGATGCGGGTGGCATTCTTTATATCGTGTTAGCTGCGATGGTGATGCGCAACGGGACAGTTGAGGCGATGCGTCGCCGTGCTGTGCTGTATGATGAGCCACGCATCAGCTTTGTGATTTTGACGATGCTGGCGATCGTGATCAGTTTCGTTGCTATCTTTTTTGAGTTCTCAGCTGCAAAAACCGCTCCGGGCGAGCCTTTTGTCCCGCTTGTGCTCGGTGCCTTCACGCTCTTCGTCTCATGGGCGCTGACGCATACAATGTTCACACTGCATTATGCGCATCTCCATTATGGCAATGGGCCTGCCGCCCGCGGCATTCAGCGGCCGGAAAAAGGCGAGCTGAATTATACCGATCTCTTCTATTTTTCCTTTTTGATTGGGTGCGCGACGGAAGGGTCTGATTTCGTCTCAACCAATAGTGCTATGCGACGCTTTATGATCGTGCACAGTATTGTGGCGTATTTCTTCAATGTCGTTATCATTGCCATGACGATCAGCGTGATTTCGAGTCTGATCTAAGCATGCGAGGAGCCTTCAAATGAGCGAGCAAGAGCCTCTGATTCCGCCGCTTCCGCCCGCTAAGGAGGAAAAAGCGTGGTGGCCTCTGGCGCTTGGGCTTGTGCTCATTCTTTTAGGGTTATCGGCCTTTTATAAAATCTGGCGCGGCGCGGATCAGAACCAGATCATGATCGGCGTGCTCATGGTCATTGGTGGTTTGGCGCAAGCTTTTTACGCGGTGTTTGGCCGGGCATGGCGCAATTTTCTGGCCGAAATGGCGCCCGCAATCCTTTATCTGCTCGGCGGTATGATTGTGATCGCGGATCCGCTGACAGGTTCATTCGTGCTCACGCTTTTGCTGGCGACCATGCTGGTCGTTGGCGCAATTTACCGGATCGCACTCAGTTTCCGCGAAGGCTTGATAAAGGGCTGGCAGATTGCGGCTTTTGCCTTTGCCATCAGCGCCGTTCTCTGGTTCTGGCTGCTTTGGGCGTGGCCGAAATCGGGCTTGTGGGTGCTGGGCAGTATCGTTGGTGTTGAATTGATCGCCAGTGGTATCGCGTGGATTCAGCGCGGCATCGCCGAACGCCGCACTGGCACCGAAGTGTGAGGGGCTTTATTCGGCGGCGTTCTGACGGCCGTAGCGCGTCTCAATATAGTCGGCGACCATCGCTTTGAAATCCGCGGCGAGGGTGGGGCCGCGCAATGTGGCCGCCTTCTGCCCGTCGATGAAGACAGGCGCGGTGGGTTGTTCGCCCGTGCCGGGCAGGGAAATGCCAATATCGGCGTGTTTGCTTTCGCCGGGGCCATTCACGATGCAGCCCATCACCGCAACATTGAGATTTTCAACGCCGGGATAGGTGCGTTTCCACTCTGGCATGGAGGTGACAATCCAGTTTTGGATGTCCTGCGCCAATTCTTGGAACACGGTCGAGGTTGTGCGCCCGCAGCCGGGGCAGGCGGCCACAAGTGGCACGAAGGTGCGGAACCCCATCGTTTGCAGGATTTCCTGAGCCACTTTCACTTCCACCGTGCGATCGCCATTCGGCTCGGGCGTCAACGAGACGCGGATCGTGTCGCCAATGCCTTCTTGCAGCAAAATGCCCATTGCGGCTGATGAGGCGACGATCCCCTTTGAGCCCATGCCAGCTTCGGTGAGGCCTAAGTGAAGCGCATAATCGGATCGCGCAGCAAGCATGCGATAAACCGCAATCAGATCCTGCACGGCCGAGACTTTGGCGGAGAGCACGATGCGGTCTTTGGGAAGGCCCATCTCAACGGCGCGATCAGCTGAGAGCAGAGCTGATTGCACCATGGCTTCGCGTGTGACGGCGCGCGCATCAATGGGGGCCGTGCTGTTGGCGTTAATATCCATCAGCGTTGTCAGCAAATCCTGATCAAGCGAACCCCAATTGGCGCCAATGCGGACGGCTTTTTTATATTTCATCGCGAGTTCGATGATGGCGCCGAATTGCCGATCTTTCTTATCCTTGAAGCCGACATTGCCTGGATTGATGCGGTATTTATCAAGTGCCTCGGCGCAGGCCGGATGATCGTTCAGCAGTTTGTGGCCGATATAATGAAAGTCGCCGATGAGTGGCACATCGACGCCACGCACTGCGAGCGCATCGCGAATATGCGGCACGGCGGCTGCAGCCTCATCACGGTCCACCGTGATGCGCACCATCTCAGAACCTGCGCGGGCGAGCGCGGTGATTTGCTGCACCGTCGCCTTTACATCGGCCGTGTCGGTGTTTGTCATCGATTGCACGACAATCGGTGCGCCGCCGCCGACCATAACATTGCCGATGCGCACACCGATGGTCTCGTGGCGAGTCTTGGGGCCGGCATCAACGGGCGGTGGCAGGCATGGCATCGTCATGGGAAAGGGTTCCGTATCACGTTCAACGGCGACAATGGCTGCAGCAGCCTGTCATTTCAATGACAGAGCGTGCGGGAGTGAAACCTTGTTGGTCGGCGGCCGCTTTCAGTGCGGCGAGAACTGGCCCGGGCGCTGCTTCATCGACGCCGCCGCAGGTCTCGCAAATCATGAAGACGACCGGCTCGTCCGGCCTGTGGGCGGCTGGACACGCAATGAAGGCGTTCAGGCTTTCGAGCCGATGAATGAACCCTTGGGCGCGCAGGAAATCGAGGGTGCGGTAGATGGTGACCGGGGCCGGTGGTTTTTGACCTGAGGCGGCGATCCGCTCAATCAGATCATAGGCGCTCACGGGGCGATGCGACGCATAAAGCGCTTCCAGCACAGTCCGGCGGAGCGGTGTCAATTTCTCGCCCCGCGCCGCGCAACATTCTTCGGCCGCTACCAGCGCCAAGGGCGCACGGGCGGCTTGATCCTGAGCGTGAGCGCAGTGATCCTCGTGATGGTGGTGATGGTTGTCGTGCACCATGCCGGCTTCCTAGCATGAACGCGTGGTTGCATGAAGCTTTAGCCTCTCGCGCAAAAGGAGGGGTTGCCCCTTTGTGCCCAAGATGGTGCAATGCAGCATCAAGACCCTTTCACAGCGAGATCTGTCCATGTCCGAGCGTTTCCTGTCCGGCCGCCATGCCGTTATCACCGGTTCCACCTCCGGCATTGGTCTGGCGATTGCCAAGGCCTATGCCAAAGCAGGAGCCTCGATCACGCTGAACGGTCTTGGCGACAAGGCCATGATTGATGCGCTCGTCGCAGAGCTGGGCAAGGCGCATGGGGTCACCGTGCGCTATTCTGCTGCCAATATGCTGAAGCCTGATGAAATCACGGCGATGATCAAGGATGCCGAGAAGGAGTTCGGCGTTGTTGATCTCTTGGTCAACAATGCAGGCATTCAGCACGTCGCGCCGATTGATGAATTTCCGATGGAACAATGGGATCGCATTATCGCGATCAATTTGACGTCCGCTTTTGTTGCCATGCGCGCCGCGATCCCGGGTATGCGTCAAAAAGGGTGGGGTCGGATTATCTCGACTGCGTCCGCCCATTCGCTCACCGCATCACCCTTCAAGGCCGCCTATGTGGCTGCCAAACACGGTATTGCAGGGCTCACGAAAACAGCGGCGTTGGAATTAGCGACCAGCGGTGTGACAGCGAATTGCATTTCGCCTGGCTATGTGTGGACACCGCTTGTGGAAGCGCAAATTCCTGACACGATGAAGGCGCGCAATATGACCCAAGAGCAAGTCATTCAGGAAGTGATGCTGGAGCGTCAGCCGACCAAGCGCTTCGTGACGGTTGAGCAAGTGGCGGGCACGGCCTTGTTCCTGGCGTCAGATTCCGCAGCTGAAATCACCGGCACCAATATCTCGATCGATGGCGGCTGGACGGCGCAGTAAATGGCACTCGGTTCGCTTCTGAAAAAGAAGGACGTCGGACCGATCCGCAAGAAAATCAACCTTGCGCTGCAGGGTGGAGGCGCGCATGGCGCCTTCACCTGGGGTGTGCTTGAGGTTTTGCTTGCCGATGAGCGCCTCGCCATTGAGGGCATTTCTGGCACGAGTGCTGGTGCGCTGAATGCGGCGATTGTTGCGGGCTCGCTGGCGCGGGGCACGCACAATGATATTGCTGATGCGCGCTCCGCCTTGCGCCAATTTTGGCGTGATGTGTCCATTGATGGAAAACTCTCACCCGGCCAGCGCGCACTGGCCGATGTTATGCTCGCGCCATGGCGGATTGGTATGGCGGCGGCTACGCCCTTCATGGATGTGACGCGGCGCTTTACGTCACCTTATGAATTCAATCCGCTCGATATAAATCCTTTGCGTGACGTGATTGAAACGCATGTCGATTGTGCGGCAATCCAGAGCGGCAAGGGGCCGAAGCTCTTTGTGGCGGCCACCAATGTTTATACCGGGCGGCTGCGCGTCTTTCGTAATAGCGAGATCACTCCTGATGTGCTGATGGCGTCCGCAGCGCTGCCCTATCTTTTCCGCGCTGTGATGATTGATGGTGAACCCTATTGGGATGGCGGGTTTATGGGTAATCCCGCGCTCTACCCATTTTTTACCGAGACGGAAACGGCAGACATTATTCTGGTTCAGATCAATCCGGTCGAACGCCGGACCCTGCCGAATACGTCAGTCGAAATCATGGAGCGGATCAACGAGATCACTTTTAATGGACCCCTTTTGAGTGAATTGCGTGCGGTGGAGTTCGTCGCCCGCCTGATTGATGAAGGTCGTCTGAAGGGCACGCATTACAAATCAATCCGCATGCATCGGATTGAGGCGCAAGACATTCTCAATGATTATGGTTCTAGCAGCAAAATGAAGGCTGATTGGCGCTTTTTTGAAGAATTGGCCGAGCATGGGCGCAAGGCAGCCCACGTATTCCTCGATAAGCATTTCAGCGATATTGGTGTGAAGGGAACGCTTGATCTGCGCGCAGCTCTTACACCGAGTGCACAGGATCAACCAAAGCCCGCCCAATGGGTGGGTGATGGCGAAAAGCCTTAAGCGAAGGTCCAGACCTTTGTGCGTTTTACCTCAGCGTCTTCTAATGCGCGTGTGACAGGAACTTGATAATCAGCCAATTCGCGCAAGCGGGCGTGCGGCAGATAGGAGCGGCCGGGGTCGCCTATCAAAATCAGTGCGCCTTGTTGTGCGCACTCAAAAAGCCAATCCGTCACTCGCTCAGCCATGTCACGTTCGTAGCAGACATCGCCTGCGCAAATCACATCCCAGTTTTCGTGCCGTCCAATCCAATCGCCTTCAAAGGCATTGACCACGACCTTATTCGCGTTGGCGTTTAATCCGATCGCCTCTATTGCAAACGCATCAATATCGGTTGCATCGACATGCGCTGCACCGGCCTTCATGGCAGCAATGCCAACAAGGCCGGAGCCTGAGGCAAAATCGAGAATGCGTTTACCCCGCACCGTTTCAGGATGATCGAGAAGATAGCGCGCGAGCGCCTGCCCACCGGCCCATGCAAAGGCCCAAAAAGGCGGTGGTAGTCCCAACTCGGCCAGCTCTTCTTCAGTGCGCTTCCAAAGGTCAACGGCTTCGTCGGCGACATGCAGGCAAATTTCTGGCGTGTGCGGGACAGGTAGTAAACGCGTTTCTTTTTGGATGAAGGCTGAGCGATCACGCATTCAAGCGTCCACGCTTTCGACCTTTTCAACCCTCACAGCCGATAATTTGAATTCGGGAATTTTTGCGTCAGGGTCCAAACGTTCGCTGGTGAGAATGTTTGCAGCCGCTTCCACATAGGCAAAGGGCACGAAGACCATGTCGCGTTGCATGGCGGGTTCTTCGCGCGCCGCCAAGGTGATGCTGCCGCGCCGTGTCACAAGACGCACCGTTTCACCTGCAAGGATGCCAAGCCGACGCATAGTGTCTGGATTAAGTGAGACAGTGGCGGCGGGCGCTAAAGCATCAAGCACGGTCGCGCGGCGGGTCATCGCACCCGTATGCCAATGCTCAAGCTCTCGGCCAGTGGTGAGGATCATCGGATAGGCTTCGTCTGGCCATTCACCCGGTGGCATGGGTTCCGCAGGGACAAAGCGGGCACGTCCCGTTGCAGTTGGAAAAAGATCAGCAAAGACCACTTTCTGGCCCGGCGCATCATCCGCCTGGCAGGGATAGGTTACCGCATCTTCCCGTTCCAAACGGTCCCATGAGATGTGATCAAGCGATCGCATCACTTTTTTCATCTCAGTGAAGACATCACGCGGATGCGTGTAATTCCACCCAAGACCCAGTTGCTGGCCCATCGCGACAAGAATGTCGAAATCACGCCGCGCCGCGCCCGGCGGATCAAGCGCGGGGCGACCCATCTGAATCTGGCGATTGGTGTTCGTGACGGTTCCCGTTTTTTCTGGCCATGCGGAAGCAGGCAACACAACATCCGCAAACATGGCCGTTTCGGTCAGGAAAATATCTTGCACCACCAGATGATCGAGCGTGCTGAGGGCTGCGCGCACATGATCAAGATCGGGGTCCGACATGGCCGGATTTTCGCCCATGACATAGAGGCCACGGATTTCTTGGCGCGCAATGGCCTGTATGATTTCTACAACAGTGAGGCCCGGTTCGGGATCCAATGTTGTATGCCAGAGATTTTCAAAGCGTGTGCGATTCGAAGTGATACCGACCCGCGCATAATCGGGATACATCATCGGAATCAGCCCAGCATCGGATGCGCCTTGCACATTGTTTTGGCCGCGGAGCGGATGAAGGCCTGTGCCGGGACGTCCCGTCTGTCCGCACATTAAAGCGAGGGATATAAGGGCGCGCGCATTGTCTGTGCCATGCACATGTTGCGATACGCCCATGCCCCAGAAAATAATGGCACGCGGTGCTGTCGCATAAAGGCGTGCCACCTCGCGCAATTTCTCAGGCGCAATGCCGCACTGCGCGCTCATCGCCTCCGGTGTGAAGCGTGAGAGATGTTGGCGCAACCGTTCAAATCCATCGGTATGGGCGGCGATATAGGCGCTATTAAACAAGCCCTCTTCCACAATGACATGCATCATCGCGTTCAACATCGCGACATCGCTACCCGGCCGGAATTGAAGCATATGGGCGGTATGCTTTTTCAAAGCCATGCCGCGCGGATCCATCACGATGAGCTTGGCGCCCTTTTTCGCCGCTTGCTTGATATAGGTTGCGGCCACGGGATGGTTTTCGGTTGGGTTTGAACCGATGACAATGATGACGTCTGCTTCCAGCGCCTGATCAAATGTGGTTGTGACGGCGCCTGATCCGATGCCTTCCATCAATGCCGTGACAGAAGAGGCGTGACAGAGCCGCGTGCAATGATCGACATTATTATGGAGGAATGCGGTGCGGATCAGCTTTTGAAACAAATAGGCTTCTTCATTCGAGCCCTTGGCTGAACCGAAGCCTGCAATGCTACGCCCCCCTTGTGTTGTCCGTAATTGATCAAAACCACCGGCGGCGCGGGCCAACGCTTCTTCCCATGTTGCGGCACGAAAATGGGTCCATGGATTGCGTGGATCGACGTTTAGGCCTTTGGGTGCATCCGGCTTGCGGATGAGAGGGACTGTGAGGCGCTCCGGATGGTCAATATAGTCAAAGCCAAAGCGACCTTTCACGCAGAGGCGATTTTCATTCGCGGGGCCATCACGGCCCTCAACATAAGCGATTTTGCCGTCACGCAGCTTGAAGCTAATTTGGCAGCCAACACCGCAAAAAGGGCAGACTGAATCAACGCTCTCATCCGCAGCGCGTGTGCCTTGGTGCGTGACGGGATCGACGATCGATTGCGGCATCAAAGCCCCAGTTGGGCACGCCTGAACGCATTCGCCGCACGCAACGCAGGTGGAATCGCCCATCGGATCGGACAGGTCAAAGACGGGTGTTACATCGGCACCGCGGAGCGCCATGCCGATCACGTCATTGACTTGGACTTCGCGACAGGCCCGCACGCACAATCCGCAAGCGATACACGCATCCATCATCACCGCCATAGCGGGATGAGATAGATCAGGATTGGCCTCATGCGCACGCGGCGGAAACCGCGATTGCGTGAGCGCCATCGTATCGGCCTCCTGCCAGAAATGTGAGATCGCATCATGCGCATTATCGCGGCTTGGCTGGTCAGCCAGCAATAATTCCATCACCATGCGGCGCGCTTGTTCAGCGCGCGGCGTGGCGCTTTTGACCACCATGCCTTCAGTGGGGACGCGTTTGCAGGAAGGTTGCAACGTCCGTTCACCCTCAATCTCAACCATGCACGCACGGCAATTACCATCAGGGCGATAGCCGGGTTCTGGGCGATGACAGAGATGGGGAATATGTGTGCCGAGCCGCGCAGCGACAGACCAGATGGTTTCACCTTCCTCAGCGCTGATTGCCTGACCATCGAGAGAGAAACGCACGCTCATGCGCCCACCTCATCGGGAAAAAATCGTAACGCAGTGAGCAAGGGATTGGGTGCCGCTTGGCCTAACCCGCAAATGGATGCGTCGGCCATTACGGCTGACAATTCGTTCAGAAGCGCGATATCCCAAGTTTGCGTAGCGAGTAAATCATCCATTTTTTCTGTGCCAACACGACAGGGTGTGCATTGGCCACAACTTTCCTCGGCAAAGAACGCAACAAGATTCCTGACCGCATCGCGGATCGAATCCTGTTGCGATAAAACGATGACAGCATGCGAACCCACGAAAGCACCGAGATCGGCGAGTATGCCAAAATCAAGGGGTCGGTCTGCAAGGGATGCCGGCAGAATACCACCTGATGCGCCGCCGGGGAGAAACGCTTTCAGTGTGTGGCCGTCTGCCATGCCGCCAGCCAAGCTTATCAATTGGTGCGCGGTGATCCCGGCTGGTGTGATGTAAACGCCGGGCTGTTTTACGCGGCCAGAGACTGACCATGAGCGCAAACCTTTCGCACCATTTAATCCATGGGCGGAAAACCAGTCTGGTCCGCGTTCAATGATTGTGCGTAACCAACATAGGGTTTCAACATTATGGTTGAGCGTTGGGCGGGCAAAGAGGCCTGCTTCCGCGATGATGGGAGGGCGTTGGCGTGGATAACCCCGTTTGCCTTCAATCGACTCGATCATGGCGCTTTCTTCGCCACAGACATAAGCACCTGCGCCACGTCGCATCGTGATAAAGCCGGGGCTTATAAGATTGGCTGTTTCGAGTGCCGCGATCTCGCGTATGAGAATCGTCCGGAGTGCCGGGTATTCATCGCGAAGATAGAGATAGATTTTTTCAACGCCGACGCAGTGAGCGGCAATGAGCGCGCCTTCCAACATCAAATGCGGATTACTCTCGAGCCAGAAGCGATCTTTGAAGGTTCCGGGCTCCCCCTCATCGGCATTGATCGTCATCAGGCGTGGCGCGGGTTGTGCGCGCACTGTTGTCCATTTCCGACCAGCCGGAAAACCTGCGCCACCTAAACCGCGCAGATGAGAATGTGACAGGGCCGCTATCACATCGTCGGCTTTGCGTGTTTCGCTCCGCAATTGTGTGACGATCGTATAACCGCCCTCTTTGCGATAGGTAGCGAAATCGAGATAGGGCGGTATCAAAGGCGTCGTTGCATTCGTCGTGATCGCGGCGGCAACCTTCTGCGCTGTTGCATGCGCCACCCGATTTTGCCCAACCATCACGGCCGGTGCTTCACCGCATCCGCCCATGCAGGGGGCTTCAATAATTCGCACTTTTTTTAGATCGGAGCCTTGCGCCAAGGCGAGCCTGAGCGCTTCTGCGCCCGCCATCTGGCAGGGAAGGGATGAGCAGACGCGAATCGTGATCGGTGCTGGGCGTTCGGCGAGGGTCTCCACACAATCAAAATGCGCGTAGAAGGTGGCAACTTCTTCAATCTGCGCCATCGGCAGATTCATCCAGGCAGCCAATGCACGGCGGTGCGTTGCAGGGATGCAGCCGAGGTGATCCTGAATAACATGAAGATTTTCGATGAGGCGATCGGCGGATAGATCGTCATCTTTCAAAACCGAATCGATGAAGCTGAAAGCGTCAGAATCGAGGGGGCGTCCGCGTGGCGCTGTGCGCGGCATACGGCGATGCGTTAAGGCGCGTGGCGCGATGGTCTCGTTCATCGGCTGATTAAACAGAAGCGCTTGCAGGGCTTCAAGCGCGTTCCCGCCCAAAATGACGTGGTGCGGCGCGTGGCTAGCGATCGAGGCGGCCCTTGCGATGGCCGTTTTGGATTATGCTTAACCAAAGATGAAGGCGTCTTCTCGCACCTTGGTCCTTTTCGTCGCATGCCGGATGATACGCGTGCTTCGCGTAGGACGGTCGCTTTGGTCCTGACTATGGAGCCATAGACGGGGAATTCGGGGAGGCAGCGGGTGGCACATGCGCACCCCTAGCCTCAAAACCTGTCATACCGTCGCCTCTATCATGGCATTTGAAGACAGGCAGATCTGCAAAGGGGAATGTCATCCTGCTTCACCGTCACGTTTCAGATGTGATGGCCGTATAAGTCATGACAGTTCTTATCTGTGACTGCAGATGAGGCAGGCCTAACGTGCAGGCCGTGTCCAAAGCACAGCCGGACAGGATTTATGATCATCGCGTGATCAAGCATGTTCAGTGCGCGTTATCGCTCAGAAAAGGAAATGATTTTCCAGAGGTTTTACGGTTCTCTTTCACGGAATTTTTCCTTGCTTCAAATCACTTAAACGGGACAATAAGACATCCTGCCGCACGTGCGGGATCATCGAAAAATAGCCAGGATGAGAAACGAATGGCAGGTGGATTGGATGTCAGCGCGTATAAGGATGGTCTCATTGTCCTGACAACGGCGGCTGTGATCGTTCCACTGGTTAACCGGCTCAAGCTGAGCCCCATTCTCGGTTTTCTCGTTGCAGGCGTTGCGCTGGGACCCAAAGGACTAGGTGCCTTCACCAGCCATTATCCGATGCTCGATTATGTGACAGTCACAGGTGAGAAGCAGATCGCGGCTATCGCCGAATTGGGAATCGTTTTCCTCCTCTTTCTCATCGGTCTTGAATTGTCGCCTCAACGTCTGCTGACCATGCGCCGTTTGGTGTTTGGTCTTGGCGGGTTGCAGATTGTTGTGTCGACTGCCGTGCTCGCTGCTGGGCTGGTTGGATTGGGGCTCAAGCCGGGAACGGCTGCGTTGATTGGCGCCAGTCTCTCGCTATCATCAACCGCAATTGTGGTTGAGTTATTGGCGCGCAGTGGGCGCATGGCGACTACCACAGGGCGCACGAGTTTTGCCGTCCTGATCGCGCAAGATCTTGCTGTTGTCCCGTTGCTATTTCTTGTTGGCGTTGTGGGAAGCGGTCAACAAGGCTCCGTGTGGCTTGAATTGCTGGAAGCGCTCGGGGAAGGCGCATTAGCAATTGTCGCGATCGTTTTGGTCAGTCGATTTTTGCTGCAGCCCTTGTTTCGGTTGGTGGCGACGCCAGACAATCCAGAATTTTTTATCGCTGCCACCATTCTCGTGGCTATTGGAACGGGAGTTGTCAGCGCGTTTGCCGGTCTATCGATGGCGCTTGGAGCTTTTGTTGCAGGTCTCGTGCTTGCGGAAACAGAATATCGCCGCGCTATTGAGGTCACGATTGAGCCTTTCAAATCGCTCTTGCTCGGCGTTTTCTTCTTTTCGGTTGGGATGAGCATCGATCCGGGTATGATCTGGCATCATCCATTCCTAATCATTGGTGGTGTCGTGGCGTTGGCCGGCACCAAAACCATCATCACCTATGGTTTGGCGCGTCTGTTCAAAGTCTCGCGTGGTGCAGCATTAGAAACATCCTTTCTACTCGGGCCGGGCGGTGAATTTGCCTTCATCGTGATCGCCATGACGTTATCTCTCAACCTGATTGAGCGGAATTTAGCGGATGTGTTGCTCACGACAGTCGCCGTGAGTATGGCCGTGCTGCCCTTCATTGCGATCGCTGGACGCGCCTTTTCGCGCCGCTTTGTTTCGACAGTGCTCCCCGCTGAAGCTCTAGTGGCGCCGCCGGGTGATATTGCGCAGCGCGCTATTGTGGTGGGGCATGGGCGCGTTGGCGAAGTTGTTTGTGCGATGCTTGAGCGGCATAATGTTCCGTATCTCGTGACGGATCGTGATGCGCCAACTGTGGCGCGTTGGCGTCAGCGTGGGCGTCCCATTTTTTACGGCGATGCCTCAAATCCTTTGTTTCTGAAAAGCTGCGGTCTTGATCAGGCGAGTGCGCTGATCGTGACCATTAATGTGCCGGGCAAGGTCAAGGATATTGTGCGCGCTGCAAAGGCTTTGCGGGATGATGTGGTGATCGTGGCACGCGCACGCGATGCCGCTCATGCGCGTGAACTTTATGCCATCGGCGTAACGGATGCGGTGCCTGAGACGATCGAAGCCAGCTTGCAATTGTCAGAGGCTGCTTTGGTCGGCATCGGCGTGCCAACAGGCTATGTCATCGCATCCGTGCATGAGAAGCGCGATGAATTTCGGCATGAGTTGCAGGAAGCAGCGCGGCAGCAAGGCCATGGCGAAAGCCACGCCATCCGGTCAAAGCGCTAAAGGGGCGCTCAGCCGAGCATTTTTTTGAACCAGCCTTTTTTCTCGGCCTCTGGCACGTCATCGGGCACCGGGCCGACGATCTGGCCGAATTTCTGGAAGAAATCGCCAGCCAGTTTTTTCGACGTGGCATCGATCAGGCGGGAGCCCAATTGCGCGAGCTTGCCGCCAATTTGTGCCTTCACCTCATAGTGAAGCATGGTCACACCGCCATCGGGACCCACTTCAATTTCTTCGAGACGCACTTTGGCGCCACCTTTGGCGTGCCCTGCGGCGCCGCCTGATCCTTCTCCAGTGATGGTATAGCCATTGGGAGGGTCGAGGTCGGACAGGGTGACCTTGCCGGTGAAGGAGGCTTTCACCGGGCCAATCTTCAGCGTCACTTTCGCATCCATTTCGGTATCGGATGTTTTGGTGATGCTTTCGCAGCCGGGGATGCAGGCCTTCAGCACTTCCACATCATTGAGCGCAGCCCAAACGGTTGCCGGTGTGGCTTCGATGCGCTGCGAACCGCTCATATCCATGGGAAGTCTCCTTCGGCGTCTTTTGCTTTGCGCTGCATCTTAGCGGCTGCGCCGGGACGCGGCCAGTGCGGGTTGACAAGAAAGCCGTGCTCCCGCATCCCGCGCCTCAATCAAGCGAGATCTTTTCATGAATCGTACGCAGGCTAGTTGGGCCGGATTGGGAGCCATTGCTCTTTGGGCGGCCCTCGCCTTTTTGACGGCGGCGTCTGGCCGGGTTCCGCCTTTTCAACTCGCGGCCATGACTTTTGCCATTGCGGCGGCGATGGGAGGTCTCGCCATGGCGGTGCGTGGCACTTGGGCCGCGCTCCTTCAGCCTTGGCGGGTATGGGCGCTCGGGATCGTTGGATTGTTTGGCTATCACGCGCTTTATTTTGGTGCGCTCAAACTCGCACCCCCGGCTGAAGCGGCCACGATCAGCGCGCTCTGGCCGCTCTTAATCGTCCTCTTCTCGGCGCTGCTGCCGGGCGAAAAGCTCCGCGCCATCCATGTGATCGGTGCCGTGCTCGGTTTTGCCGGTGTCGTTGTGCTGGGGTGGTCGCGCATGAGCGCCGGGTTCAGCGCGGCCTATATGCCGGGTTATACGCTGGCTCTGGGCTGCGCTTTTGTCTGGTCAGGCTATTCGGTTGTGTCGCGTCTCTTCGGCGCGGTGCCCACCGATACAGTGACAGGCTTTTGTGCAGTGACGGCGCTTCTTTCCATTCCGTGCCATTTCTTGTTTGAACAAAGCGTCATTCCGCAAGGCAGCGAATGGCTCGCTATCATCGGGCTTGGGGTCGGTCCGGTCGGTGCAGCGTTCTACCTTTGGGATATTGGCATGAAACATGGCGATATCCGTCTTCTCGGTGTGCTGTCCTATGCCGCGCCGGTGCTGTCGACCATGCTGTTGATTGCGACGGGCTATGCGCAGGCCGATGCCGCGCTCTTGGGCGCGGTTGCTTTCATTGTTACGGGCGCCCTGATCGCCTCGTCTGATCGCTTGCGCTTTAAAGCGTGAGATAATCGTAGCGATAGGCTTCGCGAAAACCAAAGCCGCGGTAGAGCGTGATTGCAGGTTCATTCGCCGCGACCACTTGGAGATAAGCCCGCATCGCATTCTGTTCGCGCGCCCAATGCATCAGGGCGTTCACAATTTTGCGGCCATGGCCTTGCCGCCGTGCGTGTTTGGCCGTTG
This sequence comes from Beijerinckiaceae bacterium, assembly GCA_018882635.1. Lineage (GTDB taxonomy): Bacteria > Pseudomonadota > Alphaproteobacteria > Rhizobiales > Beijerinckiaceae > TNE-4. The sequence continues at coordinate 583 of VERN01000025.1, read as the reverse complement.
CAATATGAAAAATTCCCGCGAGTCCCTGACCAGAGACGGCGCGTCCGACCGCAACGGGTTCGTCCTTTTCAATGATACATGCAAACGCTTGGGGATCGGACACCCGCGCCAGCAGGCGGCCGATCAATTCCCGTTCGGCTATGTCAGCGCCAGAGGCAGCCAGTCCAGCAAGCCATTGATCATTGAGTTGGTCGGAGAGAATGACGCCGCTTTCTGCGGGGGGTAAGCCACCGAGAGGAGCCACTTGCACGGCGGTTGCATCGACACTGGCGCTCTTGTTGTGCGCGGCAAGCCAATCGGCAAGCTCCTGTCCACCAAGAGGTGTCACGCGCAAAGTGCACGGGAGATCGCGTTCTGCGCAGAGTTTGCGGGCAAGCCCGAACGTATCCTCAATTTTTCCGCCAACCGGCGCGATCGGCGTCACGCAATTGACGCGGCGCGAGCGAGAGCCCGGGGCAAAGCGCACTTCCCAGCCATTCACCTGCACAACTTCTGGTGCGGGCCACGCATGCTTACTGTGATTTTCCAAAGCACGCACAAGACTGCGATCGAGCGCAGGATCAAACATCTTCATTGTTCACCT
>VERN01000222.1 GCA_018882635.1 Beijerinckiaceae bacterium | reverse complement strand
TCCTTGGATCTCCGTCGAGACGGCGATTGGCCGGCCGGAGCCGTCTTTGGCGTCGATCGAGAGCCGATAATTGCCAGCGGGTAGGGCGACCTTGTTGGCATCGCGCCCGTTCCACTGAAAGCCTTGAGCGCCCGCCGTGATCTTGCGCGTCTCGGTATAGACCGTCTTGTTGTTGGTATCGGTCAGCGTGAAGGTCGCTGTGCCAGCGGCCGGACTTTTAATGCTCCAATTGGCCTGTCCATTGGCCAGCGTCGCCGTTGCACCATCGGCCGTGATTGTCATGCCAACAAAGCTGGCCGCAACCGGCACGGTCTGCGCCTTGCCTTGGGTGACGAGGCTTTCGAGTTGCGTATTGGTTCTGAGCTGCTGTTCAACGCCTGCGAATTGAACGAGCTGTTGCGTGAACTGGTTCGTATCCAGAGGATCCAGCGGATTTTGATTTTGCAATTGCGTCGTCAGCAACGTCAGAAATTGATCGAACGTGGCAGCGATGGTGCCGCTTTTGGTAGCCGATGCTGTTGGCGTGGTGGTGCTTGCAGAGCCAGTCGCAGAGACGGTCATGTTATATTCTCACATCGAGCCGCCCATCGGCAGCGTTGAGATTTGTGGCGAGGCGAGGCGGCACGCCATCCGTGTCGTCATCAAGGAAAAACCGCGTGATCTGTGGGCGCGTTGGTTGATCTTGCTGGCCTTGCGATGGGTTTTGCCGATCTGACAGGCTAAAACTCAATGCGTTCTCTTCGCGCCTGAAACCGGCTTGATCTAACGCTTGTTCCAGTGTGCGTGCTTCTCGCACAATTAATTGCAAGGCTTCGGGCCTTTCCGCAGCAATCGACGCGCGAATGTTGCCATCGCCGTCGATTTCCAGCGAAACATCCACCCGCCCAAGATCATCCGGATCAAGCCGGATATCGAAACGATTGGCGCCATCAAGCGCACGCAATGCAATTGTCGCAGGCAGGGCGACAATTGGCGTTGGCGGTGTTGATGCTGATGCCGTTGGCGGCGCAGGCGGTGTCGGATCAACCAGGCTATGCGCCATAGTGGCAGGAGTGTGCGCGAGCGGAGCGATGTCTGTGCTTGGTTTTGCATCGCTGATCGGCAGCATGAAGTCACGCGCTTCGCTTTTGGGATGCGCTGATGCGTCGATGGGCTTTTGATCTGTGGTCGGCCCTTCGGGCATGAGTTTATGTTTGGGGCCAGCCAGCGAAGCGGGTTTGGTGGTCTCCGTCCCTGCCGCCTCTTCGGTAGGCGTATTATTGCCAGCGGATGGTGAGGGCAGGGGCGTTTGCCCCGGTGGTGGGAGATGGAGGGCCGTAAAGGTCGGGGTTGGGACGAGGGCCGCAGCATTGTCTGGCGCTGTCTCGCTCTTCTCAGGGTCCGTCGCCGATAAAGGGGCCGTCTGTGGATCGGGCATTGGGGCTTGGGGCGTGCCGATGGTGAGGGCAGGCGGCATGGCTGATGATGGTTTAACGCTGCCCGCTGCACTTTCATTCAGCGCCGCTTCAAAGCCGGGTTCCTCGGGCTCGCGCGGGGGGCCGCCCGCCGCTTTAGGGTCGCGGGACGGCGGGCGGTCTGCGGGGCTTACAGGACGCATTGGGGCAGTGGTGAGGGTCATGGTTCATTCAGATCGGTTGCGCCACTTTGAATGAGCAAGGCCGAGACCAGACGCCGCACTTGCAATTTCAAGGGTTTAGCGGGACAAGTCCGGCCGATCGCTGGCAGAACCTGCCTAAACCGGGCAAAATCTGCCGCGCCATGCTGGTTTTGGCCGGGTGAAATCCCTAGATTGGGACTAACCCAAGGAACGAACTCATGATTGCCCCGCTCGATCTTCCCGGAGATCCCGCTTCCCATCGCGTTGTCGTCGCGATGTCGGGAGGGGTTGATTCATCCGTGGTGGCCGGGCTGATGAAGCGCGCGGGCTATGATGTCGTTGGCATTACGCTGCAGCTTTACGATCATGGCGAGGCTGTGCATCGCGTTGGTGCGTGCTGCGCCGGACAGGATATTCACGATGCGCGCCGAGTTGCTGAGCATCTCGGTATTCCGCATTACGTGCTCGATTATGAAAGCCGGTTTCGCGATTCCGTCATCGACAATTTCGTTGAATCCTATCTGCAGGGTGAGACGCCGATCCCTTGCGTCGAGTGCAATCGCTCGGTGAAGTTTCGTGATCTTCTGGCGACGGCGCGCGAACTCGGTGCGTCTGCGTTAGCGACAGGCCATTATGTGGCAAGTCGCGCTGATGGTGCCGGTGGTCGCGCACTCTATCGCGCGGCCGATGCGGATCGTGATCAAAGCTATTTTCTTTACGCCACCACGCGCGAACAACTTGAGCTCCTGCGCTTCCCACTGGGCGATTTGAGCAAGCCCGAAACCCGCGCGCTTGCGCGTGAGTTTGGCCTCGCCATTGCTGACAAGCATGACAGCCAAGATATCTGTTTTGTGCCTAATGGCCGTTATACCGATGTGATCGAAAAGCTTCGCCCCGATGCAGCGGAAGCTGGCGACATCGTGCATCTCGATGGTCGCGTACTCGGAGCCCATCACGGCATTATTCACTATACGATCGGCCAGCGTCGTGGTCTGCGGCTTGCTACAGGTGAGCCGCTTTATGTTGTGCGGATTGATGCGGAAAATCGTCGTGTCATCGTCGGCCCGCGCGAGGCCCTTGCCATTCGGACCATCGCCTTGCGCGATGTGAATTGGATCGGTGACGGCCCGTTTGAATCGGCGCTCGAAAACGAGCGTGAAATTGCGGTGCGCGTGCGTTCAACGCGGCCGCCACAGCCTGCTGTGTTGCGGCGGAATGGTGACCAAATCAGCGTTGAATTGTTCGATGGCGAATATGGTGTGTCGCCCGGCCAAGCCTGCGTTTTCTATGACAATGTTGAGCCGCGTGCGCGTGTTTTAGGCGGCGGCATCATTCATCGCGCTGCTGCACTCGCTGAAGCGGCGTGAGCCATGGTTGCTGAGCTCGACAAAACGTCGCTTGAAGCCGCCTATGCGCGGTGGGCGCCGATTTATGATCTCACTTTTGACGCTGTGATGGCGCCGGGCCGTCGTGCTGCCGTTGAAGCAGCAGAACGGTGCGGGCCGCGGCTTCTGGATGTGGGTGCTGGCACCGGTCTCGAATTCTCGCTGTTCTCATCTTCATCGAATGTGACCGCGGTCGATTTGTCCGAAGTGATGTTGAAACGCGCGCGGGATCGCGTGGTCAAAGATCATCTCACAGCCATCAATGGTGTCCTTGTGATGGATGCGCTGCGCTTGGCGTTTGCTGATGGCACTTTCGATGCGACGCTGGCGCCTTATGTCATCACCGTGGTGCCTGAGCCGGAGGCGACGCTCAACGAGATGTGGCGCGTCACGCGGACGGGCGGTGAAATTGTGCTCGTGAACCATATTGGCGCGGAGAAGGGCATCATCGCCTTCGGTGAACGCTGGTTGGCCCGTCATGCGCCGGATCTTGGCTGGCGACCTGATTTTCCGTGGGCGCGGATCGGCGACTGGATCGAAGGCAAGCCGGGTGCGCGCCTCCTTGAAAAGCGGCGGCTCAATCCGCTTGGCCTTTTCACATTAGTGCGGATCGGCAAGCACGATGGTTGAGGCGTCTCACCTGACAGGGCGGGACGGCAGCCCATCGGCCGGGCTTTGGCATTGACTTGCCCGAAGGCGGCGGCCTATAAGCCGCCGTCCTACCGAAAACACCTTGCTTTTTGACAGGTGTGAACGGCCCGGGGCGGAGTAGCTCAGCTGGTTAGAGCAGAGGAATCATAATCCTTGTGTCGGGGGTTCGAGTCCCTCCTCCGCTACCAAAATTTGTCAACGCTAGGGTTTCTCCAGCGTGAATTCATCGACGACAATCAGATAATCCATCCGTTGTTTGTAAGGCACACGGAATTCGATCTGCGACCAGCGGCCAATCAGCAGCCGACATGTTGCCGGGTCGATTTGTGAGGCGATGGGTCCGATCCGCGCTGGCATCGGGGCCACGACTTCATACACAGCCACCCGACCGAGGGCTGGCTTCCACGCCGTGCGGATCGCCAAATGGTCGCGCGCATGGCGCACGGTGACAATGCGATCAAACGTGGCGTAGCCGCCGGGTTTATCCGCCGGTTGGTCGGGCGCGAGGGCTATCTGCATGCGGGTGCCGACTGGCAGGATCGTTTCTTGCGGCGTGAACCAATCAGGCCAGGGGGAGCTGCGATCGAGAACGGTGAGATAGGCCTGTTCAGCCGCCGCCCGGTCCTTATAGCGCCACCCGTGCTCACGCAGCCATTCACGACCGGCACGGCTCTCTAGGGAGCGCGCAGAGGGGATGCAATGGTCATCTTGGACAGGCTTGACCCGCGGGGTCGCGATTGTGTCAGCGGTCTGTTGGACGCAGGCGCTCAGGGTCAAGGCTGATGCTAACAGCGTGAACCATCCTGCGCGCATTGACCGCCTTCTCCCCCCACTCAACCGTTACCAAGGTTGGAAGCTTTAGCAGAGCTGAGCGTAAGATGAAGGGGATCACGCCATAGGGCGGGCCCGTCTTTCGCGGGCAGACATGAAAAAGCCGCCATGGGATGTCCCAGGCGGCTCGTCCTTGTCCCTCAGCGTGTCGACGCGCCAGTACATCCGTGGTCGGCCGACATCTGAGAGGCGGAGCTCTCGCATCCGCATGAATGTGTTTGACAGAAACGTATGACCAAATTGTGACCGTAGCGTCATATCCATGGGTTCTGGCCGCCTTTTGGAGGCTTTATGGTTAAAAGCCCGGTTTACTGCCCATGGCTGACCCGAAACGAGCCATTCAGATGCGGACAAAAAGCGGGTTTCAGCCATTGCGGCTTGAATCTTA
>VERN01000221.1 GCA_018882635.1 Beijerinckiaceae bacterium | reverse complement strand
GTGAACCCTATGGTTACAGGGTGGGGAATATATTTGATGTAAGTCCCAAGCCTCAGCGCACCGATGCCGATGAGCATGAGGCCTGCCATTGCGGTCGCCAGAACAAGACCGTCGACGCCATGCCGCTCAATGATCGTCGCAACCAAAACGATGAAGGCCCCGGCCGGGCCGCCGATCTGAAAACGACTGCCGCCGAGCGCTGATACCAGAAAGCCGCCGATGATGGCGGTGATGAGCCCACGATCTGGTGTCGAGCCGGACGCCGTCGCAATCGCCATGGAGAGGGGCAGGGCCACCATCGCAACGGTGATGCCTGCAATGAGATCGCGCCGGAACTTGGCGGCATCATATCCCTCGCGCAAAACTGTGATGAGCTTAGGGGTAAAGACCCCACCCATCATGCCGCGACCGGACGAAGCCATGCTCATGGTGCAGACCTTTCTTTTCCGTCATCCACATTGGCTGAGTCCCTGACCGCTTGTCACCTTAGGCGGGACCGCTAGATTGCCTGCCAGCCGATGAGGGAGACATGCCATGGCCAAGATGATCCGCGTCCACACAGTGGGCGGTCCTGAAGCGCTTGTTTACGAGGATGTGGAGCTGGCTCCGCCCGGTCCAAACGAGGTCCGCATCAAGCAAAAGGCAGTCGGGCTAAACTTTATCGACGTCTATCACCGCACCGGGCTCTATCCGCAGCCCATGCCATTCACACCTGGTTCTGAAGGGGCAGGCGACGTCGTTGCCGTCGGATCGGGAGTGACTGAATTCAAGCCAGGTGACCGGGTGGCCTATGGCACAGCCATTGGTGCCTATGCTGAAGAGCGCAACATTCCGGCTGCCAACCTCGTGCACCTTCCGGCTGCCATTTCTTATGAGACCGCCGCTGCGATGATGTTGAAGGGGCTGACGGCGCAATATCTTCTGCGCCAAACCTATGTCGTGAAGCCGGGTGACACGATTCTCTTCCACGCGGCCGCGGGCGGCGTCGGCCTCATTGCTGGCCAATGGGCAAAACATCTCGGCGCGACGGTCATCGGAACCGTTGGCGGGCCGGATAAGATCAAGCTCGCCAAGGAAAACGGCTACGATTACGTGATCGACTATAAGAACGAGGACTTCGTCGCACGTGTGAAGGAAATCACCGGCGGTAAGCTTTGCCCCGTGGTCTATGATGGGGTCGGCAAAACCACATTCCCCGCCTCTTTGGACTGTATTCGACCGCGCGGCCTCTTCGTGAGCTTCGGCAACGCGTCGGGCCCGGTGGATGCTTTCAATCTTGGCCTCTTGGCGCAGAAGGGATCACTCTTTGCGACCCGCCCAACCCTCTTTGGCTATGCGGGCCAGAGAGACGCCTTGATCGCGATGGCGAAGGACCTGTTCGAAGTCGTCGCCTCGGGCGCGGTGAAGATTCCGGTCCATCACCGCTATGCGCTGAAGGATGTCGCGGACGCCCATCGCGCTCTGGAAGGCCGTCAGACCACAGGCGCTAGCGTCCTGTTGCCCTGATTGCTGTTGAAATGATCCGCCCTGCCAGCCTGCTGCATTGCGGGAGGGCAGGGCATCATGGTCAATATAACTTGAATTGGCGGCATCGGGCCGCGGCGAAAAGGATCGACGCATGGCCGAGACGGCCGTCGCCCATGCGCCCTTGTGCGTTCTGGAAGGGATCGTCAAACGCTTCGGCGATCTGGCGGCGAATGATCATGTCGATCTTTCGCTCTATCGCGGCGAAATCCACGCGCTCCTGGGTGAAAACGGCGCCGGTAAATCGACGCTCGTCAAAATACTCGACGGCCTGCTGACACCTGATGAAGGCCGCATTCTTTGGGATGGCCAACAGGTTGACCTTTCAAACCCCGAAGAAGCCGCCGCGCTCGGCATCGGGATGGTGTTTCAACATTTCTCATTGTTCGACAATCTGACTGTTGCCGAGAACATCGCGGTCGCCATGCCAAGCGGGGTCTCTTTTCGAGCGCTTAATCGGCGGATCGCTGACCTTGGCAAGCGTTATGGTCTTGCGCTTGATCCGCGTCGCGAAGTGTGGACCTTGTCGGCTGGCGAACGCCAGCGCATTGAAATTGTACGTGCCCTTTTGCGCGAACCGAAATTACTGATCCTGGATGAACCCACATCCGTGCTGACGCCGCAGGAATCCGAGGCTCTGTTCACGACGTTAAGGGAGCTGGCAGCGCAGGGCTGCGCGCTCCTTTACATATCGCATAAGCTCGAAGAAGTGACACGCCTTTGCGATCGCGCCACAATTCTGCGCGGCGGTCGTGTGGTTGCCCATTGCAATCCGCGTGAGGAGACACCGGGCAAACTCGCAAGCTTGATGGTGGGCACGGATATTCCAGCCTTGCATGAGCGGAGCCATGCACAAGGTGAGATCCTCTTTGCGACCCAAAGTTTGTCTGCACCCGCCGAAGAATTACACGCCGTTGCCCTCTCAAACATTTCACTGTCTGTGCGCAGCGGAGAAATCCTCGGTCTCGCGGGGATTGCCGGGAATGGCCAAAGTGAATTGTTTGAAATTCTCTCCGGTGAACGACACGCCGAAGACGCCGCAATGATTCAAATTGCAGGCGTTGATTGCGGTTTGGAAGGCATTGATGCGCGGCGGCGTAAGGGCGCGGCGTTTTTGCCAGAAGAACGCAACGGCCATGCCGCCGTTGGCGCCATGGCACTCTCGGATAATGTGGTCCTGTCCCGTCATGGTTCGGGTGGTCTCACGCGCCGTGGCGTGATTGATCGCCGCATCGCGCAACAATGGGTCGACGCGGTGATCGCGCGTTTTGATGTGCGCGCACCGTCTGCCAACGCGAAGGCCAACCAATTGTCGGGCGGCAATTTGCAAAAATTTGTTGTCGGCCGAGAAATGCTTGGTTCCCCCAAAGTGCTTATCATCGATAATCCAACTTGGGGCGTCGATGCCGGAGCTGCAACGCTCATTCGGCAGGCACTTCTCGATCTCTCCGCATCCGGCGCTGCCATTCTGATGATATCGCAGGATCTGGATGAGATCTTTGCCATCGCCGATCGGATCGCCGTTATCCATGCGGGTCGGGTTTCGACACCGGTTCCGGTCGGAGATGTGACGCGCGAGCAAATTGGTCTCTTGATGATTGGCGGGGAGGGCACGGCCCATGCGGCTTGAGCTCCTGCCTCGGACAGATGTCACACCGATCAAGCGGGCGCTGGCGCCGCTATGGGCAATCGGTTTCGCGCTCCTCATTGGCGCTGGGCTTGTTATTCTGCTGGGGCGCTCTCCGCTCGCTGCATTCAAAGTTTATTTTCTTGAACCACTCACCGATCCTTGGGCGTTGCAAGAATTAGCCGTCAAAGCGACGCCGCTGATCATTATCGCAACCGGGCTTGTCTATTGTTTTCGCGCCAATTTGTGGAACATCGGCGCGGAAGGCCAATTGATTATGGGCGCGATTGTCGGGTCGATCGTTCCGCTCGCCACCGTTGATCTCGAAAGCGCGGCATGGGTTCTGCCGCTTTCGTTAGTTTTAGGAATTCTCGGTGGCGCACTTTACGGTGCCATTCCCGCACTGCTTCGCAATCGGTTTGGCGTGTCGGAAATTCTCGTTTCGCTGATGTTGGTCTACATCGCAGAGCTGACACTGGATTATCTTGTGCGTGGGCCGTGGCGTGATCCAAAGGGATTTAATTTTCCGACGACACCGAGTTTTCCCGATTTTGCTCTTTTGCCGAACTTAGCAAGTGAGGGGCGGCTCCATGCTGGCCTTTTGATCGCATTGCTTGGCGCGGTCATGACATGGTTCGTGTTTGGGCGAACAATGTTCGGATTTGGTATTCGCGTTGCGGGGGAAGCGCCACGCGCCGCGCGATTTGCCGGTTTCAACGCACCCAAGATGACGCTCATTGCCTTTCTGATTTCAGGTGGAATGGCCGGGTTAGCGGGTATCGTTGAAGTCACGGGTCAAATTGGGCAGCTCAAGCCCGCAATCTCCGGCGGCCTTGGGTTTACGGCGATCATCGTGGCCTATCTCGGGCGCTTGCATCCGGTGGGGATCATATTTGGCGCCTTCACCATCGCACTCACGATTTATGGCGGGGAGGCCGCCCAGATCGCATTGAAACTGCCGCTTGATCTCACCCGCACCTTTCAGGGCATCTTGCTGTTCTGCGTGTTGGCGGCTGACGCATTGACAACCTATCGCCTGCGTCTCGTCACGGGAGCGCATGAGTGATGGGTTTTTGGGAATCGATCCTTTTAACGGTCATCACAGCGGCAACGCCGCTTTTGATAGCGTCGCTTGGCGAGTTGATCGTTGAGAAATCCGGCGTTCTCAATCTTGGCGTTGAAGGAATGATGGCAGTCGGTGCTGCAACGGGATTTGCCGTTGCGACACTGTCGGGTTCTTCAATGGTGGGCGTTCTGGCAGGTATTGCCGCGGGAATGGCGCTGTCGGCGGTTTTCGCGCTTGTCACACTCGGCTTTGCCGCCAATCAGGTCGCGTCAGGATTGGCTTTAACAATTTTGGGTCTAGGCCTTGCGGGCTTGATCGGCTCTCAATTTGTGGGAACGAGCCGCACGGCAATTCCCGCCCTTGATATTCCGGGTCTCACAACGCTGCCGATTGTGGGCAAGCTTGTCTTCGGCCTCAATCCCTTTGCCTATTTTTCAATCGGCCTTGCCATCGCTGTTGCGTGGTTTCTGAGAAGAACCCGATGGGGACTGACCCTGCGTTCAATCGGTGAAAATCACACCTCGGCGCACGCGCTGGGTCTGAAGGTTCTGCGCATCCGGTTTTTCGCGATCCTGTTTGGCGGTGCCTGCGCGGGATTGGCCGGGGCCTATCTGTCTCTGGTTTATACGCCCTTTTGGTCACCGGGGATGACGG
>VERN01000220.1 GCA_018882635.1 Beijerinckiaceae bacterium | reverse complement strand
GTCTTGATGTCGGCGTCGGAAGCCAAGAAGCGCGGCCTCACCCCGCTTGCAACCATCAAGGCTTGGGCAACAGCAGGCGTTGATCCGGCGATCATGGGCTCGGGCCCAATCCCGGCCTCGCGCAAGGCGCTCGAAAAGGCTGGATGGAAAGTCTCCGACCTCGACCTCATCGAAGCCAATGAAGCTTTCGCAGCACAAGCCATCGCCGTGAACAAGGACATGGGTTGGGACACCAACAAAGTGAACGTCAATGGTGGTGCAATCGCCATCGGCCACCCCATCGGCGCATCCGGCGCGCGTGTGCTAGTGACGCTGCTCCATGAAATGAAGCGGCGTGATGCGAAAAAAGGCCTCGCCACACTCTGCATCGGTGGCGGCATGGGCATTGCCCTCTGCGTCGAACGCTAAAATTGAGAGAGCGCCGCCCCAACGCGGCGCTCTTTTTCTTTCACATCGCATAACAAGAACAACGCATGAAAGATGACCGGCAACATCGCGCCGGAACGAGGGGAAAACGACCATGGCGAAAATTGCATTTGTGACTGGCGGAACCCGCGGCATTGGCGCAGCCATTGCCAAAGCGCTCAAGGCTGCGGGCTATACGGTTGCCGTGAATTATGGCGGCAATGACGAAGCGGCTGCGAAATTCACCGCTGAGACCGGTATCAAATCATACAAATGGGATGTCGGCGATTATGACGCCTGCGCCGCTGGCATTGCCAAGGTCACCGCTGAAGTTGGCCCGATTGATGTGCTCGTCAACAATGCCGGTATTACGCGCGATGGCATGTTCCACAAAATGACGAAGGATCAATGGTCCGCCGTCATCCGCACCAATCTCGACTCGCTCTTCAACATGACCCGCCCGGTTTGGGAGGGCATGCGTGATCGCTCCTTCGGCCGCATCATCGTCATCTCGTCGGTGAACGGACAGAAAGGTCAGATGGGTCAGGTAAACTATTCAGCCGCGAAGGCGGGCGATATCGGTTTTGTCAAAGCACTCGCGCAGGAAGGCGCTGCGAAGGGCATCACCGTCAACGCCATCTGCCCGGGTTATATCGGCACAGAAATGGTGCAGGCGATTGACGAAAATGTTTTGAAGACTCGTATCTTGCCGCAGATCCCTGTTGGCCGTCTCGGTACACCGGAAGAAATCGGCCGCTGCGTGGTGTTCCTCGCGGGCGATGAAGCAGGCTTCATCACAGGTTCGACGCTCTCAGCCAATGGCGGCCAGAACATGGCGTGATGTCTGACGCATCACGCATTGGAAAAGGGCTCCGCATGGAGCCCTTTTTTATGGGTGCAGAACATTGGTGTGACAGGCAACAAGCACACATCATTGAAGCGACAGGTCGCTTAACCCCACGGTCCCCTGCGCCTACCCGACGAAAACCCCTCGGGCAAAAAGCTCACCCCGCGTGCAGCACCCCATGGCCCGCCTTGCGCAGCCTCTGAACCGCCGCCACGCAAGCCGTTATAACTCCCATCACGAATGCCCATCGCCTGCGCCTGCTGCATCAAAGCGGCGACGCGATTGCCCGTGTTGGGATGCGTCGAGAACAGATTGTCCATCCGTTCGCCCGACAAGGGATTGATGATGAAGAGCGGCGCAGTTGCAGGATTATACTCAGCGCGCGCATTCGGAATCGCATGCACACCCTGCTCAAGTCTTTGTAAGCCAGACGCGAGCCAGAGAGGGTTACCCACGATCTCACCACCCAGCCGATCAGCCGCATATTCACGCGTGCGCGAGATCATCATCTGCACAATCATGGCGGCGAGCGGCGCCAAGATCATCAGAGCGATCGAGGCAATGATGCCCGGGCCCTGATTATTGTTTTCGCGACTACCGCTGAAGAACATACCAAAATTGGCGATCATCGAAATCGCACCGGCTACGGTCGCCGTGATCGTCATGATCAGCGTGTCACGATTTTTGATATGCGCGAGCTCATGCGCGATGACGCCCGCGACTTCCTCACGGCTCATCAGATTGAGCAGGCCCGTATTGACCGCAACCGCCGCATTCTCCGGATTGCGCCCGGTGGCGAACGCGTTCGGTTGCTCTTCATGAATGATGTAGAGCCGGGGCATCGGCAGGCCCGCGCGGGCCGCCAAATGCGCCGTCATGTCGTAAAGATCGGGTGCGGTCGCCCGGTTCACTTCTTGCGCACCATACATGCCCAGGAGCATGCGGTCGGAATTCCAATAGGCGAATAGATTGGTCGCGCCGGCAATCACCAGCGCCAGAAGCATGCCGCTCTGCCCACCCAAGAGATAGCCCATCGCCATGAAGAGGCCGGTGAGGCCAGCCAGCAATAGAGCCGTTTTTGCGTAATTCATCCTATCCTCCGCGCCAGAACGGTCCCGCTCTGGCACCCAAAAATGTGGTGAGAGGAAAGGCTTATCGCAAGGCCACCCCTTCTTACGCGACGAAAAGACGCGATCGGCCCATGCGAGCCCTCGATGGGAGCGCGCTGGCACACCACAATCGGCTAGGACGATGCCGCGAGCGAGAGCCCTTCAGGCGAGCGATCCGTCAGAGCGCTGATTGAACATGATTGCCGTCAGCTATGGGTCTTCAGCCGCGGCGGCGTGGTCAGACGCCGTCAATCCCTGCGCCGCACACCAAGGCGCAAATCTTTTCGCCGGGACGGAATGACAATCGCCCGCTGCGAAGCGCCGCCAGCGACGCCGCTCCGGACAAATCAGTCGCGACGCCGAATTCGAACCACAGATTTTGTGCGGCCTGCTCCATCTCACTGTCCGACACAAGGATCATTTCATCGATCTTGCTGCGCACATGGGCGAAGAGCGTATCGTCGGTACGGCGACAGGCCATGGTCGCGACTTTTGTCGTGACGCGATCAAGAGTGACGACATGGCCCGCATCAAGCGAGGCCTTCAGCGTTGGCGAGCCTTCCGGCTCAATGCCAATGATCCTGACGCCCGGCTTGAGCGCTTTGACCGCTGTCGCCATGCCCGTGATCAATCCACCACCGCCAATTGCAATCAGAATTGTGTCGCAATCGGGCATATCTTCCAGAATTTCGAGGCCGAGCGTCCCCTGCCCCGCAACCACCAGCGGATCGGAGAAGGGATGCACATAGGCGGCTCCCGTCTCTCGCGCAAAATTTAAGGCAGCCGCATTGGCTTCATCGAAAACAGTACCAACAATTTCGACCTGCGCATTCCAACCGCGCAACTTCGCAACCTTATCCGGGACGACTGATGAAGGCAGAAAAATGGTTGTTTTCACACCGGCCACAAAACCGGTGCGCGCCATGGCCAGACCATGATTGCCCCCTGATGCCGTGACGAGGCCCTTTGCAATCTGCTCTGGCGAGAGTGTGAGCACCTTGTTCATGGCACCACGCGCTTTGAATGATCCTGTGACCTGAAGAGATTCGAGCTTCATGGTGACATCGAGACCCGCGAGCGGATGGCGCATTTGGCTGGCATGCAGCATCGGCGTCCGACGGACGCGTCCTTTGATACGCTCCCGCGCAGCTTCGACGTCTTGCAGCGTAATCATTCACAAAGTTCCCGCGTAGAGAGAGGCGACGACGAGACAGCAATTCCCGGGGCGGACCCGGCCAGGCTGACGCCGTCCATAAAGAATGCCATCGGCCTGATAATGCAAGGTCTCCGGCGGACGTGATGGATCCCACAAGCAATGCACCCGCCCCGCAGGCTGGCCAGCGGAAACCTTTTCACCATTTTTGTGGAACGGCTCGAACACACCATCCATGCCTGCAAAAACATAGGCGTTGGCACCGGGTAATTCGAGCACTGTGGCGTCACCTTCCGACGGGCTCGCATCTTCGGGAGGCAAAACGCCTAAATGCACAAGGACATTGCGCACGCCCTTGCGGCAAATCCGCAGCGCATCAATCGACACAGTGCCGCCACCGGCCATTTCCGTGCCCACTGTAATTAAGCCTTGCGCAACAGCTTCCGCCGTCGCTGTCCGCGGATCACCCATATTGGCGATGACCACCGTCATAGGCGCACCGAACGCTTGCACAGCTGCAATGTTCTTTTTATGCAGCGCCGCATCTTGCGAAGGTTCAACGATAGCACTCGGAATAATATCGAGCGATGAACCTCCTGAATGGAGATCAAGGAAGGCATCACCAAGCGGGAAAATGCGGTCGCTCACAAAAGCGGAAATCTGCTGCGTAATCGTGCCGCGCGGATCACCTGGAAAAGTGCGGTTGAAATTCAATCCATCAACAGGCGATGTGCGCTGTCCAGCGATCGCAGCATGGACATTGTTCGACGGCATCAGAATAAGCCGCCCTTGAATACGACCAGGATCAAGATCGCGGATCAATTCGGCAATCGTGATCGGTCCTTCATATTCATCACCATGATTGCCCCCTTCCATGATCACGGTCGGTCCTTCGCCGTTCTTGATGACAGCGATAGGAATACGTGTGACGCCCCATGCATCGTCATGCGGCGAATGCGGGATCATGACAAAGCCGGATTGCTTGCCAGACCTGTCAAAATCGACAGTGGTGAAGGCCGTCGAAGGGCGGGGCACGCGACTCATGGCAAATCCTTTCGGCAAAAATAGTGTGAAGGAGCCGCGCTGATGCGCGGCTCCTCATGTCATCAAAGGGTCGGCAACGGATCCATCGGCATATCGAGATATTTCCGATGCATACGGTCGAGCTCACCATTCATCGTATTGAAGAAAATGAAGCTATCGAGCCAACGCACAAGATTATGCTGATCCATCTGCACACCCATATGAGCGGGCGAGCGACGGATCACGAATTTACGCTCAAATTCCTTATTCGGATTCTGCTTGGCCAGCGCTTGCGCCACGATGGAGTTCGTTGCGATCAGATCAGCCTGACCGGTGATATACGC
>VERN01000219.1 GCA_018882635.1 Beijerinckiaceae bacterium | reverse complement strand
CCATTGGCTTGCCTCTAAGAGGCTCCGCTCAATTGGCACCAAGCCTGAGCCAGACTTTGGATAGGTATATTCATTGACGGCCAGTTTCATGGACGGAAAGAGCTCGATTTTGCTCCCACTGACCGCCTCAAAGCTTAGGAGCAAGCTCATGTTCCTGATAACAAAAAAGCCTTTAAGACCGAACGTAAATTAACCAAACGTCACTTTAACTTCTTGTAGGGCCGGGGCTTGGCACGGTGTTTGCTGAGTTCCCCTTCGTAATGCCGTTCTGAAATGCCGCCTTGTGATTAGTAACATTCGAAAGCGGTGCGTTATGGCGACCACGATCAATGGCTCTGTACCTATAGGAAGCGCCCTCAACGCTGCGCGCATTGCTCAGCGGGATGAGGAGGTGTCTGTGACACGGCTCTCAACAGCCAAAAGGGTCAATTCTGCTATGGATGATGCTGCCGGCTTGGCCGTTGGCTCGCGCCTCCGCTCGACCGTCATGGGGCTTCGGCAAGCCATTCATAATGTCGCTGAATTTGATTCCCTTCTCACCACGGCTGATGGCGCCCTTGAGCAGGTCACGAACAATCTCCAGCGTGTACGTGAATTATCCGTTCAAAGTGCCAATGGTATCCTGACAGGCCCTGAAAGGGATGCTCTCAATGCCGAGGCTGAAGCGCTTTTGAACCAAATTAATCAAATAGCGCTGAATACAAGCTGGGGTGAAAATAAATTACTCGATGGCAGCTTTCGCGACAAATATGTTCAGGCCGGAGCACAAGGGACAGATAATTTCAAAGTTTCAATTTCTGGCGCTGGGATAGGAGATATTTTTAATTATGCAACGACTTTTGTGAATGGTGATTTTTCTGATACGGCGGCAACGCAAAGTGGAAAGACGATTTCGATTAATGGATGGAAACTCATTTTGGATCAGGTCATGCTTGGACAGTCTGGGGTATTAGGATCATCAACTATTGCCGGATTTAACACACCGATAGACCCCACACCAAGGCCAACAAATGGGGCTCAGACAAGTCGAGGCGATGATAATGCACCTGCATCAGCCAACTACACATATAATTTAGCAAGTAATGATGCACGCCTCGTGTCAACGATGACGACGGCTGCAGGCGGTGATGTTGTCCACCGCCCAGTCCTTGTTTCAGACAGCTCTGTTTATATGGACAGCAATTCATCGATTTCATTTAAGTGGCGCGCTGTCGGCGGAGCCGATGCTTATGATGTTTATGCTTACCTTCTCAATGTTGATAATGGGTCGACTGTTCAGCTTCTTGATGCAACAGGAACGGGGACCGCTGACACGGGATGGCAAACCGTAACAACAAATATTACCACTCCTGGGAATTATAAATTTGTATTTGTTTCTGGAACCTTTGATTACAGCTTTGGACGCGCAGCAGGAGCAAGTCTTTACATCGATGATGTGACCGTCAATGGTATTACATCAAGCAGCTCCACAAATGTGCGGCCGAGCGATGTTCTATCGCTGCAGTCACAGAGTGGATCTTCACAAGCTATCTCAAAAGTCGATGAAGCCATTGCGAAGGTGAATTCTTCAAGAGCAAATATAGCTTCTCATCAATCACGCCTTCGTCACACGATTGAGCAGGTCACACGATTTAAAATTGAAACGGAAGCATCACTTTCAAAAATTGAAGATGTGAATTATGAGGCAGAGAGCTCACGCTTTTCGAAGGCTCGCTTAATGACGCAATCTGCCTCCGCGGCTTTGAAAAAGGCAAAAGATGAAAGCAGCGACGTTTTGAATTACATTGATGGAAACCGTATCAACATCTCTCAATAGAAATAATTATAAACTATTTTCATTCAACTTAAAAAATTTATATAAGTTAGAGTATCGTGAGGAATGGGACTTTATTGCCCCACTCCTCACATTTCACAAACCTATCACACAATGATAAAGTCTGCCCTTGTTAGGCTTAGCCCCATTGGCAGAACTGCAAATTGTTGCGCTGGCGCTCCGCCACTGCCATCAGCATCATAATAAAGTCCGCCACTTTTCGTATCATAAAGAATATGGACTTGGGGATTTGATGCATTATTGCCAAGCTGGAACGCGTTTGCAGGCAGATTACCAACAGACAAGGCCTGAAACACGGCGTGGGACAGTTCAATCTTGTCTTGGCCTGGCTTAAAGTCTGTAATCGTATCGACGTTTGATGGGCCAAGAGAGGTGCTGAATACAAATTTATCAGCACCAGCACCACCCGTCATCACATCGCGACCCAAGCCTGCTTCAAGGCGGTCATTGCCAGAACCAGCAATCATCGTGTCAGATTTGGTGCCGCCAGTCAGGATGTCGTTCTTGGTTTCTGATCCCGTCACTATCATCGATATATTAACATCGTCCGGCGTGATACTATCGACCAATCCGCTCACGCGCTGCGTATAGACAAAGGCGTCTTTTTGAAGCGTTTCTGTGTCTGTATTACGGAGAATGATGTCAGAGAGAGAGGTGTTTTCGATAGCATCAAGCGTTTGCCGATCGAAGCCTTCAACCTGATACCAGAAGCGGTCGCCATCGCGCAGCGCCTCAAACTGACGGGCAATGATGAGGCCGAAGGTTTGGCCAATCATGGCGCCCTTCATGTGATTTTCAGCCAGTCCGCCGACCCATAGATCGATGGCATCGACAGAGCCATAGGCCTTCTGAAGGGCGGCAGCCGTATCAGCATCACTCGTGATTTGATTGAAGCTTGTGTATTTGGCTAGCCCCATCGCTTCACGCGTCTGATTGAGCGTACCCAATCCAAGGTCATGGCCACGCTGAATATTGATGGCCGCCAGATCCATGCCCGGTCCATTTCCTTGTGTAAAAAGGAAATTGCGGAGGTCGTCGACCAGATGGACGTCCAAGGCATTGGATCGATCGGCAGCAAGATGTCTCAGTAGACCGTCAGCGCCATCACCGGTGCTTGTGAAAACGCTAGCAGGTTCAAAAAATGCGTTTCTCAATTCCTGCGACGAGACTTCAGCACCATTTTCGGCAGTCGTTATCATTTCCGCTGAAACAATGGAGTGGCCAAAACGGAAGGCAGCACCCGCAAATTCAGCAGAGATGGTTGGGTTCACATTGGGATTGTAGCCTTTATAGGCCGACAGGAGATTGTTGCCTAAGAGGTGCGGTAGAAATTCAGAATAGGTGATGTGTGCAATTTCAGCCGTCACAATCGCCTTGGCTTGTTGATAGAGTTGGTCGCCAGACCAGTCTGCGTGCTGCGCTTTCAGCCGATCGACTTGCAAATTGTGCTCCCTCACGAAGAGCGTTTGCAGCGAGGTCAAATCGGGATTTTCTGCGACGCGGAGATCACCCGCGAGAAAGGCGCCGTTCACGATGGGAAGATTGTTACCTTCCGACGTCGCCATATGGCCGTCAGCCAAGCGCAGGCTTGCTGCCGTCTTGGCATCGGATCCATAGACCATGGATCCATCAAGCCAACCCGTGATTTCATTGATCGGCGTTGCGACCTTACCAGTGCCCGCCCCTGTCGTGGGATCGACAGCCACGCGCGATACCTTGATGGATGTGCCTCCGAAGATGTCACTGGCCGACGTGCTGATGCTGAGATCAGTGGTGCCTGACTTCATCGAGTCGAGGTCGTGGTCAATGAATTGTCCCCAGGCATACATCATGCCCGAGAGGCCTTCGGCATTTGGCGTGGCACCCTTTCCAGCAACAACGATGTTGCTGATGTCACGCGCATTGGGACCCATGATCGGAACGCTGACGCCGTCAGCATAATGGGCGGGCGTTGTGCGGATGAAATCTGTATTTGTCGCGTTGTAATCGGCGTGCTGGAGATTGTTTCCGCTTCCGTCGATGGAGCGGTAGATCATTGTGGGGGCAGAAGGGAAAGGGTTCGGCCCACGCTGAGGGTTGGCTGCGGCTAGAATGTCCGGCGCTGCGGCCAAAGAGAAGACGTTCGGGAGAGCAGGGTCGGAACCAAGCTCTGGATTGGGTTGCTCGACTTGACCAGCCTGCAAGCCATTTTTGCTGCGTAAGAAACTCACCATTTTTGGCCCCCTGCGAAATGTGACTGAATAACTATCATATATGATAGTTTTCTTGTAACAGCAATTCACATGCCAAATCCATGCCAGAACCTGTGAATTGTCTTAAAAACATGATTTTTGCCGTTTTCGGCATTTTTCGAGGGTTTTTTACTCGTTTTTAGTGTTATTTCTTTAAATTCCACAAAACGGCATAGATTGGCGCGCCACTCCATGACCGTCGAAATTCCGTCATATGGTTAATCCAAGCTTAACGATCTGAAACCTCCTAGGGCAATAAATTTTGACGTTTTAACTAGCCAATTCGCTTATAAGAACATAAACATCAGGGACTTAGCCAATTCAGAGGGGATCTTTTTGTCGGCCTCATCCCAACCGCGAAGCCTTTGCATCATTGATGACGACGAGGAGTACGGCGAGTTTTTGGCCAGTTTCCTTCGCTCGCAGGGCATGGAAGTTGCCCTCTATTCATCAGGAAATGCTTTTTTGGACGATAATAATATCACCATATATGATTTTTTTATTGTCGATTTAGGCCTCCCAGGCATCGATGGTGTCGACCTTATTATGCTGATACGGGCGCAATCGCATGCGGGCCTCGTTGTCATTTCAGGCCGGATGGGTCCCGACGCCTTCAACTCAGCCCTCTCTGCAGGCGCAGATATGTTCCTTAATAAGCCAGTACGCTTTGACCAGGTTCTGCAGGCCATCAAGACAGTCAGCGGACGCGTCGCTCGGGGTGATACGGGAGCGGTCCATTGGGATCTCGTGACTAGTGCTGGAGAAGTCCATTGCTCAAGCGGCGTTATCGTAAAGCTCACGCCATTGGAGCTGCAGATCCTTAAAGCCCTCACCATTCATGGATTAGAGGGCTGCGATCGCAAGACCTTGGGTAGCG
>VERN01000218.1 GCA_018882635.1 Beijerinckiaceae bacterium | reverse complement strand
CTTGCGCTTCGTGACCGATCAAGGTCAGCGTGTCACGCGGATGGGGTGCGCCATCGCGGCGATCAGCTTCCATTTCGCTCATCGGGCGCGCGCCTTGATCTTTTCAAAAACAATCGCGTGGATCGTCTCAGCGATCTGATCGATTGAACCCGTCGCATCAACAATGACGCAACGCTGCGTGTCTTGCGCGGCGATTGCGAGAAAACCCTTCCGCAATTTTTCATGAAAACCGAGCGCCTCGCTTTCAAAGCGATCGGCATGTTCGGCACCGCGGCGAAGCGCAGCCCGGTGTAAGCCCTCTGCCGCAGGGAGATCAAAGATGAGCGTCAAATCGGGCTGTGTTGAGCCCACAACAATCTTTTCCAGCGCATCGAGAATGGCGGGATCAGCGCCGCCAGATGCGCCTTGATAGGCGCGCGTGGAATCGGCAAAGCGATCACACAGCACGATTGCGCCACGCGCCAAGGCGGGACGAATGGTTTTCTCGAGATGATCAAGGCGCGCTGCTGAGAACAGCAACGCCTCCGTCACAGGAGAGAAACCATGCCCGCCTGAGAGAATAAGACCACGAATGGCTTCCGCACCCGAAGAGCCGCCTGGCTCACGTGTCACGACGACATCATGCGACGCAGCCCGTAATGCTGCGGCAAGGCGCTGGATCTGGGTCGATTTGCCAGCGCCCTCCCCGCCTTCAAGCGTGATGAAGATTCCGGCGGAGGACAGAGGTGACGTCATGAAGCCTGTATAGCTTCACACCACGCTCATGTCATGCTGAGACGCTTGTCGGCGTTTGATTAGCGCGCTGCAGTCTGATTGATCAGCTGGCCAAGCACATCAGAACGGCGTAGCGGCACGGGAACGCTCGCCACGGCCGGTGCCACCAAGGCTGGCTCAACAGCAGCCGTCTGCTGCGGCTTCGGAATGCCGGGCTTCGAGAAATCGCCCAAATCAAACGGACGATCCGGCGGTGTCGGAACTGAAGCGGGGCGTCCGACGAGTGGCGCCATAGCCGGTGAGGCCAAAGGCGCAGAAATCTGTTGCTGCGTGACGCTCACTGACGAGACAACAGCTGCCGAAGAGGTCGATTGAACGACCTCATCCTGTTCCGTGAGCGTCGTGATGCGGGTGTTCGACCCTTCACGTGCGACCAAAACCGGAGCCGAACGGCCATCGAGCTGCGCAGGGCGTCCATCGGTCCGCAACGTTGCAAGCAGGATGCGGTCGTCAGAACCGGCCAAACCAGCGCGACCGACATAATCGATCTGCACACGCGTTGTGCCGAGATGTTTGAAGTTAAGAGCTTCCGCCACTGTCTGCGACACGTCGATCAAGCGCGACGAATGATAAGGCCCACGATCGTTCACGCGCGCAATGATCGAATGGCCATTGCGCATATTGGTCACGCGCACATAGGACGGTAGCGGCAAGGTCGGATGCGCCATTGTCACCGAGTGACGATCAAACACTTCACCATTCGCCGTGCGGCGGCCGTGGAATGCGGTGCCATACCAAGACGCAAGACCGGTCGCCGAATAGCCCTTCGAGACATCCTTCGGCACATAGACCTTGCCAGCAACGACGTAAGGCTTGCCGATATGGTCACGACCGCCACCCTTCGGCACAGCCTGACCTTCGGCGACAACGCGCGGGCTCGGCCGCACACCATATTTGGGATCGATACCGCCGGCGGTCTTTGTTGGATTGGTGCAATTGGCGACTGCCAAAGCAGCGCCAGTAACGGCCGAAATCTTCACAAAACGAAGAACGAGGCGCGCACCACTCATCCAAAATCCCTCAAGCGACGGCTTTCCAGCCGACCGGAAACATGCCGATGACTATGCCGGATTTAACTCAAATCCGCCATATCTCTGGCACGAAGAACACAATGGAGGGTTAACCCCTGCTCGGCATAAACGCAAGCCGACCCAATATAGGCGTTTAGGGTGCAATCCGTGCAATGCCCTTTTCCCCATCGTCACGGGCCCAAGCAATGCGGTTTTCGGGCAATTTACGGACGGTGAAGCAAAAAACCCGGCCGCCATACCAGCTTTCCCATTGCTGACAGAGGCGCTCCCCTTCAACCCACCAGCGTCCCGAATCAGACGGCTTCAGGAACCGGCCAAGGCCAGCCGCCTCACCCGACCCATCAACCCGCCCATTGGACTGATAGTAAAGCGGCAGCTCGCCGCCCAAGGGCACTGAGAGATAGATGCGCTTACCGCTCACCGCCTCGCGAAGGGCATCCCCCCGCAAAGCCGTGCCGTTTTCATTGGCAAAAGATGCCGAAGAGGCCGCCGCGAGGCTTAGCCCCAGCCCGACTGCCGCAACCCGTCCGATGCGTCCGCCGCTCATCATCTCATCCCTCCGCCATGGAAAAGCCACCACCAGCTCTTGCCTTACGAGCGACGGCACGGCATGGATGACCCTAACAAACCGGTCCCGATGCCGCAGGTGATGGGACGAACGCTCTTCCGGAAGGGTGGCCGAGTGGTTTAAGGCAGCGGTCTTGAAAACCGCCGTGGGTGAAAGCCCACCGTGGGTTCGAATCCCACCCCTTCCGCCATGCGCCCTCAATCCGCCTTAGCCAACCCTAGTGGTTACAAAATCGATTGAATGCCGGAGCGCATCTTCAATATCGGGCCGCTTATGCGTGAGCGGAGAGAAGGCTTCGAACGAGATGGGGCCTGTATAGCCCGACGCACGCAGCGTTTTGATTTGCTCACAATTTCCAAGCACATCATCGGCATCAACCAAAACGCGATGTTCATCTTCCATCGCTGATGCCACGAGGCTCTTGTCAGTCACCCCTGAGATATGAACGAGCCCCGTATAGGCCGGAAAATAATCACCCCCACCGGCGAGATGATGATGAAACGTGTCGTGAACCAATTTGAAATGCGCCGTAACGCCCAGCCTTTCGAGCACCTCAATCGTCTCAGCCTTACTGCGCAATGATGACCGTTCAAAGCCGAGGGGCTCTATCAAAGCTATAAGCCCCGCCGCTTTTAACAGGGGCGCGATTTCGCTTACCGCTGTTGTCAGATTACTGATCCGCTCTTGCGCACCGCAGCCGATCCCTTCATTGCGCGGGATCAATGAAATTGTCTCTGCCCCGCAGGCTTTTGCAAGGCTGATCAGATGCGCAACCTTGCGCCCCATTTCATCCGACCACACATTGAACGGATAAATTTGCGATAGGCCGATAATACGGACGTGATGCGCCCGCGCCTGCGCGGCTACCATTTCGGGTGACGCCCCATCAAATAGCGGGCGTTCCAAATCATTTCTCAATTCAACGCCAACACAGCCCAATCGTGCTGCGAGCGCGAAGAGATCCTCATGCCGCAAATGCGGCACCGTCATATGATTGAGGGCAAAAGGTAACATGGATACTCACCGGTTCCGACACGCGGTCAGTATTTGATGGCCCAGTCACGAAGAAGGCAAGTCTCTAGCGCTTGTTCAAAACGTTCGAAAGCCGTGCGATGGCCGGGTCATCCGGCCGCAACTCTGAAAGCCTTGCCGCAAAGGGAGCCGCACGGTCTGCATCGTTTGATCGCAGCGCATCCGCTAAGAGCGCATTATTCAAATCGACATTCCACGGATCGGCCAAGAGTGCTTTTTCAAGAATAGTCCTCCCTTCAGCACCGCGCCCTGCTGATTGTAGAGCCACGCCGTAAACATAGGCATAGCGCGTATTGAAAGGCTCTTCTTCGTAAGCCTTCTGCAATGCCGCCACGGCATCCGCCGTCTTCTTTTGGCGCACAAGCGATAAGCCATAGGCATGTCGGGCCGCTGCGGCATTCGGATTGCGTGCAATGAATTGCGATAAAATCGCATTCGCATCAGCCTCCCGCCCGGTCGCGCGGTAAAGGTCGGCTAAATTAATCGCAATGATAGCTGCATCGGGTGACCACGCGAGCGCGGCGCGCAGGCGCTCCTCCGCTTCCACGACGTTGCCCGACTGAGCTGCGAATTGCGCGAGCCCGGCCCGCGCTTCTGGTCGATCAGTGTTGAGCTCAAGCGCTGCCTCAGCCTCTCCACGCGCGCGTTCATAGGCCAACGCATTGCCGAGAGGAAGCGACGCAGCAGCGCCGGATGATGCGATGGCTTGCGCCGCTTCAATCCGGACGGCGCGGACTGGATCGCTCAGCCGCGGCGCAATCGCGACGACACGGTCTTGCGCTGGCAATCCAACCGTCGCGCGAAGCGCCGCCACCCGCACGAGAGCAGACGGATCGTTGAGGCTTTGCACGGCGAGTGCGGTCGTCTCTTTTGTTGGAAAACGCAGCGTCTCAGCGATTGCCGTCGCCCGCACTAGGGCAGGTATCGCCAGATCACGGATCAAGGACACAAGCTCAGGCCGCGATGTTGGATCACCCTTTCGCGCCTTCGCAAACGCGTCGCCCCAAATCTGAAAACCGCGCCTGTTGGGTCCATGCCATTGCTGGATTGCATCGGCAGCCCATGCCGCACTCTGATCCTTATGACAATCATTGCAAGCGTTCGGACCGCCGGTCTTTAGCGAGAGATCAGGCCGTGGAATACGGAAGGAATGATCATGCCGCTTGTCGACCACCATATAAGTCCTCGCTGGCATATGGCAGCCAATGCAATCGGGCGCTTGCGGACCTTGATGGCCCGTATGCTTCACCGATGTAAACTTTTCCGGCTGATGACATTGACCACACACTTCGGCCCGCGGGGCCTTTAATTTTGCGCTGTGTGGGTCATGACAATCGCTGCACACGACACCTTTCGCATACATCAAGCTTTGCTTGAACGAATGATCGTTAAACACCTCATCCCGCATGAGGCCATCCGCTTCAAAAAGCCCCTCTGACAAGAAAGAAGGCAGATGCGTCTCTTCGATGGGCTGTCCCGGTTTCCAATCCTCCGAAAGGATGGAACGGCGCGCATGGCACCGCGCACAGGTTTCGAC
>VERN01000217.1 GCA_018882635.1 Beijerinckiaceae bacterium | reverse complement strand
CTCCACGGTGAGGACATCATGGCCAATCGCAAATCGGTCGGGCGACAATTGTGCCATTAGGCAGCGAGCCTCTTCATGACCGCATCAAGTGGTTCTGCATGGACAAGAACCGTGTCAGCGATCGCTTCGACATCGTTCAAATCTAGATGCAAAGGCCCGCCCGCGGGGAGCGGGCAATCGGCCGCCACAGCCTTAATGGCCGGATCAGACGGAAACAGAAATTCTTTTGCATTCGCGGCACGATGCACTTCGATCTTCAAATGCTTGTCGTGTTTGAAACCTTCGACAAGAACGAGATCAACGGGTGAAAGATGATGCAGGAGCTCGGCCAGCGTCGGCTCTTTCTCTTCACGCAATTCATGCATCAAAGCCCAACGCTTGCGGGACGCAATCAGCACTTCGCGTGCCCCCGCCTCGCGATGGGAATGGCTATCCTTGCCGGGCTTATCCACGTCAAACAAATGATGGGCATGCTTCAACGTTGAGACACTCAAGCCACGCGCGATCAAAGCCGGGATCAGCTTGACGAGCAGCGTTGTCTTACCCGCGCCGCTCCATCCGGCAATTCCGATCACCCGCATGATGCACTC
Organism: Beijerinckiaceae bacterium; assembly: GCA_018882635.1. Taxonomy (GTDB): domain Bacteria; phylum Pseudomonadota; class Alphaproteobacteria; order Rhizobiales; family Beijerinckiaceae; genus TNE-4. Next base: position 4,364 of record VERN01000217.1, on the reverse strand, counting down.
CATAAAAACGGCCCGGTGCGAACACCGGGCCTTGATCGTTTAGCCTGAAATGGCGGCGATGAAAATTACTCGGCCGCCACCATGCCCTTCGGCATGCTCGCCTTCTTGGCTTCTTCTTCCTGGACCCAGAGCGCGTGATGCTCCTTCGCCCAGTTAAGATCAACCTCGCCAGAACCCATGGCGTCAAAGGCGCCTTCCATGCCGACCGAGCCGATGTAGGCGTGGGCCAGCATGATGGCGACGAGGATCAGCCCGACGAGACCATGCACGATCTGCGCGATCTGCATGTCCCAAATCGTGGTGGCGAAGAACGGGAACAGCAGCAACACGCCCGAAATCGACAACGCGACACCGCCCAGAATGACTGACCAGAAGATCAACTTCTGACCACCATTGAACTTCTTCGCCGGAGGATGTTCGTGGCCGATCAGGCCACCTCCAGACTTGAGCCAAGCCAAGTCTGCCCCCTCCGGGATGTTATCCCGCACCCAAACAGCAAACATGAACACGATGCCAGCCATGAACGGGAATGCGAGGAAGTTATGCGCGTATTTCGCGACCACCGACACATTGGTGAACGCCTCATGCCCGATGAGCGGCAGCAAGAGCGACTTGCCGAAAGTGACGTTCAAACCCGACAAAGCGAGAATGATGAAGCACCCGGCCGTGAGCCAATGCACGAAACGCTCAAAGACATTGAAACGCAGGATTGTGCGGCCCGAAAAGCCGCCATCAATCATGATCTTGCCGCGGACCATGTAGAACACGGCCAGCAACGCAATCATGCCGAGAACGGCGATGGCACCCACCCAGAACATCGTCGTGTTATGGAAAGCGCGCCATTCACGGCCTTGCGGCTGAATCAGCAATCCCGATTTCGCATCAGGAATCGAAACGCGGCCTGAGACCGCATCAAGCTGCCTGAGCAAATCTTGCTCTTTCACGGCTTGCGCCGTCGGGTTCACGCCTTGGATCGATTGCTGCGCCGAGACGGGGGTAGCCCCCGCCATCAACACAACCAATGCCAAAGCAGCGAAAGCTGTTTTCAAAGATGCGATGAAACGCATGATGATCTCTCCTCTGCGTTTCACTTAGATGGCGACGGTTTCGCGGTAAGCCGTCTGCCAGCCCCACGCGCCCGAACCATAACCGCGCTTCAAAACACGCTCTTTGTAGATTTGCGCGATGATCTCGCCATCGCCCGCCAAAAGCGACTTGGTGGAGCACATTTCAGCGCAGATCGGCAGCTTGCCTTCAGCGAGACGGTTCGCACCATATTTGGCGTATTCAGCCGGTGTGTTGTCATCTTCCGGACCGCCAGCGCAATAGGTGCACTTGTCCATCTTGCCGCGCGAACCGAAATTGCCAACCTTCGGATATTGCGGCGCGCCGAACGGGCACGCATAGAAGCAATAACCGCAGCCGATGCAGAGATCCTTGTTATGAAGGACCACGCCATCGGCCGTCTTCAGGAAGCAATCGACCGGGCACACTGCCGCACACGGTGCATCGGTGCAGTGCATGCACGCCATCGACACCGAGCGCTCGCCCGGCTTGCCATCATTGATGGTGACGACGCGACGACGGTTGATGCCCCACGGCACTTCGTTTTCGTTTTTGCATGCGGTGACGCAGGCGTTGCACTCGATGCAACGATCGGCGTCACAAAGAAATTTTACGCGAGCCATTGTTGCCTCTCCCCTTACGCCGCCTTGATCTGGCAGAGCGTGACCTTGGTTTCTTGCATGCCCGTTACCGGATCATAACCATAGGTCGTGACTGTATTGACGCTTTCACCAAGAACGATCGGATCAGTGCCTTTCGGATAATTCTTGCGCTGATCGACGCCTTGGAACCAACCTGCGAAGTGGAACGGCATGAAAGCCACGCCACGGCCGACACGTTCGGTCACGAGCGCTTTCACGCGCGCTTTCGAACCATATTCCGGACCCGTGACCCAAACCCATCCGCCTTCCTTGATGCCGCGTTCGGCTGCATCCATCGGATTGATTTCCACGAACATGTCTTGCTGCAATTCAGCCAGCCAACGGTTCGAGCGGGTTTCTTCGCCACCACCTTCGTATTCGACAAGACGACCGGAGGTGAGGATGATCGGGAATTCCTTCGCGAGCCCCTTTTCCACCGCAGTCTTCTGAATCGTGGCGCCGATGTTCGGCATACGAAGCTGACGGCCATCGGGCAGCGCCGGATATTTCGCAATCAGCTCCGTGCGCGGCGAATAGATCGGCTCGCGATGGATCGGAACCGGATCGGGCAAGTTCCACGCAATCGCGCGCGCCTTACCATTGCCGAACGGCACCACGCCATGCATCAAGCAAACGCGCTGGATGCCACCCGACAGATCATTGGCCCAGCTGATCGCATCAACATTGGCGCCGCCAATGCGTGTGATCGTCGCCAATTCTTCCGCGGTGAGATCGGCATCCCAACCGAGCTTCTTGAAGATCCCGAATGTAAATTCAGGATAACCATCGGTCAGATCCGAACCAACGGATGCGGAGCCTTCTGCAAGCAAGGTCTTGCCCTGATATTCCACGCCGAAGCGCGGACGGAACGCGCCGCCACCATCACGCACATTGAGGTTCGTGTTGTAGAGAATATGCGTTCCAGGATGCTTGATTTCCGGCTTGCCCCAGCACGGCCATGGCAGACCATAATAGTCGCCCGCATTCGGGCCTTTCGATGCACGCAAAGTGACGAGATCGAAATCGCCTTGGTTTGCCATATGCGCCTTGAGACGCTCTGGCGATTGACCGGTGTAACCGGTTGACCAACCACCACGGTTGATCTCGCGCAGAATATCTTCCGGAATTGGGCGGTCTTTCTCGACCTTGATGTTCTTGAACATGCGGTCGGCGAAACCAAGCTTCGTCGCCAGCATGTAAATGGCTTCATAATCGTCCTTCGATTCAAAGATCGGTTGGACGAATTTTTCACCCCATTGGATCGAGCGGTTCGACGCGGTGCGCGAACCATCCGTTTCGAACTGCGTGCAGATCGGCAGGAGGTATGTGCCTTCCTTGCGCTGCGCGAGGGCGGCAAATGTCGTCGGATGCGGGTCGGCGACAACGAGCAATTCGAGACGCTCAAGGCCCTTTTGCACTTCTGGCATGCGGGTGACGGTGTTGCCGCCGTGGCCGAACACAACCATGCCCTTGATGTTGTCGCGCTGATCGACCTGATCAGCCGGCATCAACACAGCATCAAACCAACGCGTGGTCGTAATGCCGGGCAGTTCCATGTTCTGTTTGCGTGTGCGTGCCGGACGGCCAGCCTTGGCGGGCACTTCGTCAAAGCGCGCCTGCAGCCAGTCATATTCGACTTCCCACACACGCGACCAATGACGCCATGCGCCTTCAACGAGGCCGTAATAAAGCGGCAGGTTGGTAACATCGAGGCCCATATCCGTCGCACCCTGCACGTTGCAGTGGCCGCGGAAGATGTTGGCGCCCGTGCCTTGCGAACCGACATTGCCGGTGGCCAAAAGCAGCGTGCAGTAAGCGCGCACGTTGGCGGTGCCGACCGTCTTCTGCGTGGCGCCCATGCACCAGATCAGTGTCGAGGGCTTCTGCTTCGCAAAGGTCTCGGCAACGCGCTTCAACTGTTCGCCCGGAACGCCGGTGACGCGCTCAACTTCTTCAGGCGTCCATTTGGCGACTTCCTTGCGCACTTCATCCATGCCGAAGACGCGTTGTTCGATGAACTTCTTGTCTTCCCAACCATTCTGGAAAATGTGCCAGAGCATGCCCCAGATCACCGGAATATCGGTGCCGGGACGAATGCGCACATAATCCGTGGCGTGCGCCGCGGTGCGCGTCATGCGCGGATCAATCACGATCAAATTAGCGCGGTTGATTTCCTTGCCGGTCAACACGTGCTGCAGCGACACCGGATGCGCCTCAGCCGGATTGCCGCCCATGATGATCATGGTCTTGGAATTGCGGATGTCGTTGTAGGAGTTGGTCTGTGCTCCATAACCCCATGTGTTCGCAACGCCCGCCACTGTGGTCGAGTGGCAGATACGCGCCTGATGGTCGACCGAGTTGGTTCCCCAGAACGCGGCGAATTTACGATAGAGATAAGCACCCTCGTTCGACATTTTTGCCGAGCCGAGCAGGAAGACCGAATCCGCGCCGCTCTTGTTGCGGATTTCCATCATCTTGTCGCCGATTTCGCTGACGGCCTGATCCCAAGTAATGCGGGTCCATTCGCCGTTGACGAGCTTCATCGGATATTTCAGGCGGCGATCGCCGTGCACCAATTCGCGAACCGCAGCGCCCTTGGCGCAATGCGAACCACGATTGATCGGGCTATCCCAAGCTGGTTCCTGACCAACCCAGACG
>VERN01000327.1 GCA_018882635.1 Beijerinckiaceae bacterium | reverse complement strand
AATCTGACACGAAGGACTATGTCAGCTTTGACGATATGAAAGGCTATACGGTCGGTGCTCAGGTTGGCACGGCCTATGTCGAGCCGCTGAAAAAAGTTTTCCCGGACGTGAAAATCTATGACACGATTCCGGACATTCTGCGCGATGTGAATGCGGGCCGCATCAAGGCCGGTTTCGCCGATTATCCGATTGCCGCCTACAATATCCAGCAGGGCAATTTCCCGGATGCACGGGTTGTGAAATCCTATAAGCCAACCATGGCTGGTTCGGTTGGTATTGGCGTGCGGAAGAATGAAGCGGAATTGTTGAAGAAGATCAACACCGCACTCGCTGCGATGCAGGCAGACGGAACGACCAAGAAGATCCTCGCCAAATGGGGCTTGGAATAAAATAATCCTCCGGGCGGCTTTATGCCGCCCGGCCATGATTTGCGAAGGCGTACCATGCCGCGATTTTTTTCCGACGCTGTCGAATACCTGCCGATTTTGCTGCAGGGCGTCGGCCTGACCATCATTGTGACCATCGGCTCACTGATCCTGTCAACGGCACTCGGGCTCGTCTGGGCGCTGATGCGTGTGTCTGGCATCAAAACGCTCGATTGGACCGCTAAGATCATTGTGAATTTTATTCGCGGCGTGCCAATTATTGTTCAACTTTTTTATATTTATTTTGTCTTGCCTGATATGGGCATCGCGCTCAGCGCGCTGCAGGCTGCCATCATCGGTCTCGGCATTGCCTATTCGGCCTATCAATCAGAAAATTTCCGGGCGGGGATTGAAGCGATTGATCACGGGCAGATTGAAGCGGCGCAATCGATCGGCATGGGCTGGTGGATGGTCATGCGACGGGTGATCCTGCCCCAAGCGATCCGGATCGTGCTCCCGCCTTATGGCAATATCATGATCATGATGCTGAAGGATTCATCGCAAGCGTCGACCATCACCGTCGCTGAACTCGCGATGCAAGGAAAATTAATCGCATCGGCAACATTTAAGAACACATCGGTGTTTACGATGGTCGCCATCCTCTATCTCTGCATGAGCCTGCCTCTGATGTATCTCGTCTCCTGGCTTGAGAAGCGTTATGCGACGGGGCGGCGTTGATGATCATTCTCGATAATGTCCATAAAAGTTTTGGCACCAACCACGTTTTACGGGGATTTTCGACCCGTATTGAGCGCGGCGAAAT
>VERN01000024.1 GCA_018882635.1 Beijerinckiaceae bacterium | reverse complement strand
CTATCAGGGCGGCCGGGCTTTTCGCCATTGATCCGCACTCTTCCGGCGCTAACCAAATCAAGCGCGACGCCGCGGGTCTTCACAAAACGGGCATAGACGAGAAACTTGTCGAGCCGCTGCCGGTCTGAGGCAGGGGCTGTCCCGTCTGCGCCTTTCGGCATCAGCCTTTCTTGCCCTCAAGTTCGGCCTTCAGCGCCAAAAGCTTGGCGAAGGGCGAATTGGGGTCTGGCTGTTTTTCACGCACTGGGCGGTCCTGACGGAACTCCGGCTTACCACCGCCCTTGAAGCCACCCTTGCCACCCTCAAAGCGCTTGCCGCCTTCAGGACGCGGCGGGCGCGGGCCGCGGAATTCGCGCTTCTCACCGCCTTCGGCGTTGTCGTTTTTCTTCTTCCAATGCGGCCGATCTCCGGGCTTGCGGTCTTGGCGTGGCGGGCGGTTTTGCTCGCCCTCAGCGCCTTCCGGACGCGGGCCTTTGGCGCGCTGGTCACCCCGACGATGCTGCGGACGCCCGCCCTGTTGGCGGCGGCCCTGACGCCAAATCTCAATGAGGACCGGCTCGGCGGCGGGTTCGGCGGCCGTTTCCGCCGTGCCATCAATGGCCGTTTCAGCTGTGCTTGCCACTTCGGCGGTGGCAACAGGTTCAACCGCTTGTACCTCGGCGATCTCCGATGGTGTCTCGGTCGCCGCGGCTTCGGTTGTGGAAGCCTCAGGGCTCGCTTCCGTTGGCTCGGTGGCGGGCGCTTCCGCTGGCGTGGTGGCCGCTGCCGCAATGAGCGCAACGGTGATCGCTGGACCCTGTCGCTTTTCGGCGACATAGCCGAGCGATTTCAAGATCGAGGCAAAATCATCGCCCGCGCAGCCACAGAGCGAGGTCATCGCAGGCGTGACGATGAAGGCATCGCCATCGGCCGTGCCCGCCGGTGCCTCGCCGGGCGTCACACCGGGACGATATTGGATCGCCGGGCGGATTAAGTCGGCAAGGCGCTCGAGAATGTCGACACGCACGGCGCGCTCGCCACAGACACGGAATCCGGCGGCGCGGTAAAGACCCTTCTCTACCTCTTTGTCGACCGGGATCGATGTGCGGCCGGAGGCCGCGAGATGAAGGATATCATCAAGGCCCTTGGGCTCAGCGCCGCCATGGGTCAGCGCCCATAATTGCGCGGCGAGGCCGCGCGGGGCGGGCTTCAAAAGAAGCGGAACCGTCAAATGATAAGCGCCGAAGCGAACGCCGAGCGTGCGTAGCTTGGCGCGATCGTCTTGCGAAAGGTTGCGGACCTCGTCCGACACCTTGTTACGCTCGAGAACGCCAAGCGATTCCGCGATTTGGAAGGCGAGTCCGCGGGCGGTTCCCTCAAGTCCTTCACCGGCCTCAAGCTTGAGAAGGGGGCCGAGCAATTTTTCAACATGGGCTTTCACCCAGAGCTGAAGACGGGCTTCAACCTTGTCGCGGGCGGTGCCGGTCAGCCCCTCATCAGCGAGAAGATGTAGGCGCGGTTCGAACATTTTGCCCGAGGCGGTGAGCTTCGCCACCGCTTCGCCGAGAAAGCGCAAGGTGCCATCACGGCCGAGCGCGAATGCATCATCGACCGCATTGGCCACGCGCGTCGCGCGGGCTTCATATTCGCCAGCAAGCGCCTTTTGGGCCGCGAGGCGCAACGCCTTGGCTTCGGGTCCACCCGCCTGAGGATCAGGGGTGAACTGAAAGCCATGCAACTGGCCGACATGTTGTCCTTCGACAAGCACATCGCCCGTCGTACTGATTTCCGCCTCAAGCATGGCGTTCTCTCTTAGGCGCCGCAGCAGAACACTCGTGCGCCGGTCTACGAACCTTTGCGTCAGCCGCTCGTGCAGAGCATCTGACAAAGTGTCCTCTACCTGACGCGCGACGCCCTGCCAATGCTCCGGATCTCTCAACCAATCAGGCCGGTTAGCGACATAAGTCCAAGTCCGCACCTGGGCGATGCGCTGGGACAGCATGGCAATGTCGCCCTCGGTGCGTTCAACCTCACGGATTCGGGCCGAAAACCAATCATCGCTGACATGGCCTTCACGCATCACCGCGCGATAGAGCGTGGTCACCAGATCGGCATGCGCCATCGGTGAGACCTTGCGATAATCGGGAACCTGACAGACGTCCCATAAGCGCTCGACCTTCTCATGTCCGCGCGCGATGTCGCGGATCTCCTCATCGCGTGACACGAGTTCGAGCGCATGGAGATCATCGGCGACCGGCGCACGGATCAGGCCTTCTTCTTCCGATGGGCGTTCGAGGGACGCGATCAAGCGCGCAATGGAAGAAAAATCGAGATGCGCATTGCGCCATTGCAGAAGCAGGAACGGATCAAAGCGATGCGCTTCGAGTGCTTCAACAAGTTCTTCTTCGAATGGTTCGCAGCGCCCGCATGTGCCGAAGGTTCCATCGGTGAGATAGCGTCCGGCGCGCCCGGCAATTTGGGCTATTTCTGCGGGAAACAAACGGCGATGACGCACGCCATCAAATTTGCGATCGGCGGCGAAAGCGACATGATCCACATCGAGATTGAGACCCATCCCAATCGCATCTGTGGCAACGAGATAATCAACTTCGCGGGATTGATAAAGCGCGACTTGCGCATTGCGTGTGCGCGGCGAAAGCGCGCCCAACACAACAGCTGCACCACCCCGTTGGCGGCGGATCAATTCGGCAATCGCATAGACTTCTTCAGCAGAAAAAGCGACGATGGCGGACCGCGGTGGCAGGCGCGTGATTTTCCGTCCGCCGGCAAAAAATAATTGCGACAGGCGCGGACGCGTCACGACGTTGACGCCCGGCAATAATTTTTCGATCAGCGGCTTCATGGTTAAAGCGCCGAGTAATAAGGTCTCGACGCGGCCGCGCATATTGAGCAGGCGCTCGGTGAAAATGTGGCCGCGATCGAGATCCGCCGCGAGCTGAATTTCATCGATCGCCACAAAAGACGGCGCGATATCGCGCGGCATCGCTTCGACCGTGGCGATCCAATATTTGGCGCCGGGCGGTTTGATCTTTTCTTCACCGGTGATGAGCGCGACGCTGTGCGGGCCGATGCGGTCAACCACGCGCTGATAGACCTCACGCGCGAGTAGGCGCAGCGGCAGACCGATCAGTCCGCTGTCGTAGCCAAGCATCCGCTCAATGGCGAGATGGGTCTTGCCCGTATTGGTCGGCCCGAGAATGGCCGTCACGCCGCGGGCGCGGACCTCGGGTTTCAGCGGGCGTGGCATCGGGAGGTGGGTTCCAGTGCGGGCGATGAGCGCGCGGGCGTCCGGCGCGAGAAAGGCTGATCCTCAGCATATGGCGCGCGGCACCCAAAACCCAAGCTTTACCGAAGGGGCGTTTGGTTAATTTTGGGTGAAGCGGCGTGAAGCGGCGTGTCCCGCGCGGAGGCAAACCGAAATGGATCGGGAACGAAGAGGGGACGAATCGGCAGAAACGCACAGCGATCAAGAAGGGCTCCCGCGCGCAAGCTGCCACTCCTCTCATGGTTAACAATTTGATAAGAATTTCAATCGATTGCGGACCATTATGGCGCGTATCGGACCGGACCGGGAACGGAAGCGGATCGAATCGCGGCTCAACGTTCCGGTTCGGGATTCGCGCCACCCGTCAATCGCGGACACGCGCTTATGGTTAATGGATTATGAATCCAAAATCGTGGCCCTGTGCCGGGGTGGGCTCAAGCGGGGTCGGAACGGGAACAGGGGAGAACGAATCGGCTAATCGCGCAGCGGCGGGACGAATTCATCGTCTAGAGGCAGCGGTTTGCCGCCGGTCGTCATGCGTTGGGCATCAATCGCCAGCATGCCGATCATCGTGCGCAGCATGATGCGGGCGGGGATCATAACGCGGCTGCCACCCACGGGGATCAGCCAGACCTGTATGTCCCGGTTGTCGGCCATGAACTGGACGGCCTTGCGCTCTGCGCGGTGGCCCGAAATCGGCACGTAACGGACATTACAAAGCAGCGCAGGGCCATCATAGCCCTTGATCTTCAAGGTGGTTTTTTCGCCGAACGACAAAAGCACGTCGAACCGCCCCCCGCCATCGAACACCGGAAGCGTGCGGTTGCAGCTCGCCGCCTCAAGCAGAGGTGCGCGGCCCGGCACGGGCATCAAGAAGGCCGAGACCGGGTCGAGGACGCCCCGTTTGTGAGCCTCAAGAACCGGAACCCGGTCTGGTCGGGGCTGGAGCGGGGGATCAATGGTCACTGAGGTGACATTCCCGCTGGCAAGGCCGATGCGCATGGCGAGCACCTGCCCGCCGCCTGCCACGTTCAACTGATAGGACGCGGGGAGAATGCGGCCGGGCAGGCCTCCGCCCGTCGCAACCGCAGTGCCCTTGCCGCCGCTGATGATGCTGGCAAGCCCTGTCAGCTTTGCATTGAGCTCGACCCGATAGGTGCCCGGATCCGCATTGCCAGTCAGAGTGGCCTGGCCGATGGGGAAGCCGATCAGCGATATGTCGTAATCAAGGGTGAAACTTTCGGCCCGGGCCGCGGCGGATAGGGGCCCCAAAAGCGCGCAAGCGATCGTTATCCCCCGCAAGGGGCGGCAAAAAAGGGGTAAAAAAGAGGTCAATGGGCGCATTGAAGAAGTCCGATTCCGGAGCCTCTCCCTTGTCTGCGGGAAAAGAGACCGATTCATGGTCGGGAAACTAGGGCGGGCACGTGATTCTGTCTCCCCTCCCTTGCGTTTGACGGGCTGGTCCGGTATTGAACCGCCCACAACAGGAACATCAGCGTCTCGTACGGGCGGCATTGGCCGCCTTTGGTCTTTTTGGAAAGACCCCGGATGGGACGGAACGAAGGACAAAGATCATGGCGCGCAAGTGCGAACTGACCGGCAAGGGCGTGCAGTCCGGCCATCTCGTCAGCCATTCAAACCGCAAGACGAAGCGGAAATTCCTGCCGAACCTCTGCAGCGTCACGCTGCAGTCGGACGCGCTTAATCTCGCTGTGCGCCTGCGCGTGTCGGCGAATGCGCTTCGCTCGGTTGAACACCGCGGCGGTCTCGATGCATTCCTCATCAAGGCTTCGGCTGAGGAATTGTCGACCAATGCGCGTTCTCTCAAGCGTCAGATCGAAAAGAAGATCGCTGGCGCTGCCGCGTAATTCGGCGCGCCGCGAGCGGCGCGTTTTCGTTGCATTGAAAGTTTCCAAACGGGCTTTGCCATATCGGCTTGAGCCCGTTTCTTTTTGCTCATGCGCCGACACCGGAGTTTTGCGATGACAAGTGAGATGAAGACACTCTTCATTCCCACGCTGGCGATGATCGTAATCGTCGTGGCCGCCAATATTCTTGTGCAGCATCCGATTCATTTTCTCGGGCTTGCTGATCATTTGACGTGGGGTGGCCTGACCTATCCGGTTAGCTTTCTTGTCACCGATTTGACCAATCGCCATTTTGGTCCTGATCGCGCCCGCAAGGTTGTGATTGCAGGCTTCATCATCGGCGTTGTCCTGTCTTTCGTGCTTGCGACACCGCGCATTGCGATTGCGTCCGGCACGGCTTTCTTAATCGGTCAATTGCTCGATATCGGCGTCTTCAATCGTTTGCGTCGCCTTGAGTGGTGGCGCGCGCCGTTGATCGGAAGCGTAGTGGGTTCAGCGATCGATACGGCTTTGTTCTTTTCGATTGCTTTTTACGGTATCGAACCGATGTCCGTGCCGGTGAAGTTTTTCGGCGTCGTGACGATGCCGCTTTGGGTCAGCCTCGGGGCGACGGATTTTCTCGTGAAAGTGGCGATCGCGTTTGTGGCGCTCCTGCCTTATGGCGCGCTGATGAAAGTCGTCACACCCGTGGAAGACACACGCACGCAACCGAGCGCGTAATCAATCGCGCCGCAAGCGGAAGCGCAGCAGCACGGTTCGCTGCAGCATCGAAAAATTATCATCGGAGATGAGGGTGAGCAGTGTCTCACCCTTTTCATTTTTGGTGATCGCGAGACCTTCCATATTATCGATGACGGTGCCGACACCTGCTTCCAGTAGGCTCTCGCCATCCAGCATGCCATCGGGCCGGATGGCGCGCGGATCAATACGGCGCAAGCGCATTGCAAGGCCCGACAACCAGCCAAAACGTCGTTCTAGCAGAATGAGATCGCCATCTGGCGTGAAGGCGCAATCGGTGACGTCGAAATCACCGCGTCGTTTAACATCAAATGCGCCCTTGTTCGTTCCTTCCAGAATAAAGCCGCGTGTGGGCTGATTGTCGCCTTTGCGTGCACGCTCCGCGATGGCAATCAGCGTGCCGCGCGCTGGCCCTGCTGCGGCGTAACACACGGCTTCAAAACTTTGATTGGAGGGCAGGTTTTTCGCTTCGCGCGGAACAGGAATCGTCTGGCCGCGCGCCGCAAGCCCATCACGGCCGAGATCGAAACGCAACACTTCATGCACGCGTTCAAGGCCGACCCATGCAATGCCGTTGTTCAGTGCCAGAGACTCACTATCAAACCGTTTCGTGCGGCCAATTGGGTTGCCGTTCGGCCCGATGATGGGTGCCATTTCGGCATCGGCTAATGCGACAGGGCGATCATTTTGCGTCACGAGTTTTGCGCGTAGCCACCAACCATGATCAGTGACGGCTAGCAAAGTTCCCGCTCCATCGATCGCCAAACCGGAGAGGCCACCGAAACGCGGCGCGTCAGCGCGCAAGATCAACCCGCCGAGATAGTCGAGCTGGTCAAACCGCACGCGATCAGAATTGGCAATTTCAAAACCCTGCAAAGGTGTTGCAGTAATCTTGATCGGGCGGCGGCTCCATTCATCTTGAGCGCGCGCCGGTGTAAGCGCGACGAGAGCCAGCATGCACGCAAGGAGAAACCGACGGCGCGGTTTAAACCTGCGCATCATCGTGATGGCTCCGTCTCTGGCGCGCTGAACCGCTCTCACGGTTCGAGTTCGCTGTCCCAATAGAGATAGTCCATCCAGCTTTCGTGAAGATAGTTCGGCGGGAACAGGCGCCCGTTCTGATGCAGATCATGCACCGAGGGCGCAAAGGCTTTTTGCATCGGGAACATGTTCACGTCCTTCGGCAAACGGTCGCCCTTGCGCAGATTGCATGGCGAACAGGCGGCCACAACATTCTCCCATGTCGTCTGGCCACCCTTTGAGCGCGGAATGACGTGATCGAAGGTGAGGTCTTCATGCGCGCCACAATATTGGCAGGTAAAACGATCGCGCAGAAAAACATTGAATCGTGTGAAGGCGGGATTGCGCGCGGGCTTCACATAGGTCTTCAACGAAACAACGGATGGTAAGCGAATTTCAGCCGATGGGCTGCGAACCGATGTTTCGTAAAAAGAGACGATGTTCACGCGCTCAAGAAAGACGGCTTTGATCGCGTCCTGCCAACCCCAGAGCGAGAGGGGGTAATAGCTCAGCGGTCTGTAATCCGCATTGAGCACCAGCGCCGGACAGGCTTCCGGCGAAACGGGTGGGCTGACGTGGACCGTCAACGCGCCGAACCTCCATGGCCAGGCATCCCTACGATTCGGGATTCCTTTCAAACAGAGTGTAAGGGTCCCGTGACCGAATTGTGAAGGGGGAGGGACGAAATCTACGTTTTGGCAGCGGGCTGTGCACAGTTGCGCCATTTGGTAGCCCCAGACGCAAAAAGGCGCGCCGAAGCGCGCCTTTGTATCGCCAAAGGCGTGATCTTAGCGGGTCGGTACCGGTGTTTCGCCACGATAATCGTAAAAGCCGCGCTTGGCCTTGCGACCGAGCCACCCGGCCTCGACATATTTTACCAGCAGCGGGCAGGGGCGGTATTTTGAATCGGCGAGGCCTTCATGCAGCACCTGCATCACCGAGAGGCAGGTATCAAGGCCAATGAAATCGGCCAGCTGCAGGGGCCCCATCGGATGGTTGGCGCCGAGCTTCATCGCTGTGTCGATCGCTTCCACTGAGCCTACACCCTCATAGAGTGTGTAGATGGCCTCGTTGATCATCGGCAAGAGAATGCGATTGACGATGAAGGCCGGAAAATCTTCCGCCACTGTCACGGTCTTGCCGAGATTGCCGATGAATTGCTTGGCCGCTTCGAAGGTCGGATCTTCCGTCGCAATGCCGCGGATCAATTCAACCAGCTGCATACGCGGCACCGGATTCATAAAATGAATGCCGATGAAACGTTCGGGACGATCCGTCCCAGACGCAAGGCGCGTGATCGAGATGGACGACGTGTTGGAGGCCACCATTGCGTCCGATTTCAGCATCGGCGTCAGTGCCGTGAAAATCTTCCGCTTGGTTTCTTCATGCTCTGTGGCTGCTTCGATCACGAGGTCGCAATCGCCGAGATCTTCAAGCTTGGGTGCCGTATTGAGGCGGGCAAGCATTTTCTGACGCTCGTCTTCGCTCAGGGTGCCTTTGGCGACGAGCTTGGCGAGATTGCCATTGATGGTCGCAAAACCTGCCTTGATGCGATCTTCGCTCAGATCGTTCAGCGCCACGTCATACCCTGCCTGCACGCAAACCTGAGCAATGCCATTGCCCATTTGGCCCGCGCCAATGATTCCGACTTTTCGAATGTCTGACATGGCGTTTAACCGCATAAGCCCGTTTAGGCTTTCGCGAGTTCCTTTTCGAGTTCAGGGAGTGCAGTAAAGATATCGGCGACGAGGCCATAATCGGCAACCTGAAAGATTGGTGCCACTTCATCCTTGTTGATGGCGACGATCACTTTCGAATCTTTCATACCGGCGGGAGGCTGGATCGCGCCAGAGATGCCAACCGCAATATAAAGTTCAGGCGCGACCACTTTGCCAGTCTGGCCCACTTGCCAATCATTCGGCGCGTAACCCGCGTCAACCGCTGCGCGTGAAGCGCCCATCGCAGCACCGAGACGATCAGCGACAGGTTCGATGTAGGTCTTGAAATTTTCGGCATTCTGCATCGCGCGACCGCCAGAAATGATGATCTTGGCGGAGGTCAGTTCTGGGCGATCTGATTTTGCGATCTCTGAACCCTTGAAGGATGAGAGACCGGGATCATTGGCAGCGCTTGCATTTTCAATCGCTGCACTGCCACCAGCACCTGTTGCGGCAAAAGAGGCTGTCCGCACCGTAATCACTTTTTTAGCGTCTGCGGATTGGACAGTCTGAAGCGCATTGCCTGCATAGATGGGGCGTTCAAACGTGTCAGGCGCCAGAACTTTGGTGATGTCGGAAATCTGCATCACATCAAAAAGCGCGGCGACGCGTGGGAGAACATTCTTGCCGGTCGATGTCGCGGCCGACACGATCGCCGTGTAGTTGCTGCCGATCGCGTGGATCAGGGCGGCCAGCGGTTCGGCGAGCGCGTGTTCATAAGTCGGCGCATCCGCAACGAGAACTTTCTCGACGCCTTCGAGCTTGGCAGCGGCTTCGGCCGCTGCTTTGCAGTTCGTGCCCGCAACAAGAATATGCACCGGCGCACCGAGTGCACGCGCAGCTGTCAGCGCTTTGGCGGTTGAATCCTTGATCGTGTTATTGTCGTGATCGGCGAGGAGCAGCGTTGTCATCAGATCACACCCGCTTCGTTTTTCAGTTTCGCCACGAGCTCTTCAACAGAGCCGACCTTCACACCGGCCTTACGGCCCGGCGGTTCGGTGGTCTTCAGCACTGTGAGACGCGGAGCCACATCGACGCCGTAATCGGCCGGTGCCTTTTCATCGAGCGGCTTTTTCTTCGCCTTCATGATGTTGGGCAATGACGCATAACGCGGCTCATTGAGGCGTAGATCCGTTGTCACAATGGCGGGCAATTTCAACGAGACGGTTTCAAGACCGCCATCGATTTCGCGCGTCACATCGACGGTGCCATCTGCGAGCGATACTTTTGACGCGAATGTGCCTTGCGACCAGTTAAGGAGCGCGGCCAGCATTTGGCCGGTCTGGTTGCAATCATCGTCGATGGCTTGCTTGCCGAGAATAACGAGGCCCGGCGCTTCCGCTTCGATGATGCCTTTGAGAATTTTCGCGACTGCGAGCGGTTCAACCGTCGTGTCTGTCTTCACGAGAATGCCGCGATCAGCACCCATCGCAAGAGCGGTGCGGATCGTTTCACCAGCCGCCTGCGGCCCGATTGAAACAGCGACAATTTCCGTCGCTTTGCCCGCTTCCTTCAAACGGATCGCTTCTTCGACCGCGATCTCGTCGAAAGGATTCATCGACATTTTGACATTGGCGAGTTCCACGCCCGAACCATCGGGTTTCACGCGGATCTTCACGTTGTAGTCAACAACCCGTTTGACGGGCACTAGAATTTTCATCTTATCCTCCGGCCGGACGCTCCAGCGCCGCTTGGTGCGTCAGAGTCGTTCCGTCTCCGAACCCTGTGTGTCAGGCCTCTATGACCGCGGCGCCATGATTGTCCTGCACCAACGGACCGGCGGACCGTAAAGGTGGGGGCAAAGGCTTGTCAACGCGGCGAAAGGCTGAGTTTCCGACCCGTTTCGGGGCTGTTAGCGATGGCCGCCCGGCACCCAAAGAACGTCCTTCGCGCCCCGCTCATTCACATAACGGGAGGCCACGAAGAGGAAGTCAGACAATCGGTTGATGTATTTCAGCGCGGGCTGTCCCACGCGTTCGCCCGGCGTGGCGGCGAGTTCAACCATCAGACGCTCTGCGCGCCGGCTCACCGTACGTGACAGATGCAATGCGGCTGCTGCTGCCGTGCCACCGGGCAGGACAAACGACCGTAAGGGCTTGAGCTCGGCATTTAAGGCATCAATCTCGCGCTCAATGCGTTCGACTTGTGCATCGACAATGCGCAACGGCTCATAAGGCGGCGGTTCATCCATTTCGGGCGTGCAGAGATCAGCCCCAAGATCAAACAGATCATTCTGGATCCGTTCGAGCATGGCATCGACGAGCGGCTCCGTCGCCGCTGTATGTTGACGCGCCATACCGATCGTGGCGTTGGTCTCATCAACCGTGCCATAGGCCGTGACGCGCAGGTCGAACTTGTGTCGACGTTCGCCGGTGCCGAGCGCGGTGGTGCCGCTATCGCCCGTGCGCGTGTAAATCCGGTTAAGGACAACCATTCCCACAATTCCTTTCGGCTAAGGGGTCGGAATATAGGGGAAAAGCGTGGCGGGGGAAGGCCGCAAAGGATCGCAATAGCGGCTGTTTGTCGGCGTTCAGAATGTCCGGCCGATCATCACACCCAGATTGGTGAGGCCACGGTTGTGATTGCACAGATTGGCATTGGAATAATGCTCCACCATGACCAGCGCCGACCACGCATCGTCAAACCGCCAGCCAAGCCCAGCCTCTTCCCTAAAGCCGCCACGGCACCCCATGGCCGCCGCCCCCTGGCGGGGCTCGGAACGGCCATTATTGGCGGCGACGGCAAGGCTCGCCTCGATAAAGAGACGGTCTGTCAGCGGCACCGTCCATAAGGCCCCCGCATAAAGAAAGCTGGTGCCATGCCCCAGATGGGCCGAAAGACCGGCAAAAGGGGCTGGCGCAAGCCCATCGGGCAGATGCGCGGTAAAAAGGTTCGGTTTGGGAAGAACAAGCTCTCCATGAAGGTTCAGGCCTGCCTCGGGGCTCTGAACATCCTGCCAAGATAGGCCGAACCGCACCGTCTCCCCGTCACCGGCCCATGCCGGGCTCAGGCTCATCAGGAGCAGGATCAAAAAGGTGAGGCGTTGGATCATGCCGGAAAAGGACCGGAGAGGAGCGGCGTTAACGCTCAGCATAGCGCATAAGCCGCCGGTTTGTTCACTGGGCGCGGAACCAGATGATGCCCATCGCCAGCAGAACCACCGCAAATTGCAGGAGCACCCGCCAACGCATCAAGGTTTGCGAGCGGTTGGGGCTGCCGCCGCGCATCATGTTGACGAGGCCAAGCAGGAGCACGACGGCGACAGCGGCCGCGCCAAAGGGAATGAGGGCGCTGATAAACGATTCCATGATGCCTTCTATAGGCCGGGGCGCCGCGCGGGGAAAGCGCTGCGTCTCAATGCGGATCCGGTTCGGATGCTTGGCTGAATGGGGTGCGCTGCAGGATCTTCGCGATTTCCCGTTCAACGAAGGAATTGGCGCTGAATGCGAAACCAGCCGCGCCATTCTCAATCCAGCGGCATTCACCCATCACGCTCCACGCCGATTCAGCGGGGCTGTTCGGGGCCTCGGCAATAAACAGATAAAATACATATTCACCACCGACGCGGAACGGATGATTGTCGGCGATTGTTAATTTGACACCTTTTTCGCTGATGTCCTGCGTTCGATAGTCGGTTCCCAGCACGGTGGCTTGGACAAATTCTGTCGATGCAAAACGCGGACGGTGACGCATAGAAAACTCCCGTAACAATTGATGCATCAAAACGGGTTTTTGCCGTTACGGCAACCCGGTGGTTTTCATCAACACAACGCCCGCGACTGATGCACCGAGCATAATCAGGACAGGATTGATGCGCGTCGAAACGAGCAGACCAAACGTCAGCGCGCATAACCCGAATGACACGGGGCCATTTAATGCCTCGCGCGCGATGGAATAAAGGCCAGATATCATCAATCCGAGCGAAATCGGTTCCAGCGCATTCTGCACAGCGCGCCGCCATGGCGTTTCACCAACGCGGTCCCATAAGCGCCCGCCGACAAGCGACAAAATCAGCGCTGGTGTGAAGAACGCGATCAACACTGTAAATGCACCAGCAAGCCCTGCCACATGATAGCCGAGGACGAGCACCATCAACATGTTGGGGCCGGGTGCCAATTGGCCCAAGCCATAAATATGCACAAAGCTCTCGGCAGAGAGGCCATAGCGTGTTGCCATCACCGTCTGCATTTCAGGCAGAACGGAAACACCGCCGCCTACAGCCAGAAGTGAGAACAGGGCGAAGCTTGATGCGAGCCCCATGAGCGCGGATGAATGATTCATGCCGACCGCCGCGGACGATAAAGCCACAAGCCAACAGGAAACACGATCAGCAACACTTCCAACAAGGGCAGTTTGATGATGGACATCAGCGTGAATGTTACAGCCATCAGCGCGAGCGAGAGTGGTTTGTGGAAATGATTGCTGCCCATCTGGCGAACAGTATTGGCAATCAAACCTGTGGCCGCAGCCGCAACAGCAGCTAGCGCTAAATTCGCAAGTGGATCGTTTCGGCCATTGTCGTAAAGAATACCGAGCGCCATCACCACCGTCGCACCGGGGATGGTGAGACCGATGACGCAAGCCATTGCGCCGCGTAATCCAGCCATTCGCTGACCGATAATAGCCGCTAGATTGACTGAGTTAAGGCCGGGCAAGGTTTGCGACAGGGCGAGTGCCGCCATGAATTCATCGGCACCAACCCATTTTTTATGTTCAACGAGCAAAGCCCGCTCATAAGCAACAATGCCACCGCCAAAACTGATCGCACCAATGATCAGAAATTGTGTGAACATTTCGGCAATGCTGGGTCTGACGATACCCGGTTCTGATGATGCGCTCATTCAGGCTTCCCATAAATGAGTGCCGTCTTGGTTGAGCCATCAAACAGATGATCCCGCAACGCCTTTTGCAATTTCGCGAAGAAACGATCCGCTTTGGCGTGGGCCTTGTGATTTTTCCGATTTGTTGAATTCACGTGATAGGAATAGGCCAGCTCGGCAACAAGGGGCGCGCCAGCTGAGCGGAACCAAACACCCAGATCACAATGGGCGACGACATCATCGTCAAAATTGATCATTCCAAGCGGCAAGCATGCTTCAAGAATCGTATTTGTCTCGCCGCCGACTTTTCCGATTTTCTTTCCTGCCGATAGACCCAGTGCGGTCAGTCCCGGGAAGATGGGATAGATTTCATCCATCTTCTCCTTGTCGAGCCGATCAAGCGGGACGGTATTGATGATCGCATTGTTCGAATAAATTGAACGCGGCTGATCTGGCTCTGGTCCGCGCAGAATTTCTTCTTTGAAGCGCATGCGAACCCGCGCCTCACCTTCAAAATGAGGCGTGGGATCGAAGGCTGCGGCGGCGTCAAAATCATCATGCCGACGTTTAAGCGTGACCTCACACCATTCGTCGACCCAGAGATCTTTTCGTGACGCGCGCACGCGCAAGATGACGCGGTTGTCGCGCAGATCCTCATCGGGCGTATCATAGAAAACGACATTACGCAGGCCAGTCGCAGCGGCCTCAAGGGCGAGGTAATCCGTCTTCTGCTTTTTGCAGAAATCCTGCATGAAAACCTGATAGCCAGCGACATTCTTGCGCCGCTCAAGGCCCTCGGGCTTTAACAGGAGCTTGAATTCACGGTTGGTGATCGATTTATGAAGGTGGCCTTTACGGTCTTTGCCGGTGCTCGCTTGCTCAGCCGGGGCCTTATCCTTCTCCTTCGCCTTATCCTTGTGCTTTTTGCCCACGGCTCACTCCACCTTGTGTGAGGCAAAGTTTACGCTGGCTGCAGGCAAAGTCGAGAGGCTGGCAGCGCCAGCCTCTCATGGTTTGGCTTAAGCTTCAGCGCGGCTTTTAATCTGATAAACATAAGCGGGCGTGACGCCATGTTTGGCGGCCAAATCTGCCACGGTTGTCCCGCTTTCGAGTTCTCGCAAGATTGATTTCCGGAATTCGGCCGTTTGCGCCCGGTTCCGTCGCGTTCCACTCGTGCGATTGCTGTTGTTTTTGCGCCTTTCGGTGCTGGCGCGACCACTCTGTTGACGTGCGCTGCTGGCTGCCAGTCCACGGGCTGATGTCTTGCCTGAAGGGCGGCCACTGGGGCGGCCGCGTCCCGCGCGCCCCTCGTCCTTCCCACCACGCGCGGCGCGTCCGCCTTCGTTTTGTGTCGATTGAACTTCTCTCTCGAGATCGCCAATCAGTTTTTCGGCTGCGGAAATGATCTTCTGAAGTTGGTTTACATGGGATTGTTTAAGAGCCACGGTCAGTGTCCTTTTCATATCTTGTTTGTGAAATAACGGCCTTAAGGGCGAAACAGAATGCGGCGCGACGATAGCTGCAGTGCTTTTTAGCGGCTCAAACTCTATCGGCGCTTGGCGCAGGCCCAACGCAACAATGACAGGTAACTAAACTAAAAGTTGCAATTGCGATCACTCAAGTGATTCGCCAACTTATTCAACATGGCGCGGGGTAAGCTTTCAACCCGGCGAATCATACAGTTATGTTAAGTTCTCTTGATATGATTTAAAACAGTGCATCTTTCTCCTTTTTATATTCTGTTAGTTTGAGGCCGTGGACGTATTGGCTATTAAGTTGTGCCGTGATCGCCTGCCTCTGCCACGCGTGCTGTGTGTGACATTCAGGCTTGCAACCTAATCCTTTGCTGGCATGGATCATGGTTGCGGACTTTTAACGCAGCGCCGTTCTGCCTGTTGTGAGAGCAGGGCCATCACGCTTACCAATAACCCTTGGCAATTGCTCTTGGTGGAGCAGCGTTAGGCGCGATGGTTAAGGGGTGCGCAGCAAGCGCTCAAGATAATCGCGCTCGGCTTCAAGGCGGTTGGGATCGCCGAGACGCCGGCGCAATTCGTCCATCACTTCGCGTGCACGCTGTTCAAGTGTGCTTTCGCGACCACCCTTGCGGAGTTTTGAACGGTCGCCCGCTTCTTGCGAGGGTGTGGGGCGGCCGAGCGGATCATCATTCCGCTCATCATTGTCAGCACGCCCCTGTGCTTCGCCAGGTCCGCCCGGCCCTTCGCCATATTGCGAGGGCTCGTCACCTTCCTCGCCCGGCTGGCCCTGATTTTGTTGCTGCATCTGGCGCGCCATATTGCGGCCGCCGCGGCGTAATCCTTCAAGCGCGCGGCCTTGCGCGTCGACCGCTTCGCCATCATTGCCTTGGCCCAGCGCGCCTTCGGCCTGTTTCATGGCGTCTTCGGCTTCCTCGAGACCTTGTTCGCCTTGCATGCCTTGTTCTTGCATGCGGCGTTTCAACTCTTCGAGTTTTTCGCGCAGCTGTTTCTGACGCTGGCCCAATCGTTGTTGTTGCTGCTGGTCACCTTGCTCAGCGCCTTCTTGCTGCTGACCTTGTTGATCCTGCTGCTGTTGACGCTGGCCGCGCTGCCCCTGTTGTTGTTGTTGGCGTTGGTTGCGCTGGCCGCGACGGATTTCTTCCTGCCGCTTTTGCCCTTCTTGGAAGGTTTCGTCGCGCAATTCCTGTTGCTCGCGCGTCATGCGATCAAGTTCGTCGAGATTTTTTTCCATCTCGGCCTGACGGCGTTGACGCTCCATCTGGCCCGGACGCGCCATCTGAAGATTGCGCATCATTTCGTTCAGCTGTTCGAGCAGTTTTTGTGCTTCAGCGGTGTCACCGCGCCGGGCTAGCTCTTCCATTTTGTTGAGCATATTGCGCAGATCGCGCGGCGTAACGATCCGCATATTTTGCATGTCACGCGGACTGGCTTGCTGATTGTTCGGGTTCTGTCGCATGCGCTCAGCGAGTTCGCGCATATAGCGATCCATCGCGCGGCGGAGATCCTCTGTCAGTTTGCGCATTTCTTCCGGGCTTGCGCCGCGTTCGAGCGCTTCGCGTAGATTTTCCTGAGCTTGCTTCAGCGCTTTCTCAACGTCCGACATGCCGCCATCTTCCAGCGCCAGCGCCATTTCCCACATGAGATCGGCCGTGGCGATAAGATCGGCGTCAGACTTTGCCCGCACGAGGCGGTTCGTGATCGTGCGCAAACCTAAATAAACGGAAGGATCAGGCGTGAAGCGGGACGGTTCAATCAAAAGCGCGCGCATCGCTTCAATCCGCATCTTCACAGCCGCGGGATCGAGAATGAGATCGCGGCGCTGCTCGACGAGCGCACGCGCCAACGGATTGGAAAAATTGCGTTGCGGTAAAGTGAAGGTGATGGTTTCGCTTTGGCCTTCTTGTCCCGCCTCATCCTTCGCATAGAGCGTGAGCGCGACCTCGGCACCCGCCCAAGGATGTTGTGCGATATCGACATTGGTTTTCGCTTCGCCATCGCGATTGGGCGCGCCGGGCAACATCAACGCGATGGGAGGTGCCGGAATGAGCGGTTTCTTCTTGGCGCTGGCTTCAAGCGCGGCGCTGCGCGTCATCCGCGCTTCGGCACTGATGACGCCATAATCGTCGGCAATGGCGTAGTTCAACACAAGCGCATCACGCTGCGGGGTGGGTGCGGGTGCGGCGACATAACGGATCGACGGTTTGGTGTCGGGGATGGCGCTGAGTTCAATCTCGCCATTGCCGAGCGAAAATTGCGCGTCACCTTTCAGCACCCAACGCCATTCGCGTGCGCCATCCTGCGCCTGTGGTGCATCCACGCTTTCCAACCCGCCGGTGAGCTTCGGCGCGAGCGACGCGCCATCTGAGGCGCGAAGCACCAACACAGAATTGACCGGCACACGCAAAGCCACCTTGCCCGGTTTGGCGAGGTTTAGGATCACGGGTGGCACTTGGGTGTAGGCGGGTGGATCGAGCCACGCGTCGATGCGCTTCGCGGCGTCTAATTTCTCCTGCGTCACACCTTGATCGAACAGGCCCGCAAGGCGGCTCCAGCGCTCGCTGCCTGTGGCAAAGAACGCGATGGCGAGCAGAAGCGGGGCTACAAAGCGCAAAGCAAAGGGATCGCGGCGGGCAAGCCCGGGCGCCGGGGGATTGACCTTGAGGGCTTCCGCCGCCCGTACAGCCCGAGCGCGATGGGCTTCCCACAAGGCGCGGGTGGCCGGGTCCGGATGCGGGGTCGCAAGCTGATCATTCAGCGCGGTTGCAGGGCGATGCGGCAGCCCGGAATCATGATCGATCCGCGCGAGTGTCTCATGCGGGCTGACACGCGCCCGGACAAAGGCCCAAACCGGCAGGCCAATCACGAGGGCGAGGGCTAAAACCGCCAGAATAAGCCGCGCCGCCAAGGGCAGCGTCGCCAAGCCGCCACTCCAGATGGCGGCGATGAACAGGGCTGCGATTGAGAGGGCCACCACAGCGGCCGGCCAGACACGCTCGAATCCGATGATCGCCGCAGCGCGGCGGCGGAGCCGGGCAAGGCGCTCGATCGGTTCGGGGGTAGGGGCGTCCTGCATGAAGACCTCAGCGCGTGTCCCACGAAAGGTAACACGCGGTTGAGGGAAGACCAGTGCGACGGCGAAAAAAGGGCGGGTGATTTTACCCGTTGCTCGCCGCGCGCATCCTTTTGCGCGTCAATGGCCTGCCATTAGAGCCAGCTTGGGATCCGGTCGAGGCCGATCAGTTCTTCATAGGTCGGGCGCGGGCGGACAACCGCGTATTCGGCGCCTTTGACGAGCACTTCGGGCACGAGCGGGCGGGAATTATAGGTGCCAGCCTGCACGGCGCCATAAGCGCCTGCCGTCATGACAGCGATGAGATCCCCGGCCTCGGCATGAGGCAGGCTGCGCCCCTGCGCCAAAAAGTCGCCGGTTTCACAAACAGGACCGACCACATCGACAATCCGACGCTCTGCTGCCGGTGCGGGCTCTTTCACCAGCTTGATGTCGTGATGGGCTTCGTAAAGTGTGGGGCGGATCAAATCGTTCATCGCGGCATCGACGATGTAGAAATCCTTGCCCTCGGTTTCTTTCACAAAGACGATTTGCGTCACGAGAATCCCGGCATTCGCGACGAGCAGGCGACCGGGTTCGAACACCAAAGTGCAGCCGAGGCCGTCGGTGTTTTTGCGCACCACGGCTGCATAGGCTGTCGGATCGGGCGGTGGTTCATTATCTTCGCGATAGGGCACACCTAAGCCGCCGCCGAGATCGATGTGGTCGATCGGATGACCATCCTCGCGCAAGGCGCGCACGAAATCAGCAAGCAAGCCGAAAGCATCGTCAAAAGGCTGCAAATCAACAATCTGACTGCCGATATGCATGTCTATGCCCGTAATCTTCAGGCCCTTTAATGCGGCTGCATTACGATAGACCTCACGCGCACGCGAAATCGGAATGCCAAATTTGTCACCGGATTTGCCGGTCGAGATTTTGTGATGCGTCTTGGCATCGATGTCCGGATTGACACGGATCGCGACATGAGCGGTTTGACCACGCGCGATAGCGACGCGTGATAATTGCGCGAGCTCAGGTTCGGATTCAACGTTAAAGCACAGAATGCCTTCATCAAGCGCGTAAGCCATTTCGCGTTCGGTTTTGCCGACGCCTGAAAATGTAATCTTCGAAGCAGGCACACCCGCAGCGCGCGCGCGGCGTAATTCGCCCTCGGAGACAACGTCCATGCCAGCGCCGAGACGCGCAAAGGTTTTCAGAACAGCCTGATTAGAATTCGCCTTCATCGCATAGCAGATCAGATGATCGGTGCCTTTGAAGGCTTCATCGAACACGCGGTAATGCCGCTCCAGCGTCGCTGTCGAATAGCAATAAAAGGGTGTGCCAACATCCGCGGCAATGGTTGCGAGCGGCACGTCTTCGGCGCACAGCGCGCCGTTCACATAATGGAAATGATGCATGATCGCCTCAGAGCAGCGGATCGAGAATGAAGGGTTCCTTCGGCGCACGGATCGGTGGCGTTTTGCGCGATGAGCCTTTGCCGACGGGAGGAATGGTGACTTTGCTCAGCTCTTCGCCGCGTTCTTCCGCGGCTTCTTGCTGCGCCTCAATGGATCCGGGCGGCGGCTCAAGCGGGCCACGGCGGCCGCATCCGCCAAGCGCCAGCGCCAGCGCGAGTGCGCCGCAGAGAAGAAGAGGAGCCGGCCGATTTTTCATAACGAAACCTGATGAGAGGCGAGAGGTCGGAGCATAGGCGAAAGAGCAGCGAAAGCGCAATTTCAGCCCTGCTTTTCCTTGTCGAGCTGTTTGAGCCAGCGCTTGGCTTGGGCGCGGACATTGGCGGGGGCCGTGCCACCATAAGAGGTGCGGCTTTTGACCGATTTCGTGACACCCAGCACATCGAACACGGCATCGGTGATCCGCGGCTCAACCGATTGCATCTCGGCGAGTGAGAGCTTTTCGAGATCTTTCTTCTGCGCCGCCGCGAGGCCGACGATCTTGCCCGTGACATGATGGGCGTCACGGAACGGCATCTTCAAGGTGCGCACCAGCCAATCGGCGAGATCGGTTGCGGTAGCGTAACCCGATCCAGCGGCCTTTTTCATCGCAGGCGTGTTGGGCTCCATATCACGCACCATCCCCGCCATGGCTGCGATGCACAGCGACAGAGACGAAAGCGCGTCGAACACGCCTTCCTTATCTTCTTGCATGTCCTTGGCGTAGGAGAGCGGCAGGCCTTTCATCACGATGAGCAGGCCCGTCAGCGCACCGATGATGCGGCCCGATTTCGCGCGCACCAATTCGGCTGCATCCGGATTGCGCTTTTGCGGCATGATCGATGAGCCGGTGGTGAACGCGTCCGACAGATTCACGAGCGCGAATTGCGGTGTCGTCCAGATCACGATTTCTTCGGCAAAGCGCGAGAGATGCATCGCGCAAATCGATGCTGCCGACAGTGATTCCAAAGCGAAATCGCGATCCGATACGCTATCGAGCGAATTCGCCGTAGGCCGATCAAACCCAAGCGTTTTGGCGGTGGCTTCGCGATCAATCGGAAAGGATGTGCCAGCCAAAGCGGCCGCGCCGAGTGGGCATTCATTCATGCGGCGGCGCGCATCGCGAAACCGGCTGCGATCGCGGCCGAGCATTTCGACATAGGCCATCAGATGATGGCCGAAGGTCACAGGCTGGGCCGATTGCAAATGGGTGAAGCCCGGCATGACCGCATCCGCATGGGCGAGTGCTTTCTCGGCCAGCGCGCGTTGCAGATCGGCCAATTGCAGATCCAGCGCATCAACCGTATCGCGGACATAAAGCCGCATATCGGTGGCGACCTGATCATTGCGCGAGCGGGCGGTATGGAGACGGCCAGCGGCTGTGCCGATCAATTTGGCAAGGCGGCTTTCGACATTCATGTGAATGTCTTCAAGCGCGCGGGAGAAGGTGAAATCGCCCTTCTCGATCTCGGCCGCGACCTGATCGAGGCCTTGCGTGATGGCCTTGGCATCCTCGTTGGTCACGATGCCTTGTTGCGCCAGCATAGCGACATGGGCCTTGGAGCCCTGAAT
>VERN01000216.1 GCA_018882635.1 Beijerinckiaceae bacterium | reverse complement strand
CTTGGAAGACGCACAAGAGAAAGAACTGCAGCGGCTGATGGAAAACAGTGGAAAAATAGCTTAAAAATGCCATTATTTGGCATTGACACACGCTATTTTCTTGGATACACTCAAATCATTCTTCAACACATCAAGGAGGTTGTTCATGGAAAAGTTGTCATTCTACGATGTCAAATCCAAAAAGAAATTCGAATCGGATGTCTACAAGGTCCAGGAGAAGAGCGGCCGCTTTTTTGCCGTTGGCATTGCTGAAGCCTTTGAGCGCGCAAGTGCGACGGGCCATGCCGGATCGTGTCGCAAGCTTGCCGCAATGGCGCGTACAATTTGAACTGTGGCGCGCGTCACGCCGCACTGTTGGACACTTGTTCTAGCGCTAGCGCGTGGTGATTGGATCGCGCTTTATTCAGCCGCTTGGCGTGAAGCGCCACCGAGCCACGCCGCCAAATCCATTTTAGCCCGTGCTGTGATTGCACGTTTTTTCGCCGCCGTTTTTTCTGGGCCGCGCAAGCGTTTGCCATCCTCGGCTTTTGGCGAAAAATCTAAGGGCGGAAAAAGGCCAAAATTAATGTTCATTGGCTGGAAAGAACGGGGACCATGATCAATGGTTTCGATATGTCCGCCGGTGATGTGATTGATTAAGGCGCCAAGTGCGGTTGTAACGGGTGGCGGTGAGGCGATTTGGCCTAACCGTTCAGCAGCGGCAAAGCGCCCTGTTGCTAAACCAATAGCCGCACTTTCGACATAGCCTTCGCACCCTGTGATCTGACCCGCAAAGCGCAGACGCGGCATCGCTTTCAGACGCAGTGTGGCATCGAGCAGGCGCGGCGAATTCAGATAGGTATTGCGGTGCAACCCACCAAGGCGCGCAAATTCTGCATTTTCCAAACCGGGAATGGTGCGGAAGATGCGGACCTGTTCGGCATGTTTCAACTTGGTCTGGAATCCCACCATGTTGTAGAGCGTGCCCAGCGCATTATCTTGTCGCAATTGCACGACGGCATAGGCTTTCACCGTGGGGTTATGGGCATTGGTCAGGCCCATCGGTTTCATCGGGCCATGGCGCAATGTTTCGGGGCCGCGTTCGGCCATCACTTCAATCGGTAAACAGCCGTCGAAATAGGGCGTGCCTTCCCATTCCTTGAAACTTGTTTTGTCGCCATCGATGAGCGCTTGGACGAAGGCCTCATATTGCGCCCGGTCCATCGGGCAATTGATGTAATCGGCGCCCGAGCCACCCGGACCTTGCTTGTCATAGCGCGATTGAAACCACGCTTTTGTCATATCGATCGAATCGAAATGGATGATCGGCGCAATCGCGTCAAAAAAAGCGAGCGAGGTTTCACCGGTGAGCGACAAAACTGCTTCGGCGAGCGCGGGTGAGGTGAGGGGACCCGTGGCGATGATGACGTTGTCCCACTCCTCTGGCGGGATCGTTTCCACTTCTTCGCGGCGAATTTCGATCAATGGCTCGGCTTCGAGCTTGGCTGTCACAGCGGCTGAGAAACCATCGCGATCAACGGCCAGCGCTCCGCCGGCGGGCACTTGATGGGCATCGGCAGACGCCATGATGAGCGATCCCATCGCGCGCATCTCATGATGCAAGAGGCCGACAGCATTCTGATCCGAATCGTCTGAGCGAAAGGAATTGGAGCACACAAGCTCAGCAAGGCCATCGGTCTTATGCGCGTCGGTGCCGCGCACGGGCCGCATTTCGTGCAGGATGACGGGGACGCCGGCACGGGCAATCTGCCAAGCGGCTTCAGACCCGGCGAGGCCGCCACCGATGATGTGAATGGGTTTTTGTGCGCTCATAAGGCGGGATGTAGCGCGGGACGGGCCTGAGCGAAAGGCCAAACAAAAACCCGTCGACAGAGGGGGTGCCGACGGGCTCTTCTCGGGGAGAGAACTTCAAAAGAGTGTGGCTTACGCAGCCTTGGCGTGCTTGCGGGCAACAGTGCGGATTTCACCGCGGTTGATGCCGAGATCGTGCAGGTCACGGTCGGTGAGCTGCGACAGCTCGCGAACGGTGTTGCGGTAGGACGCCCAACGGCGCAGGCGCTTGGCCAGGGTGTTTACAACCAACATGATGAATGCTCCTTAATTTCAGCGGTCAGTTCGGACTTTGTGTGGTTCGGTCTTGGACGGGTGAGCCTGCGAGGCCGCCGTCTTTGTTGCAGTGCATATAGGTTATGGTGCAGTGCACAGGTAGGCGTTCTACCTTTGGTCAGGCATGCAAAAAACGCATGTCTTTGTTAATATATTTTAACATTCATGCGCAAAGCGCATAGATTGTGACAAGAATGTGGCAGTCTTGTTTCGGGCCTCGCTAAGGCTGATGGGTGTTCTGCCTTCGCACACGCTTTTTTTGGGGGCTCGACGATGCCCCCCGAATAGCGTGTTACGCGCCGCGGGCTTATTCGGCCGCTTTGGTCTTCTTCAGGGGGCGGCGATCAAGCACTTCCTTGAGGAAACGGCCTGTGTGGCTCTCTTTGGCCTTCACAATATCCTCAGGCGTGCCTTGCGCGACGATCCGGCCGCCACCGTCACCCCCTTCAGGGCCAAGGTCGAGAACCCAATCAGCTGTTTTGACCACTTCGAGATTGTGTTCGATCACAACGACTGTGTTGCCTTGCTCGACCAGCTCATGGAGCACTTCGAGCAATTTCGCGACATCGTGGAAGTGGAGGCCAGTGGTTGGTTCGTCGAGAATATAAAGCGTGCGTCCTGTTGAACGGCGCGACAATTCTTTCGACAATTTAACGCGCTGCGCTTCACCGCCTGAGAGTGTTGTCGCCTGCTGTCCAACCTTGATGTAATCGAGACCAACGCGTGCGAGCGTTTCCATTTTTTCGCGGATTGACGGCACAGCCTTGAAGAGTTGTGCGGCTTCTTCAACGGTGCTGTCGAGCACATCGGCGATCGATTTTTCGCGATATTTCACTTCCAATGTTTCGCGATCATAACGCTTGCCTTTGCAGACGTCGCAGGTGACGTAAACATCGGGCAGGAAGTGCATTTCAATTTTAATCACGCCATCGCCTTGGCATGCTTCGCAACGACCACCCTTCACGTTGAAGGAGAAGCGCCCAGGCTGATAGCCGCGCGCTTTCGCTTCGGGCAAACCAGCAAACCATTCACGAATGGGTGTGAACGCGCCGGTATAGGTCGCCGGATTTGACCGCGGTGTACGACCAATCGGCGATTGATCAATATCGATCACCTTGTCGAGATGCTCTAAGCCTTCGATCTTGTCGAAGGGGGCGGGGTGTTCGAGCGCACCATTAAGACGACGTGCGGCCGCTTTATAGAGCGTATCAATAATCAAGGTTGATTTGCCGCCGCCCGAGACACCGGTGATGCAGGTGAAAGTGCCAAGCGGAATTTCGGCCGTCACATTTTTGAGGTTGTTGCCGCGCGCGCCGGTAAGCTTGAGCACACGGCCCTTTTGCGGCTTACGCCGCTTAGCGGGAACCGCAACCATCAACTCACCGGTCAGATATTTTCCGGTGAGCGATTTTTTCGATTTCATGATGTCGGCGGGTGTGCCCTGCGCAATGATTTGGCCACCATGAATGCCAGCGCCGGGGCCGACATCGACGACATGATCCGCTTGCAGGATTGCGTCTTCATCATGCTCGACGACGACAACAGTGTTGCCAAGATCGCGCAGACGTTTCAGCGTGCCGAGCAGACGTTCATTGTCTCGCTGGTGCAAACCAATCGACGGTTCATCAAGCACATAAAGAACGCCAGTGAGGCCTGAGCCAATTTGTGAGGCCAGACGAATGCGTTGGCTTTCACCGCCCGACAATGTACCGGATGCACGCGACAGGGTGAGGTAATCAAGTCCAACATCGAGCAAGAAGATTAAGCGCTCATTGATTTCTTTAAGAATGCGACCAGCAATTTCATTCTGTTTCGCGTTCAGTTTTTTGGGGAGTTTTTCATACCATGCGAGTGCATCACGCACGGAGAGTTCAGTGATCGTGGAAATCGGCTCCATCGCGATTTTGACCGCGAGAGCCTCAGGCTTCAACCGCATGCCTTTGCACTTAGCGCAAGGCGTCTCGGACATATAGCGGCCAATTTCCTCGCGCGTCCAATCGGAATCGGTTTCGCGATAGCGGCGCTCTAGATTATTGACGACGCCTTCAAAAGGCTTCTTCACATCATAGGCACGCATGCCATCATCATAGGAGAAGCGAATTTCGCGATCACCCGAGCCATAGAGCAGCATATCGCGCACTTCGCGCGACAATTCTTTGAAGGGTGCTGTCATCTTGAAACGATAGGAGCGTGACAGCGCCTCAAGCGTCTGGCCGTAATAAGGTGACGATGATTTCGCCCAAGGC
This sequence comes from Beijerinckiaceae bacterium, assembly GCA_018882635.1. Classification (GTDB taxonomy): domain Bacteria; phylum Pseudomonadota; class Alphaproteobacteria; order Rhizobiales; family Beijerinckiaceae; genus TNE-4. The sequence goes on along the minus strand of VERN01000216.1, from coordinate 650 downwards.
AGAATGGCGCCATCGCGCAAAGACAAATCCGTGTCAGGCACGACGAGATCAGGATCGATCGTCATTTCGTGGCCGATGCCATCACATTCCGGGCATGCGCCGAACGGATTATTGAACGAGAACAGGCGCGGTTCGATTTCCGGAATCGTGAAGCCAGAAACGGGGCAAGCGAATTTTTGCGAGAACATGACTCGCTTGGGCTGACCCTTCTCATCCTTCTCATCGGCATATTCGACGATCGCGATGCCATCGGCTAATTCGAGCGCTGTCTCGAAGCTTTCGGCCAAGCGTGCGGCAAGATCCGCCTTCACGACGATGCGATCGACAACCACATCAATGTCGTGCTTGAATTTTTTATCAAGCGCGGGGGCGTCGGCGATTTCATAATAGGTGCCGTCGATCTTCACGCGCTGGAAGCCGCGCTTCATATAGTCGGCGAGTTCCTTTTTGTATTCGCCTTTGCGGCCACGCACGACGGGCGCGAGCAAATAAAGGCGCGTCTTCTCCGGCAGGGCCAACACACGGTCGACCATTTGCTGCACGGTCTGGCTTTCAATCGGCAGGCCAGTGGCGGGCGAATAGGGTATGCCGACGCGCGCCCATAGATGGCGCATGTAATCGTAAATCTCGGTGACGGTGCCGACCGTTGA
>VERN01000023.1 GCA_018882635.1 Beijerinckiaceae bacterium | reverse complement strand
GCACCGGGTAGCGCGCCGACGTCGTGGACCTATCAGCCGACCTGCATCAACGTGGTCGATTCGAGCATGATCCGTTCGGCGGCCGGTGTGTCGCTGCTTTGGACTTCGCCGCTCGGTCCGATCCGCTTCGACTGGGCTTACCCGATCACGAAGCAGCAATACGACCAAACGCAGTATTTCCGCTTCTCGGGCGGCACCTCCTTCTGACGATCAAGAGCCGGGTCACCCCCGGCTCTTTCTCTCTCAAAGTCATGAGCGATCCATTCTTTTTCTCGCCCTCGGGCCCGATCACGCTTGCCGAGATCGCTGCCTTGACCGGAATTGCGCTCGAGGCGGGTGCGGATAGCGCGCGCCGGTTTACCGGTTTGCAGCCGCTCGATCGTGCTGGCCCCGCTGACATCGCCTTTCTTGATAATCCTAAATATGCCGAGCAGCTCGACGCGACGCTTGCAGGCGCGTGTTTTGTTGCGCCTAAATTTCGCGCGCGGGTTCCTGCCGGAACGGCGGCCCTTGTTACGCCGCATCCCTATCATGCCTATGCCGCCATCGCGGCGCGGTTCTATCCCGATGCGATGCGGCCGCAATCAGTGCATCAGAAGAGCGGCATTTCGCCCGCCGCTCATGTGCATCCAGAAGCGCGGCTCGAGCAGAATGTGACCGTTGATCCGGGTGCGGTGATAGGTGCAGGTGCAGAGATTGGGTCTGGCACCATTATCGCAGCTCATGCGGTGATTGGGCCTGGCGTGCGGATTGGGCGCGATTGTTCGATCGGACCGAACGCCTCGATCATTCACGCTTTGCTCGGCAATGGTGTGATCATCCATGGTGGTGTGCGGATCGGGCAGGACGGTTTCGGTTATGCGATGGGCCCAAAGGGGCACATGAAAGTGCCGCAGACGGGCCGCGTGATCATTCAGGACAAGGTTGAAGTCGGCGCCAATTCAACGATCGATCGTGGAGCTAGCCGCGATACAGTGATCGGCGAAGGCACGAAGATCGATAATCTGGTTCAGATTGCGCATAATGTCGTGATCGGCCGCCATTGCGTGATCGTTGCGCAAGTTGGCATCTCAGGTTCCACAACATTGGAAGATTTTGTTGTGCTCGGCGGACAGGTCGGCGTCGTCGGTCATTTGCGGATCGGTGCCGGATCGCAGATCGCGGGGTCGAGCAATGTGGCGGACGATGTTCCACCGGGTTCTCGCTGGGGCGGCACACCGGCCAAACCTGTGCGGCAATGGTTCCGCGAATTAACGACCATCGCTGCTTTAGCCAAGAAAAAAGACGGCGTTACGCCGACAGACACTTGATTTGATTGGAGACTGGGATGAGTGGGGAGCAGAGCACAGTATTGGGCCATGCCGATATTCAGCAGATTCTCGAATTGCTGCCGCATCGCTATCCTTTTTTGCTGGTCGACAAAATCATCCACATGAAGGGCGATGAATCCTGCATTGGGATCAAAAACGTCACAATCAATGAGCCGCAATTCACGGGTCATTTTCCGCAGGCCCCCGTGTTGCCGGGCGTGATGATCATTGAAGGTATGGCGCAGACGGCGGGCGCCCTGTGTGTGGCCTCCCGCGGCGGGCGTAAGCCGAAGCTTGTTTATTTCATGACAATCGAAAATGCGAAATTTCGTAAGCCCGTGGTTCCTGGTGATCGTCTTGAATATCACATGACGAAGACGAAACAGCGCGCGAATATGTGGTGGTTCAAAGGTGAGGCCAAAGTGGATGGCCAGCTTGTTGCGGAAGCCACTGTTGGTGCCATGCTGGTGATGGACGATCAATGATTCACGCTTCTGCTGTCATCGATCCGAAGGCGAAGATCGGCAAAGACGTCACAATCGGTCCGTTTTGCATGATCGGGCCGGATGTTGAACTCGGCGATGGTTCGCATTTAATGAGCCATGTCGCGCTTGCGGGTAAAACGAAGATTGGCGCGCGCGCGCGCATTTTTCCGTTCGCCTCGATTGGGCATGAACCGCAAGACCTGAAATTTCATGGCGAAGACGCCCAGCTGTTCATCGGCGATGATTGTCTCATCCGCGAGGGTGTCACGATCAATCCCGGCACTGAGGGTGGCGGGCTTGTCACGACGATTGGTGATAAATGCACCTTTCTCGCCAATTCGCATGTCGCCCATGATTGCCGTGTCGGCAATCACGTCATCTTCTCAAATAATGTGATGCTCGCGGGCCATTGCCATGTTGGCGATTATGCCATTATCGGCGGCGGTGCAGCGGTGCATCAATATTGCCGCGTCGGTGCGCATTCCTTCGTTGGCGGCTTATCTGGCGTCGAGAATGATCTGATCCCTTATGGGATTGCTATTGGCAATCGCGCGCGTCTTGCAGGGATGAATATTGTCGGTCTCAAGCGTCGTGGTTTTGACCGTGATGCGATCCACGATATTCGTCGTGCCTATCGCTTATTGTTTGCGAATGAGGGCACGTTGCAGGAGCGCGTCGAAGATGTCGCGCAGGAATTCGCAAGCCATCCGCTTGTTCACGAGATCCTCGATTTCATTCGCGATGGCGGCAATCGTTCAATCTGCACACCGCGCGATAACGAGGCCTGATCATGCGGGTTGGCATCGTCGCAGGGGGCGGTGCATTTCCGGCTGAGGTCGCAACGGCGGCGCAGGCGGCCGGGCACGATGTTTATATTTTGATGATCAAAGGGTTTGCGGATGCGCGGCTGACGCGCTTTCCGCACGGCATCACCGATATTGTCGATTCAGATCGTATCTTAGGTCTGCTGCGCGCCGCATCGGTAGATGCGCTTGTTCTAGCGGGTGGTGTGCGGCGCCCGCCAGCATCTACGCTATTTGCAATTGCGACTTCGCAAAAAAAGCGCGCGATTGTTCGTCGGCTGATGGGTGGCGGCGATGATCATCTTTTGCGTGCTGTGGTCACCATGTTTGAAGAAGAAGGATTTCCCGTCATCGCGCCGCAAACGGTTGCGCCCGGAATTCTGATTGGTGCAGGGCAGGGTGGTGCTGTTCCGTTTCTGCCAATCCTTCAGTCTGATCTCCAGCGCGCAAAAGATTTACTGGCTGCCGTGTCGCCTTTCGATGTGGGGCAGGGGTGCATTGTCAGTCGCGGTCAGGTGCTGGCGGTTGAAGGCCCTGAAGGGACCGATCAAATGCTTGAGCGTGTGGCGCGCATGCGGCGCCGGTTTCGCTTTGGCCGTCCGCGCGAGACAGGTGGCGTGTTAGTGAAAGCGCCTAAGCGCGGTCAGGAAAGGCGTGTTGATTTGCCAGCGATTGGGCCGCGTACGTTTGACAATGCCGCCCGTGCTGGTTTGAGCGCTGTGTGCGTGGCCGCTGGCGAAGTGATCGTTATTGATCGGCCTGCGACGCTTGCGGCGGCTGATCGGCATGGCATTGCGCTTTTTGGATTTGAGCCATGAAGATCGCGATTGTGGCGGGGGAAGCGAGTGGGGATGAACTCGGTTTCAAACTCATGCGCGCGTTAAAAGCGTCCCATACTGTCGATTTTGTTGGTGTCGGCGGGCCACGCATGGAAGCCGAAGGGCTGAAATCCTTCTTCCCGATGCATGACATCGCGGTGATGGGGCTTTTGCCGGTCATCAAAAAACTACCGACCTTGTTGGCGCGTATTCGCGAGACGGTTGAAAAGCTCATCGCCGCACGGCCTGATGTTTTGGTGATTATTGATAGTCCCGACTTCACGCATCGTGTGGCTAAGCGTGTGCGCCAAGCCCTGCCACATTTGCCGGTTGTTGATTATGTCAGCCCGAGCGTGTGGGCATGGCGGCCGGGCCGTGCAAAGGCCATGCGCGCCTATACTGATCATGTGCTTGCGCTTTTGCCGTTTGAACCTGAAGCCCATCAGAGGCTCGGTGGGCCAGCTTGCACTTATGTTGGTCATCCCCTGACTGAAATTCTCTCCACGCTGCGGCCCTCGTCGGAAGAGGCGATGCGACGGGAGCACGAACCTTATCGGCTGCTTGTTTTGCCCGGCAGTCGCCGGTCGGAAATTCGGCGTCTCTTGTCAGTGTTTGGTGAGACAATCGCCGTCATTGCACAGATCCGTCCTCAGCTTGATGTTGTTTTGCCTGCTGTTTCGCATTTGCATGATGAAATCGTCGCAGGTGTCGCTGATTGGCCGGTTAAACCGCGCATTGTGTCCGGCGTTGAAGCAAAATATGAAGCATTTCGCACAGCCCGTGCCGCTTTGGCGGCATCGGGCACGGTGACGTTGGAGTTGGCCTTATCGGCTGTGCCGACTGTTGTGGCCTATAAGGTCACGAAGGTTGAAGAGCTTCTCAAATTCTTGATCACCGTGTCGAGCATTGTGTTGCCCAATCTTATTCTGGGTGAGAACGCCGTCCCCGAATTTCTCCAAGAAGATGTTAATCCCGAGACATTGGCGCACGCTTTGTTGCCGCTCCTTGGTGATACGCCGGAGCGCGCTGCGCAGCTGAAAGCATTTGCGCGGCTTGATGATCTTATGCGGTTACCCCATGGCACACCCAGTGAAAGAGCGGCTGAGATTGTGTTATCGGCGGCGGGTCGCAAAGCGCAATAATTGCGGCCGAGGTTCACAGCGTGCTGCACAAAATTCCATAGCATTGATGGGATCTAACAATAAAAAAGCGGGCCTGAGCCCGCTTTTTCAATTTCTACAAGAGAGGCGTCTTAGCGCTGGTTCAGCGCGACGTAATCGCGACGCTTGTCACCCACATAGAGCTGGCGCGGACGGCCAATGCGCTGGGACGGATCTTCGATCATTTCTTTCCACTGCGCGATCCAGCCGACGGTACGCGCAACGGCGAACAGCACGGTGAACATGGTGGTCGGGAAGCCCATCGCCTTCAGCGTGATGCCCGAATAGAAATCGATGTTCGGGTAAAGCTTCTTCTCGACGAAATAATCATCGTGCAGCGCGATGCGTTCGAGTTCCATTGCCACGTCGAGCAGCGGATCGTCCTTGATGCCAAGTTCGCCGAGCACTTCATGCGTCGTCTTCTGCATGATTTTGGCGCGCGGATCATAGTTCTTATAGACGCGATGGCCGAAGCCCATCAGACGGAACGGATCGTTCTTGTCTTTGGCGCGTGCGATATATTCAGGAATACGATCAACGGTGCCGATTTCCTGCAGCATCTTCAGCGCGGCTTCGTTTGCGCCACCATGGGCCGGGCCCCAGAGGCAGGCCACACCAGCCGCAATACAAGCGAAGGGGTTGGCGCCCGATGAACCCGCCAAGCGCACGGTCGATGTCGACGCGTTCTGCTCATGGTCGGCATGCAGGATGAAGATACGATCAAGCGCACGCGATAGGATCGGGTTGACCTTGTATTCTTCGCACGGCACCGCAAAGCACATCCGCAGGAAGTTCGACGTGTAGTCGAGCGAATTCTGCGGATAAACGAAGGGCTGACCGATCGAATATTTATACGCCATCGCGGCGAGTGTTGGGATCTTCGCGATCATGCGCATCGATGCAATCATGCGCTGGGTCGGATCCGAGATATCGGTCGAGTCATGATAGAACGCCGAAAGCGCGCCGACTGACGCGGTGAGAACCGCCATCGGATGCGCATCACGGCGGAAGCCTTGGAAGAAGCGCATCATCTGTTCATGCACCATCGTGTGGCGCGTGATGCGGTAATCGAAATCGGCTTTCTGCCCCGCGGTCGGCAGTTCGCCGTAAAGCAGCAAATAGCAGGTCTCAAGGAAGTCGCCATGTTCGGCGAGTTGCTCGATCGGATAGCCGCGATAGAGCAGGACCCCTTAGTCACCATCGATATAGGTGATCTTGGATTCACAGCTCGCGGTTGAGGTGAAGCCGGGATCGTAGGTGAACATCCCGGTTTGGCCGTAGAGCTTGCCAATGTCGATGACGCTGGGGCCAATCGTGCCCTCTTTGACGGGCATGTCGACGGATGTGTTGGCGACGGTGATATGGGCGCTCATTGGCTCTTTTCCTGTCCGGAGTGGGACCACGATCTTCAGACTTGTCCGCAGCTTTGATGATCCTACCGCATTGCGGCAAGCCCCTGCGAAAAGGCCGGAATTCGTCAAACGGCAGAATTGCTAGCTCACTTTCGAGAGCGGTTCAACCACACCGAAAGGCGAGTATTGCAACACCCCTGTGCATGGTTCACAGGGCGAGGTCGGCAAGTCGTGCCAGCGTTTCCTCTTTTCCGATCACAACCATGACATCAAAGATCGGTGGTGAGGTGCCACGGCCCGTCAAAGCGGCGCGTAAAGGTTGGGCAATCTGGCCAAGTTTGGCGCCTTCGGCCTCTGCAAAGCTGCGCACGGCGGCTTCTGTGGCCTCAATCGTCCACTCGGGCAGGGTTTTCAGGATATCTGCCAAAGCGGCCATTCGCTTGCGGGCCGTTTCATCAAGCAGGCTTTCGGCCTTGGCATCGGGCTTGAGCGGTCGCGTTGCGTAAAGGTAGTAAGCGCTGTCGAGCAGTTCGACGAGCGTCTTGGCGCGTTCCTTCAGGCCCGGCATGGCGGCGATGAATTTCGCCCTTAGCGCCGGATCCAAGGCCAAGGGCGCACCATGGGCTTGGGCGACCTCTGGCAGAATGGTTTCAATGGCGGCCACAAGATCGGCATCGCTGGCGGCGCGCATGTAATGGCCATTGATGTTTTCGAGCTTGGCGAAATCGAAGCGGGCCGGGGAGCGCCCGATACCATCGAGATTGAAAGCGGCGATCATTTCTTCAGTTGAAAAGAATTCCTGATCGCCATGACTCCAACCGAGGCGAACGAGGTAATTGCGCAGAGCGGCTGGCAGATAGCCGAGCGCGCGATAGGCCTCAACGCCGAGCGCGCCATGGCGCTTCGATAGTTTCGCACCATCAGGGCCGTGGATGAGCGGGATATGGGCCATGACGGGCACATCCCATCCGGCCGCTTGATAAATCTGCGTCTGCCGGGCGGCGTTGGTGAGATGGTCGTCACCACGAATGATATGGGTGACGCTCATGTCATGATCATCGACGACGACAGCGAGCATATAGGTCGGCGTGCCGTCAGAGCGCAGCAGGACGAGATCGTCGAGATCCTTGTTCTGCCAGACGACGCGGCCCTGCACCTGATCATTGACGATTGTCTCGCCTTCTTGCGGTGCTTTGAGGCGGATCACCGGCTTCAGGCTGTCCGGCGCTTCCTTGGGATCGCGATCGCGCCAGCGGCCGTCATAACGCATGGGGCGGCCTTCAGCGCGCGCTTTCTCGCGCATTTCTTCGAGTTCTTGCGGCGTTGCGTAGCAATAATAGGCTTTGCCTTCGGCAAGCAGTTTTTCCGCGACTTCGCGATGCCGTGCGGCGCGTGAAAACTGATAGACGATGTCGCCATCCCATTCGAGGCCGAGCCATTGCAAGCCATCGATGATTGCGGCGATCGCGGCATCGGTTGACCGCTCACGATCAGTGTCTTCAATGCGCAGCATCATCTTGCCGCCGAAGCGCTTGGCATAGAGCCAGTTGAAGAGCGCCGTGCGGCCGCCGCCAATATGCAGAAATCCGGTGGGCGAAGGCGCAAAGCGCGTGACGACATTCGACATCAGGATGCGATCCGGCAATCAGGAGATGAGGGAGCGGCGAGAACGCCACGTCTTGCAACCGCGCGATGGTGGAACCTGCGCGGGCCGCTCCTTTAGCATTGAAAAGCACGGGGCGTAAGGGCGCGGAAGCGATGGCGGACAATGGGGCACAGGCGGGCCGCCTTGGCGCACGGGCCGCGTGGGCGGGGCGCGCCGCTTTATTGGCTCCGCGCTGGGCTGCAGAGGCTTTTCGCGAGGGTTGGCTCGCGCGCGCCCTCTTGATGGAACGTGAGGCGCGGCGGCCTTTTCTCTTTCTCCCTGTAGGAATGATCAGTGGCGTTCTGTTGTTCTTCGCCGCCGAGCGCGAGCCTTCTTGGTGGGCTGCTCCGTCTTTGTTCACGCTGGCGATTGGTGCCGCGGTTGCAGCATGGCGTCGGCACTTGATGGGTTTGACGATCACGGCCATCGCTATCGCCTGTTTGGCGGCTGGTTTTTCTGCTGCCGCCTTCAAGGCGCGTTGGGTGGCTGCGCCCGTGCTCGATAAAGCCCAGGGCGTAAAAGGGATCGGCGTTATTCTGCAGAATGATCGGCGCGGCAGCGGTGCGCGTTTGCTCATTGGCGTTGAAAGTCTCACGGGACGCTCGGCCGATGCGACACCGGCACGGGTGCGGGTGACGGCGCGATCCGCGGTGACGTTGCAAGCTGGAACCCGCATCGCATGGTCCGCCTATTTGCTGCCGCCGCCGCAGCCGTCGCGGCCGGGCGGATATGATTTTGCGCGTGACGCATGGTTTGCCGGGATCGGGGCGGTCGGGAGTTTGCAAGGCCAGCCAATGGCCGTGAAGGATCAAGGCGGCATCGATTGGAAGTGGCGCCTCTTGGCCGCGATCGACCGCGCCCGTAACGACGTCACCGACCGGATTGCGTCCGCGATTGGCGGGCAGGCGGGGGAGGTTGCCGCGGCGCTGATTACGGGCAAGCGCGGCGGCATCACGGACGAGACCAATGACGTGCTGCGCGCGGCTGGCATCTACCACGTCGTTTCGATTTCGGGCCTGCATATGGTGTTGGCCGCCGGGATGGTGTTCTTCATCGTGCGGGCGCTTTTTGCCTTATCGCCGGCCGCCTTACTGGCACTCCCGGTTAAAGCCATTGCCGCGGTTGCTGCTCTTTTGGCGGCCATTGCTTACGACGTTTTCGCAGGGTCTGAGATTGCGACCGAACGATCGCTCGTGATGACGCTGATCGTGTTTGGCGCGATCTTGGTGCACCGCCGTGCGATCTCGATGCGCAACCTGGCTTTGGCGGCGATCCTACTCGTGTTGATGGAACCCGAGACCGTCGTGGGGCCGAGTTTTCAGATGTCGTTTTGCGCGGTCATGGGGCTTGTTGCGCTTTACGAGCGCGCGGGGATTGCGAGCGCCGCTCAGGAGGGGGCGGCGTTTACGCAGCTTGAATTGGCCACCGCGCGCGAACGCCCGCCCTCCGGGCTCCTCAGCCGCGCCATCAGTTGGACGGCCAAGCATGCCAAGGCGTTGATCCTGACAACCTTGATCGCCGAGCTGACCACGGGACCGTTTGGGCTTTATCATTTTCAGCAGATCCAGCCGCTTGGCCTTCTCGGCAATGCGCTCGTTCTCCCGCTGATCTCGGCGGTCGTGATGCCAGCGGCGCTGATTGGGATGATCGCCTTGCCTTTCGGCCTCGACGCCCCGGTCTGGTGGGCGATGGGGTGGGGCGTTGAGGCGATGCTGATGATGGCGCGCTGGGTCGCTGCGATCCCCTTCGCCGTGATTGCGGTGCCCGCGCCAGCGGGTTGGGCCATTCTCATCGCCGTGATGGGCCTGATCTGGGTGGCGCTGTGGCAAAGCGTGATCCGCTATGCGGGTATCCCTCTGATTGCGCTTGGTTTTGCGCTCGCTTGGACCGGCCCACGCGCGGATCTTTATGTGACGGCTGATGGTAAGGCGGCGGCGCTGCGTGGTACCGATGGAAGGCTTGCGCTCGTTGGGCCATCGCCCGGCCGGTTCAGCCTTGAGCAATGGCTCCGCGCCGATGGTGATACCCGTCGGCCAGACGATCCCTCGCTCAAGGCGGAGGCCTCTTGTGATAAGACCGCTTGTATTCTCTATGATTCAAGAGGTTCACCGGTTTCGTTCATCAAGCAGATGAGCGCTTTTGAAGAGGATTGCGCGCGCGCCAGCCTCATCCTGACGCCCTTGAGGGCGCCGGTGGGGTGTGTTGCGACGGTGCTCGATGCGCCACATTTCACGCAATCGGGCGCGATTGCCGCCTACCGCACCACAGCAGGTGGTTGGCGGATTGAGAGCGTTAGAACACCATCAACAGACCGCTATTGGCGGCGATAAACGACTCGAGATCAGAAACGCAACTGATTGAGAACGCTTAGTAACGGCGCATCAGGCCAACCAGCTTGCCTTGAATGCGGACCCGGTCGGGACCGAGCACGCGCGTCTCATAGGCGGGGTTGGCGGCTTCCAGCGCAATCGAGGATCCGCGTTTGCGCAGGCGCTTCAGCGTCGCTTCCTCATCATCAATAAGGGCCACAACGATATCACCGGTATCGGCAATATCCTGCTTCTTGATCAGGACCGTATCGCCATCATGAATGCCAGCCTCGATCATCGAGTCGCCGCGGACTTCCAGCGCATAATGTTCGCCATTGCCGAGCATATCGGGCGGCATGGAAATGGTGTGGGAACGCGATTGAATAGCCTCAATCGGGGTGCCTGCTGCGATGCGGCCCATCATTGGCACGGACACAATTGAGGGCGGCGCCTCTGCATCGGCCGGGCGTGGCCGCAGACGGCCGAGATTGCCTTCGATAACGCTCGGGCGGAAGCCACCACGCGGGGCTGCGCCGGGGGTTGATTGTTCAGGCAGTTTAAGAACTTCCAGCGCGCGAGCGCGGTTCGGCAACCGGCGGATGAAGCCGCGCTCTTCAAGCGCGATGATGAGGCGATGAATGCCCGATTTCGATTTGAGGTCGAGCGCTTCCTTCATCTCATCGAAGGAGGGCGGGACGCCGTCCTGAGCGAGACGCTCATGGATGAAGCGAAGAAGTTCATTCTGCTTGCGCGTGAGCATCGTGGCCCGATCCCCTAAAACAAATCACGAACAAACCGTAACATGTTCCCGATGTGTTCTGCAAGTGGAAAGCGGGTTGATTTTTAGAGACGGATCACCCGGACTTGCTCGCCTGCTTTCGCCGCCGGTGCAAAGGGCGCGCGCAGGAGGAGTGCATCGCTCTCCGTCAGCAGGCGGAGCATCGAGGAATCCTGCTTTCCAAACGGGATCACGCGGGGCAGGCCGGAAGGGTCGGTTTCCAAGCGGGCGCGGACATAATCCTGACGGAGATCGTTTTCAGCCATGTCAGCGCCGAGGATCGCAGGCTCGCTCGGGTCGGCCCCGGCATCCGGCTGGCCCATGAGTGCGGCGATCAAGGGTTCCAGAAAGAGCTTGGTGCAGACGATCGACGACACCGGATTGCCCGGCAGGCCTAGGATGATGGTGTCTTTCAGCGTGCCAAAGATGAGTGGCTTGCCGGGGCGCATGGCGATCTTCCAAAAGCCCAATTGCATGCCGCGTGCGGTCAACGCTTTCTGCACGAGATCATGATCGCCGACCGATGCGCCGCCCAGCGTCACGAGGATATTGGTGCCTTCATCTTCGGCGCGATCAAGCGCGTCATTGAGGGAGGCCATGGTGTCGCGCGCAATGCCGAGATCGAGCGCGCGCGCGCCCTTCGCGCGGGCCATTGCGCAGACGGCATAGGAATTGGACGCGACGATCTGATCGGCACCAACTGGTTCACCCGGGCGCACCAATTCGTCGCCCGTTGCGAGAACAGAGACCAGCGGTTGCCGAAAGACAGGGAGAGCCGGGTGGCCCATAGCGGCCGCCAAGCCAAGGGCGCGCGCATTCAGCACGCTGCCTTTTTGGATCAACACGTCCCCTTCGGCAAAATCTAAACCGCGTGGACGCACGAAGCGGCCTGCGCTGACGGTTTCGCGCGCAATAATGGTGTCACCGTCGACGCTTGCATTCTCCTGAATGAGAATGGCATCCGCTCCCTCGGGAACGGGCGCGCCGGTGAAGATGCGCACGGTTTCACCCGCGCCCATCGTGCCGTGAAAGGCGCGCCCCGCAGCGGCTTCACCAATCTTCTTGAGGCGTGCACCAGCAACGCAATCTTGCGCGCGCACGGCATAGCCATCCATGGCGGAAGCGGGGAAGGGCGGTTGGGTGCGCGTTGCTGCGAGATCGGCCGCAAGCGTGCGGAAGGCGGCCTCATGCAGCGGCACGGTTTCCACTGGCATCGGACGCGCGGCGTTGAGGATCCGCGCGAGCGCATCGGCAACCGGGATCAATCCGTCAGCCATCGGCTTTCCATGATCCGGATTTGCCGCCTGTCTTTTCGAGCAGGCGGATCCCTTCGATCTGCATGAAACGATCGACCGCTTTGGCCATATCGTAAATGGTGAGACAGGCGACCGACACAGCAGTGAGCGCTTCCATCTCGACGCCGGTCTTCCCGGAGAGTTTGGCCATGGCCTCGACGCGAATGCCGGGTAATGCATCATCGAAAACAAAGTCGACTGCAACTTTCGAAAGCGCCAGCGGATGGCAAAGCGGGATCAATTCATGTGTGCGCTTTGCCGCCATGATGCCTGCGATGCGTGCGGTTGCGATCACATCACCTTTTTTTGCCGCCCCATCACGGATGAGCGCGAGCGTTTCCGGCTTCATCACGACGCGGCCTTCGGCAATCGCGACACGATCCGTAATATCCTTGTCAGCAACATCAACCATGGCGGCATTACCACTGGCATCAAGATGGGTGAGGCGGCTCATGCGCCTTCTCCAAACAACAGCGCGCGGGTGGCTTTGGTAACATCAGCCTGCCGCATCAGGCTCTCGCCAACAAGGAAGGTATTGATGTCGACTGCTTGCAGGCGCTTGATATCGTCCTGCGTGAAAATGCCGCTTTCACCAACGATGATGCGATCATGCGGGATCAAGGGCGCCAGCGTTTCACTCGTTGCGAGCGTGACATCAAACGTCCGCAAATTGCGATTGTTGATGCCAACAAGTTTGGTATCGAGCTTGAGCGCGCGCTCTAATTCTTCGGCATCATGCACTTCAACCAGCACGTCCATGCCAAAATCATGCGCGGCTTGCGTGAGATCGTGTGCGAGCGCATCGTCGCAGCCTGCCATGATCACAAGAATGCAATCCGCGCCCCAAGCCCGCGCTTCGGCCACTTGATAAACGTCGTAGAGAAAATCCTTGCGCAAAGCAGGGAGCGCCGTGGCGTCGCGCGCTTGCGTTAGAAATTCTGGTCGGCCTTGAAAAGATGGCTCATCCGTTAGGACGGAGAGGCAGGACGCGCCGCCTGCTTCATAGGCTTTGGCCAGTTGCGGCGGATCAAAATCGGCGCGGATCAGCCCTTTCGAAGGGCTTGCCTTTTTGATCTCGGCAATAAGAGCGGGGCGCTTGGCGGCGAGATGGGTTTCAATCGCGCGGGCAAAGCCACGCGGCGGCAGAGCACGTGCAGCTAACCGGTCGATTTCGGCTGGCGACACGCGCTTCTTTGCGGCAGCGATTTCCTCGCGCTTATAGGTCTCAATCTTTTTGAGAATATCAGCCATTGGAGGCGGTCACCAAAGTTTCGAGGATTTTCTTCGCGCGCCCATCGTCGATGGCCGCTTCCACAATACGAGCGGCTTCATCTAATGTTTTCGCGCGATCCGCGACCATCAGCGCAGCCGCTGCATTCAAGACAGCAATGTCGCGATAGGCTGAGCGTTCACCATCCAGCACCGCCATCAGCGCTTTCGCATTATGTTCGCCGTCGCCGCCTTTGAGATCTTCAGGCTTAGCGCGCTTCAAACCCGCATCTTCAGGCGTAATGGTGAAGGATGAGATGTCGCCATTCTTCAGGGCAACGATTTTGGTCTCGCCGGTCGTGGTGATCTCGTCGAGACCGTCTGACCCATGCACGACCCAGACATCCGTTGAACCAAGATTTTTCAGCGTTTCGGCGACGGGCATCATCCAGCTTTCGGAAAAAACGCCGATGACCTGCTTTTTGACGCCAGCCGGATTAGAGAGTGGGCCAAGCAAATTGAAAATTGTGCGCGTCCCCATTTCCACGCGGACGGGTGCCACATGACGCATGGAGGAGTGATGTGCTGGCGCAAACATGAAACCAACACCAGCCTGATCAATGCAACGCTCGATTATGGCAGGTTCAATACCAACCTTCACACCGAGCGCTGTGAGCACATCGGCGGCACCCGATTTTGAAGACGCCGCGCGATTGCCGTGTTTCGCAATCTTAAGGCCGGTGGCTGCGGCGAGGATGGCAGCGAGGGTCGAGACGTTCCATGATCCGGAATTGTCGCCACCTGTGCCGACAATATCGAGCGCGCCTTCGGGCGCTTTGACGCGCAGCATCTTGGCGCGCATTGCGGCCACAGCGCCCGATATTTCCTCAACGGTTTCGCCGCGTACCCGCAGCGCCATGAGGAACGCGCCCATCTGTGCGAGTGTTGCTTCGCCAGACAGGATTTGGTCGAACGCCTTTTCGGCTTCCTCGCGCGTCAGCGGCGAACCGGTCGCGACCTTGGCGATGATCGGTTTGAAATGATCCATGACGCGACCTCTTTATGCGCGTTTCTGGCGGTTCCATTCATCCGCCAGTGCGAGAAAATTGCCGAAAATCGTTAAGCCTTGTTCGGACTTGATGCTTTCGGGGTGAAATTGCACGCCGTGCACGGGATGATCCTTATGTGACAGCGCCATGACAAGCCCATCCTCAGTCTCGGCGGTGACTTTAAAGATAGCGGGGCAGGTTTCGCGCGCCACGATCAAGGAATGATAGCGTGTGGCTTTGAATGGGCCATTGATGCCGCGGAACACGGTTTCTGATTTATGGTGAACCGTTGAGACTTTGCCATGCATGGGGAGTGGCGCGCGCACGACATCGCCACCATGGGCTTGCCCCATGGCTTGCAGGCCCAAGCACACACCAAAGAGCGGAATTTTTCCACCGGCCTTGGCAATAATATCGAGACAAATGCCCGCTTCGTTCGGCGTGCACGGGCCAGGCGAGAGAACAATCGCTTCCGGATTGGTCGCGATGACTTGATCGGCAGACATTTCATCATTGCGGATGACTGTGACGTCTGCACCGAGTTTACCGAGATCGTGATAGAGGTTCCATGTGAAGCTGTCGTAATTGTCGACCAGCGTCACTTTCATGCCGGGCTTGATGGGAGGGGCGCTCATTGGCCCCTCCGTGCTGCGGAGGAAAAGCGCACCGCCTCTTCAGCCGCACGGAATAGCGCTTTTGCCTTGTTGATGCATTCCATCTGCTCAGAGGCGGGGTTTGAATCATAAACAATCCCGGCTCCGGCTTGCACATGAATGCGCCCATCCTTCACCACCGCGGTGCGCAACACGATACAGGTGTCCATTTCGCCATTGCCGCCGAAATAGCCAATGCACCCGGCGTAGAGGCCGCGCTTGTCTTTTTCGAGTTCGTCAATGATTTCCATCGCGCGGACTTTTGGAGCACCCG
Organism: Beijerinckiaceae bacterium; assembly: GCA_018882635.1. Classification (GTDB taxonomy): domain Bacteria; phylum Pseudomonadota; class Alphaproteobacteria; order Rhizobiales; family Beijerinckiaceae; genus TNE-4. The sequence goes on along the minus strand of VERN01000023.1, from coordinate 6,014 downwards.
AAACAGTGCCTGCGGGAAAGCCTGCGGCAAGCGCGTCGAGGGCGTCAAAGCGTGGATCAAGGTCGCCTTCGACATTCGAGACGATGTGCATCACCTGACTGTAGCGTTCGAGAAAGAATGAGTCGGTGACTTGCACCGTGCCGATCTTGGAGACACGGCCGACATCGTTACGGCCGAGATCGAGCAACATCAGATGTTCGGCACGTTCTTTCTCGTCGGCCAGCAATTCTTCGCCGAGCGCTTTATCTTCTGCACTTGTTTTGCCGCGAGGGCGCGTGCCTGCAATCGGGCGAATGGTCACTTTGCCGCCACGGACACGCACGAGAATTTCAGGCGAGGAGCAGACGACCTGATAAGTGCCGAAATCGAGATAGCACAGGAAAGGGGCCGGATTGATCCGTCGCAGCGCGCGGTAGAGTGAGAAAGCGGGCAGGGTGAATGGTGTTTCAAACCGCTGCGACAGCACGACTTGAAAAATATCGCCCGCGCGAATGTAGTCCTTCGCTTTGGCGACCATGGCGAGATAATCGGCTTCGCTGGTGTTGGAAGCGGGCGGAACAATAGCGGCGTGATCGGCCGGTGGAGCGGTTTGCGCTAAGGGAGCATCAAGCGCTAGGACAACGCTTTCGAGCCGTTCTTGCGCGGCTTCCCACGCCTGTTTTGCCGAGATGAAGCTGGTGGGGCGAACGGGTGTGAGCACGATGATTTCATCGCGTACTGCGTCAAACACAACCATCAGCGTTGGGCGCATTAAGGTGGCATCGGGCACGCCGAGCGCATCCGGATTGGGCGGGCCCAACCGCTCCATCTGCCGTACCATGTCATAGCCAAGACAGCCAAAGAGGCCCGCGGCCATCGGCGGCATATCTTCACCGAATTCGATTTCACTCTCTTTGAGGAGCGCGCGTAAATTTGTCAGCGGTTTGCCTTCGAGCGGCTCAAAGCTATACGCGTCGCGTAATGCGTCCCGGTTGATTTCGGCTTTGTCACCCGTCGAGCGCCAGATCACATCGGGTTTAAGCCCAATCAAAGAATAGCGCCCACGCACAGCGCCGCCTTCAACCGATTCCAGCAGAAATGTGTGTGCTGGGCTCGATGCCGATAATTTCAAATAGGCTGAGACCGGCGTCTCAAGATCACCGACGAGCACGCGCTTGAGGATCTGAGGCGATCCCTTGTCATAAGCGCGTGCAAAATCGCTGAAGCCAGAGACAGCTTCCATTTTAATTTCCGCCGAGCGCGAGGCGCAGATTATTGTCGTATATCTTGGTGCCGAGCGTTTTCTGGACGTTGGCCACGTAGGATACGAGCATGTCTTCGCTCAAGGCGGAGCGCATCTGATCCTGCAATTTCTTCGCTTCATCAGAATTGGGATCAAATTGCGGAATGATGGCCGACGTCACTTTCAGCACGACGCGGCTTGTCTGCGATTTCCCAAGAGCGGGAGCCGCTTCATTCACCTTCGTGCCGAAGGCTTGTGTAACGGCCGCTTGCGAGAGATCAGGCGTGTCGGTTGTGCTGCGCGTGAGGCCGATGGCATTGCGCGCCTCAACGCCAGCCTCTTTCGCGGCATCGGCGACGCTCTTGCCGCCATTGATGGCCTTGGCAAAATCGGCGGCCTTCTTCGCGAGGCGATTGGCGATCTCGTCTTGCTTCCATGCTTCGGTCAGAGCGGCGCGCACTTCATCGAGCGTGCGATCGCGCGCCGGAGTGATGTTGGTGACGTCAAACCACACATAGCCGCCGTCGCGCGTCGAGACGGCTTCATTGTCGACGCCGATATCGGACGCAAAAATGGCTTTGAGCAGAGCCTCGCGGTCGGGCAGAGGAACGATCTGGCCCGTTGCGTCGCGGCCCTGACGGTCAATCGCGGAAATGGTTTCCAAGGTGAGGGTCATGTCGCGCGCGATATCGGCGAGGGGACGGGCAGAAGCGCGCTGGTCTTCGACCTTGTCGTGCAAATCCTGAATAGCATCGCGCGCTTTAATGCGGGCGAGTTCGACCTTGATAGGCCCAGCCATTTCTTCGAATGGCTTCAACACAGCCGCGGTAACGTTTTTAACACGCAGCAAGACCGGACCGAAGCGGCTGTTCACGGCCGCGCTCGTCTCGCCTTCCTTCAAGGCGAAGGCGGCTTCCGCCACAGTGGGGTCGACAAGGTCGCTCTTCATGACATTGCCGAGATCAACCGGCTTGATGTTCTTTTCCGTCGCGACATCGTCAAAGCTTTTACCCGCTTTAATTGCGGCAGCGGCCGCCTCTGCATCAGCAAGCGAAGGGAAGGGCAGCTGTTCGAGTTGACGGCGCTCGGGCTGGCCAAAGCGCGAGACATTGCGGTCGTAATAGGCTTTCGCGTCGGCGTCCCAAACATCAGAAGGATTTGCGATGGTGTCGGGTGTTAGCGCGACAATGTTCACGGCGCGGAAATCCGGCGCGCGGAAGGCTGTCTTATTCAACTCATAGAATTTCTTCAGTTCGTCTTCCGTTGGTGCGGGAATGTCGCCCGCCTGCGCGGCGTCAAGAATGAAGAAATCGATCGCGCGTTGTTCGGTTTGATAACGATGGATCGCCTCGCGCATCGGCAGTGGCGCGCTGGCTGCGCCGGCCACAGCTTCTGTCACCTGCTGGCGGAGATAGGCATTGCGCTGCGCTGCAATAAAGGCTTGCTCAGTGTAGCCCGCATTACGAACGGATTCAGCAAACGCGTTGCGATCGAACTGGCCATTGGCACCGCGGAAATTCGGATCATTTTGGATGGCTTGCGCGATGGTCGCGTCATTGATGCCAAGACCGTATTTCTTCACCTGCGTGTCGAGGGCGGCTTCTGTCATCATGCGATCAAGCACGACCTTGTCGAGGCCGAAAGCGCGCGCTTCTTCTGCCGTTAATGAGCGGCGGATGCGGCGCGATACCTGCTGCAGCTCCTGCTGCCAGGCGTCACGGAATTGCAGCGTGGTGATTTCGGTTGGGCCGACTTCGGCGACCAATTGTTTGCCGCCCTGACGGACAATGTCACCAATGCCCCAGATCGCGAAGGATACGATCAGGATGGAAAAGAGGACACCGATCACGATCTTGCCGAGCCAGCTTTGCCCCGCCTTGCGAATGCCATCCATCATGATCGTCGGTCCATTCCATAGGGGTCTTGGGAGACCCCGAGCCAGTAAGAGGAGGGGGGCGCGCCATGCGCACCCCCCGGAAGCGGCGCATCATAAGGATGTGGCCCCTGCGCCGCAACGCTTCCGAAGCAGGCTTTTCCTTGCTAAGCGGACGGGAGGTTCAGGGATGGGGGTTCTTCATGACACCGGGCGTTCGGCCGCTGGTTGCGGGCAATTGGAAGATGAATGGCGTGCGCGGCAGCCTGAATGAGGCCGGTGCCATGGTCGCGCAGTATGATTGGGGCCTTCGTCGGACGATCGATCTCCTGATTTGCCCGCCTGCCACCCTGATTTCGCCGTTGAGCCGCCAATCGACCGGGTCTGGTCTTTTGACGGGCGGGCAGGATTGCCATGCGGCTGTCTCAGGCGCCCATACGGGCGATATTTCGGCTGAGATGATCGCTGATGCGGGTGGTTCCTTCGTGATCGTCGGCCATTCGGAGCGCCGGGCCGACCATAAGGAAACTGACGCCATGGTCTGCGCTAAGGCCGAGGCCGCCCGGCGGGCGACCCTCACAGCCATTGTCTGCGTTGGGGAAACCCGGGCTGAACGCGAGGCAGGCAAGACATTGGCGGTCGTCCGCAAGCAGCTTAAGGGCTCGATCCCGGACGGGATGAACGCGGGCAATCTTGTGGTGGCCTATGAGCCGGTCTGGGCGATTGGGACTGGATTGACCCCGACGGCGGCCGATGTGGCGGAAGTCCATGCCGCCATCCGCGCCGACCTGAAGAAGATTGTCGGCAAGGAGGAGGGGGCCAAAGTGCGCATTCTCTATGGCGGCTCGGTCAAGCCATCGAACGCTGCTGAACTGATGGCGGTTGAGAATGTCGATGGGGCACTTGTTGGCGGCGCGAGCCTGAAGGCCGCTGATTTCATGGGTATTGCGGCCGTCTATCGGGCGTAATCGCCTCCCTTCCCATTGAGGGCGGCGCGTGCTAAGCCCCGCCGTCTTTTCGCGAACCGGAAGTTTCGAGCCCGCCATGCAGCAGGTCCTGATCGTCATTCATCTGATCGTCGTCGTCGCGCTGGTGGGCGTTATCCTGCTGCAGCGGTCCGATTCAGGCGCTTTGGGCATTGGCGGCGGCAATTCCGGTGGGTTCATGACGGGCCGCGGCCAGGCCAATGCGCTGACCCGCATGACAGCCATTCTGGCCACGATCTTCTTCGTGACTTCGATGATCTTGGCGATTCTGGCCGGTGCGACGCGTCAGCCGAAGTCGATCTTCGATACGACCGCGCCCGCCTCAGCTCCGGCCAATCCGGCGGCTCCGCCATCTGGCGGCGTGCTCGATCAACTCAAGCAACTCGAGAACCAGAGCGCGCCGAAGTAAGGCGTGGCAGGTTCTGACGCCTAAACGCCTGTGGAGCGATGCTCCGCAGGTGCGATATCCCCTGTTCGAATCGAACCAGAGCGTTTAAGCGAGAGGTCCCATGGCGCGGTATATTTTCATCACCGGCGGCGTGGTCTCTTCCCTCGGAAAAGGTCTGGCCTCCGCAGCACTGGGTGCGCTTCTGCAGGCACGTGGCTATTCGGTCCGTTTGCGGAAGCTCGATCCTTACATCAACGTCGATCCGGGGACGATGTCGCCCTATCAGCATGGCGAAGTGTTCGTCACTGATGATGGCGCGGAGACCGATCTCGATCTCGGCCATTATGAGCGGTTCACCGGCCGTCCTGCCTCCAAGCAGGACAACATCACGACCGGTCGGATTTATCTCGACATCATCACGAAAGAACGGCGCGGCGATTATCTCGGCGGCACCGTGCAAGTCGTTCCCCATGTCACGAACGCGATCAAGGAATTCGTGCTCGACGGCAATGAGGGTTATGATTTCGTGCTGGTCGAAATCGGTGGCACGGTTGGCGATATCGAAGCGTTGCCTTTCTTCGAGGCGATCCGCCAATTGGGGAATGATCTGCCACGCGGCCATTGCGTCTATGTTCATTTGACGCTCCTGCCTTTCATCCCGAGTGCCGGCGAATTGAAAACCAAGCCGACGCAGCATTCGGTGAAGGAATTGCGTTCGATCGGTATTCAGCCCGATATTCTTTTGTGCCGCACGGATCGTGAAATTCCGCGCGAGGAACGCCGCAAGCTCGGCCTGTTCTGTAATGTGCGCGAAACGGCTGTGATCGAAGCGCGCGATGTGGCTTCAATTTATGATGTGCCGCGCGCTTATCATGAAGCAGGACTTGATGCCGAAGTGCTCGCAGCGTTCGGGATTGAGCCAGCGCCAAAACCGGATCTATCGCGCTGGCGCGGCGTAACCGAGCGTATCTGGAATCCGGAAGGCGAAGTGACCATCGCGATTGTCGGCAAATATACCGGCATGAAGGATGCCTATAAATCACTGATTGAAGCGCTTCATCATGGCGGCATTGCTAACAAGGTGAAGGTCAATCTCGATTGGATCGAGTCGGAAGTCTTCGAAAACGAAGATGCCGCGCCTTTCCTTGAGCATGTGCATGGCATTCTTGTGCCCGGTGGTTTTGGCCAGCGTGGGGCGGAAGGCAAAATTCTCGCGGCCCGTTTCGCGCGTGAACGCAAGGTTCCTTATTTCGGCATTTGCTTTGGTATGCAGATGGCCGTCATCGAAGCGGCGCGTTCGCTCTGTGGCATTGCGGAAGCCAATTCCACCGAATTCGGCCCGGCGAAAGAGCCGCTTGTCGGCCTGATGACGGAATGGATGAAGGGGAATGAGCTTGAGCAACGTCGCGCCGGTGGTGATCTCGGCGGCACGATGCGTCTGGGCGCATTCAAGGCCAAATTGGCCGAAGGTTCGCGCATTGCGGACATTTATGGCTCAACGGATATTTCCGAGCGCCATCGTCATCGCTACGAAGTGAATATGGA
>VERN01000215.1 GCA_018882635.1 Beijerinckiaceae bacterium | reverse complement strand
TTACAATTGCGGCTATTGCAAACGCGCGATGAATGATTTGCGCGATATGATCAAGGCCGACCCGAAGCTGCGCGTCGTCCTCCGCGACTTCCCCGTGCTCGGCCCGGAATCGGTCGAGGCTTCGCTTGTGGCGCTGGCTGCCAAAAGCCAGATCAAGCCGGACAAATATTGGGAGTTCCATCAGAAACTCCTCGATCAGCGCGGCCGGATCGGTAAGGAAAAGGCGATTGCGGTGGCCAAGGAGTATGGGGCGGACCCGGCCAAGCTCGAAAAGGACATGCAATCGGCGGATGTGCGGGCTGCGGTCGAGGAAACGATGCGGATCGCCGACGCCTTGAAGCTGCAAGGCACGCCGGCTTTCATCGTCGGCGACGAGATCATCTTCGGGGCCGTCGGCGAAGGTCCGCTGAAAGCGGCGGTCGCGTCGATGCGGAAATGTGGGAAAGCGCAGTGCTGACGGCGGGTCAGCTTCCCTCAGCCGCCCAATTTGGCTAAAGAGGTGCGCGAGTCTTACCGGGCAACAGCCCGGCCCACCCTCACCCAGATGACCGAGCCAATGAGCAAGCAAAGCCCGATTGAACCCGCCCTCGTCCGCGAATTAGCGGAACTTCTCGCTGAGACCGATTTGAGCGAGATTGAGGTTGAAAAGGGCGATCTGCGGATCCGTGTGGCACGCCAGACCGCGTCTGCGGCCGTTCATTATGCGGCACCTGTCGCCGCCCCTGTGATGGCGCATGCGCCGGTTGCTGCCGCTCCGGCCGCTGCTGGCGGAGGCATGGCGCCTTCCGGTAAGGCCGAAGCTCATCCGGGCGCCGTGCCAAGCCCGATGGTCGGCACGGCCTATCGCCGTCCCTCGCCTGAGGCCAAGGCCTTTGTTGAGATCGGCTCGCAGGTGAAGGCGGGCGACAAGGTTCTTCTGGTCGAAGCGATGAAGACCTTCAACGAAATCATTGCCCCGCGCGCTGGGACCGTCACGGCCATCCTCGTCGAGGACGGCCAGCCGGTCGAATATGGCGAAGCGCTCCTCGTCATCGAGTGATCGGAAACCTCGATGTTTGATAAAATTCTCATCGCCAATCGTGGAGAAATCGCCCTCCGCATTCTGCGCGCGGCGAAAGAGCTCGGCATCGCCACGGTCGCGGTTCATTCCACCGCCGATGCGGATGCTATGCATGTCCGCCTCGCTGATGAGAGCGTCTGCATTGGCCCGCCGACGGCGCGCGATTCCTATCTGAACATTCCGGCGCTTCTCGCCGCTTGCGAGATCACCGGCGCGGATGCCGTCCATCCGGGCTATGGGTTTTTGTCCGAGAATGCGCGCTTTGCGGACATCCTCGAAAGCCACAACATCCATTTCATCGGCCCTAAAGCCGAGCATATCCGCATTATGGGCGATAAGATCGAAGCCAAGCGCACGGCGCTGCGGCTTGGCATCCCCTGCGTGCCGGGCTCGGATGGCGGGATCGACGACATCGACGAAGCCCGCAAAGTGGCAGCCGATATCGGTTACCCCGTCCTTGTGAAGGCCGCCGCTGGCGGCGGCGGGCGCGGCATGAAGGTCGCCCGGACCGAGGAAGAGCTTGTCGATGCGATCCAGACCGCCAAGACGGAAGCCAAAGCGGCTTTCGGCGATGATGCGGTCTATCTCGAGAAATATCTCGAAAAGCCCCGCCATATCGAATTGCAGGTGCTCGGCGACGGGCAAGGCCATGCCGTCCATCTGGGCGAACGCGATTGCTCGCTGCAGCGTCGCCACCAGAAGGTCTGGGAAGAAGGCCCGTCACCGGCGCTGAATGAATCCATGCGTTCGGAGATTGGCGACACAGTCGCCAAGGCGATGTGCGAACTGGGCTATCTGGGCGCGGGGACGGTCGAGTTCCTCTATGAGGACGGGAAGTTCTATTTCATCGAAATGAACACCCGCATTCAGGTCGAGCATCCGGTCACCGAGATGATCACCGGGATCGACCTCGTCAATGAGCAGATCCGAATTGCGGCCGGTGCGCCTCTCTCCTTCACGCAAGACGATGTGAAGCTGACGGGCCATGCCATCGAATGCCGCATCAATGCCGAGCATCCGGCGACCTTCCGGCCGTCACCCGGCAAAATCGCCTATTTCCACCCGCCGGGCGGACTAGGCGTGCGCGTCGATTCAGCGGTCTATCAGGGCTACACCATCCCACCACATTACGACTCGCTTGTCGGCAAGCTGATCGTGCATGGCCGGACGCGCAATGAATGCCTGATGCGGCTGCGCCGTGCGCTCGATGAATTCGTGGTCGACGGCATCGATACAACGCTGCCGCTTTTCCGCACTTTGGTGCGGAACCAAGATATTCAAAATGGCGTCTATGATATTCATTGGCTTGAGAAATTCTTGGCTAATGGTGGTATGGACGATAAGCCGAAAGGGTAAGGATGGGGCGCGAACACGACGCCCACCTTGTCACTCCTGACCTGCTGTTGCGGGCGTATGAGGCCGGCATTTTCCCGATGGCGGAAAGTGCCGACGATCCCGGCCTTTATTGGATCGAGCCGAAAGAGCGCGGGATCATCCCGCTTGATGCGTTCCACCTTCCTAAAAGCCTCGCCAAGACCATCCGCTCCGGTCGCTTCACCATTGCAATCGACCGTGACTTCGATGCGGTGATCGCCGGTTGTGCCGCCGAAGGGCCTGATCGGCGGCAAACTTGGATCAATGACCGGATTCGCGATCTCTATGGCGCGTTGTTTGATCAAGGCGTCGTCCATACAGTCGAGGTCCATGAGGGTGAGCGTCTGGCTGGCGGGCTCTATGGCGTCTCCCTCGGCGGCGCCTTCTTTGGCGAGAGCATGTTCCACACGGTGCGGGACGCATCAAAAGTGGCTCTCGCCTATCTCGTCGCCCGCCTTAAGAAAGGTGGCTATGTCCTTCTGGACACCCAGTTTGTCACGCCTCACCTGTCACAATTCGGTGCCGTCGCCGTCCGGCGCGCACGCTATCGGCGGATGCTCGCCAACGCGCTCGATCAGTCAGGCACATTCACCGCGCTGGCGGATGATGCCAGCCCAGAGACAATCCTTGCGATCCTGAATAGCTCAGCGTGACTGGCCAGCCTGATCGCGGTTTTCGTTGGTTGGGAAATAGCGTTGCGTGGGAGCGCGCGGCTGAACGGGCACGCCTTGCGGCGCACCAACGCCGATCTGCCCCTGCCCGGTGACTGTGACCGGCGGGGTCGTAAGCGGCGGCAAGGTCTGGCCCGGTGCTAGCGGTTGCTGGGCCGCATTGCGTGACGGATTGGTTGGAGCGGCCGCCACGGGCGGCGCCTTAGGCGGTTCAGTCGGGTCGATGGGGTCAGCGATGACCGTCGTGCCGCCTTTGCAGCCCGTCAGCCAAACATCATAGACCGGATGCTCGACGCCATGGAGCCCGGGCGATGTCTGGAACACCCAACCGCCAAAGATGCGGCGGTATTCATTGGCGAACGTGATTTCATCAACCTCGATGAACGCCGTCGTATTGGCAGGCTCAGTCGGAGGGCGGGTGTAGCAGACGCGCGGTGTCAGCTGGAGCGCGCCGAACTGAACCGTTTCATCAACACCGACTTCGAAGTTGATGGTCCGCCCGGTAATTTTGTCGAGGCCAGTGAAGATCGCAACCGGGTTCTTGATACGGTCAGCCGAAGCTGGTCCCGCGGCGAGAACACCGAGGAGCGCAGCGCCGAGAACCGGAAGGAACCGCTTGTTGATCATGGCCGGGGGTCTTGCCGCGCGATTGCGGCGGGGAAAAGGCGGAGGCAGCGCGCTTAGGCGCTCGGCGTCCAGGGCTGATAACCTTCCATCGCCTTCGCGCGCGGTTCGCCGCGGAGAATCGACCCAGAGGGACGATGGGCAAAAGGCGTTCCGGTGAGGTTCGGCTGATGGGGCTGTTCCCATTCGCGGGCCTGATAGCCATCGCGTCCGGGCACTTCATCGGTCTTATGCAGCATCCAGCCATACCATCCGGGCGGAATGCGCGAGGCTTCGGCGACGCCATTATAGATGACCCAGCGGCGGACAAAGCCCAAAGCCGGGTCCTTTTTCTGGCCCTTAGTCTGGAAATAGCGGTTGCCGAACTCGTCGGAGCCGACGAATTCCCCATGCAGCCAAGTATGGAACCGCGTCGCAACCGTCGCCCCGTTCCACCACGTAAAGAACTGAATGAAGAAGTTTTTCATCGCCCGAACCCCTGTCAGCGGCCGGACCATGCCCCATTGGTCCCCTCTCTGTAAAGTCCGCGAAAAGGCGCAGAAAAAGGTTTTGCACGCCCTGCACAGCCTTGGCCCGAAATGGTGCGCACCACATTGGGCGCAAGATATGGGTGAGCGCCTGAAGTTATCCTTGAAGCCAGCGAAAATTCTGAAAGACTGCCCGTGGTTTGCGGGGGATTCGCGAAGTGTCCCCATTGTTCACAACCCCTCCCCACACCACATTTAGCGTTTGTTGGTCCTACCGATCACTAACTCTTGACGAGATCGGTCCTCCGGGCCTAGTTTGATTCCAACGTCGCGAGAATCGGAAACGGGCCTTTTTAGGGCACCGCGCCGGATCGGGACCGCGGTGAGAATAGCGCTGAAAAAGCCGCCGTCCTCTCCCGATCACGAGCTCTGATCGCGACGAAAAGAACTCACAAACAAGGAACTGCCGGGCTAACCGGCGGGACTTCGAACAGAGATTAAGAATCACGGGTTGGGGCGGAGCCGCTCAGCGCGGCTCGGCGGACGCTGTTGTGTCCGTCAATGAAGGATTGGAAGACCATGCGGATCGAACGCAAATATACGAAAGCCGGGCAGTCACCCTATGCGGACATCGTTTTCCGCAAGGCGAAGAGCGAGATCCGTAACCCCGATGGGTCGGTGGTGTTCAGCCTCGATGGCATTGAAGTGCCAGAGGCATGGAGCCAGGTCGCGGCTGACGTGTTGGCCCAGAAATATTTCCGCAAGGCGGGTGTGCCCGCTCGCCTCAAAAAGGTGGAAGAGAACGACGTCCCCTCTTTCCTGTGGCGCTCGGTCGCCGATGAGAAGGCCCTCGCCAAGCT
>VERN01000214.1 GCA_018882635.1 Beijerinckiaceae bacterium | reverse complement strand
GCGCTATTGATGGCTGATACGGCCACGGTCGATGCCATGCGCACCCGCCTGCAGCCGCTCCTCAGCGGGGGAGAGCTGGCGGGGCTCGCCCGGGAAGCCCTCGGTCTCTCCCTCTTAAAGGCTGGCCAATATGAAGAGGCGGGCAAGCTTTTTGACGCGATTTTGACCGATCCGAACGCGTCCCCGCAGGTCAAAAGCCGCGCTGACCTCTATTTGGGTCTCGTAAAATCCGGGCCGATCTCGCAATAAGGCGCTATCGCGCTTATCTGGAACATTATGTCCTTTACGATCGCCATCATCGGCCGGCCCAATGTCGGCAAATCGACCCTGTTCAATCGGCTGGTCGGCAAGAAGCTTGCGCTGGTCGATGACCAGCCGGGCGTCACGCGCGACCGCCGCGAGGGCGAAGCGCATCTCGGCGATCTCGACTTTACGATCATCGATACCGCGGGCCTTGAAGAAGCCGAGGAGAACACTCTCGCTGGCCGCATGCGCCGCCAGACCGAGGAAGCGCTGCTCGATGCCGATGCCGTCATCTTCGTGGTCGATGTGCGCGCGGGCGTCACGCCGTCCGATCGCCATTTCGCGCAACTCGTCCGCCGCGCTGGAAAGCCGGTAATCCTTCTCGCCAACAAGGCGGAAGGCAAGCTCGGCATGGCCGAAGCGCAGGAGGCCTATGAGCTCGGCCTCGGCGATCCCATTCCGTTTTCCGCCGAACATGGCGAAGGCCTCGCCGATTTGTATGACGCGGTGCGCGAGGCGCTGCCCGAGCACACGGCAAAGCCATCGGAAGAAGACCGGGATGATAGCGATGATCCCAACCGCCCGCTGCGCATTGCCGTGGTCGGTCGCCCCAATGCAGGCAAATCGACCTTGATCAATCGCCTGATTGGCGAGGATCGTCTGTTGACCGGTCCCGAAGCCGGCATCACGCGCGACTCCATCGGTGTCGAATGGACATGGCACGATCGCAAAGTGAAGCTGTTTGATACAGCCGGCATGCGCAAGCGGTCGAAGGTGGACGATAAGCTTGAAAAATTATCGGTCGCAGACGGTTTGCGCGCCGTACGCTTCGCTGAAGTCGTGATCTTGCTACTGGATGCGACGATTCCTTTCGAGAAACAGGATCTCGCGATTTTGGGCGTGATTGAGCGCGAAGGGCGCGCTGTCGTGATCGCACTCAACAAATGGGATCAGGTGAAGAACGGGCAAGCGCTCCAAAAGCGCCTCGCCGAAGAAGCCGAACACACGCTGTCGAATTTGAAGGGCGTCACGGTTCTGCCGGTCTCCGGCTTGAACGGGCAGGGCCTCGATAAATTGATGCAGGCGTGTTTCGACGCCGCTGAAGTGTGGTCGCGTCGCATCTCGACTGGCAAACTCAATCGCTGGCTTGAGGCGATGACCGATGCGCATCCGCCGCCCGCCGTCTCAGGTCGTCGCATCAAAATCCGCTATATGACGCAACCGAAATCGCGCCCGCCTTACTTTGCGATCTTCGGCAATCAGCTTGATGAATTGCCTGACAGCTATCACCGCTATCTGATCAATGGCATGCGCGAGAGTTTCGATCTCCCCGGCACGCCGATCCGGCTGTCGATGCGTAATTCCGATAATCCCTACGATAAAGAGAAATGAAAAAAGCCCCGCAAGGGGCTTTTTGTTGTCGTGCGCTACCCTTGCAGAGGCATCACTGGTTTCATTGCCAAGGATTGATGATCGGAATGATATCCATTCACCCCGGAAATTGATGCGCTGTGACCTTGTTAAGCGGGAAATCGAAAATCTTGCCGGTCTCGGCCCATGAGGGCGCGGCCAGCGTCACGAAATGCGGCGCAAGGTCTTCCGGTGTCTTGAGGGAGAGGGGATCTTCACCGGGCATCGCGCGAGCGCGCATATCGGTGCGCAGCGGGCCGGGATTGACCATCATCGCTTTGACATTCGTCGACGCAACTTCCGCCGCATAGGTTTTCACAAGCGCATCAAGCGCGGCCTTTGAGACAGAGTAGGGGCCCCAATAGGCGGTGCATTTCCACGATGCGGCGGATGACACGAAAATCGCACGGCCTGCATCGGACGCACGCAAGAGCGGATCCATCGAGCGAATGAGACGATAATTCGATGTGACATTCGTTGCCATCACCGCATCCCATTCTTTCGGCTGCACATGCGTCACCGGAGAAATCGGTCCGAGGATCGCGCCATTGGCGAGCAGAATATCAAGCTTGCCCCAGCGCTCATGAATGACGCCGCCAAGCCGATCAAGCCCATCATAATCGGTGAGATCGAGCGGCACGAGCGTCGCTGACGAACCGACGCCGCGGATCGCATCATCAAGTTCTTCAAGCCCACCTTGCGTCCGCGCCACTGCAATGATGTGCGCGCCCGCTTCGGCAAGTTTCAGTGCCGCAGCACGGCCAATCCCGCGCGATGCACCTGTCACAACCGCCACGCGGCCTTCCAAGAGTTTGGTCATCAACCCACTTCCGCCAGCATCGACAATTGTTTCGGTCCTTCGGTGATCTTGTCGGTCACCGGTGTCGGATAATCGCCTGTGAAACAATGATCGGTGAATTGGGGCCGATCTGGATTGCGCTCACCTTGCCCCATCGCGCGATAGATCCCTTCGACGGACAAGAAGGCAAGGCTGTCGCAACCGATATATTTGCGCATTTCTTCGAGCGAATGCGTGGCCGCGAGCAGTTTGTCACGTTCTGGCGTATCGATGCCATAATAATCCGGATAGCGGATCGGCGGCGATGAGATGCGGAAATGCACTTCTTTTGCGCCCGCCTCGCGCATCATCTTCACGATCTTCACTGATGTCGTGCCACGCACGATGGAATCGTCAACGAGAATGATGCGCTTGCCTTCGACCACGGAACGATTGGCCGAATGTTTCATGCGCACGCCAAGCTCACGCACCGATTGTGTCGGCTGAATAAAGGTGCGGCCGACATAATGGTTGCGAATAATACCAAGCTCATACGGAATATTCGCTTCTTGCGCATAGCCGAGCGCGGCCGGAACACCTGAATCGGGAACAGGGATCACGACATCCGCTGGCACGCCGCTTTCCTGCGCGAGCACCGCACCCATGCGCTTGCGGACATCATAAACCGAACGCCCATTCACCATGGAATCGGGGCGCGAGAAATAAATATATTCGAAGATGCAGGGCCGCATCGGTTGCTGCGGGAAGGGTTTGATCGATTCAATTCCGTCTTCCGACGCGATGATGACTTCGCCATTCTCAACATCGCGCACATAACGAGCCCCGATAATGTCGAGCGCGCAGGTTTCTGACGCAAAGATCGGCGAGCCATCGAGATCGCCGAGCACGAGCGGGCGAATGCCCAGCGGATCGCGCGCGCCAATCAATTTCTTATTTGTTAGACCCACGAAGGAATAAGCCCCTTCGATTTGGCCGAGCGCATCAATGAACCGATCGATAAAACGGTTCTTCCGGCTGCGGGCCACAAGATGCAGGATGACCTCGGTGTCGGACGTCGACTGACAAAGTGCGCCTTCGGCAACAAGCTGGCGGCGTAACGTCAACGCATTGGTGAGGTTGCCATTATGCGCCACCGCGAAGCCGCCGCCGGTGAGTTCAGCGAATAGCGGTTGCACATTGCGCAGAATGGTCTCGCCGGTGGTCGAATAGCGCACATGGCCGATGGCGCAATTGCCCGTGAGCCGTTCGATTGTGCCGCGATCGGAGAAATTGTCGCCGACGAGACCGAGACGGCGCTCGGAATGGAACCGCGTCCCGTCGAAGCTGACGATCCCGGCTGCTTCCTGTCCGCGATGTTGGAGAGAGTGGAGCCCGAGAGCTGTGATCGCTGCTGCGTCCGGATGGCCATAGATGCCAAAAACGCCGCACTCCTCGCGGAGCGTATCCCCGTCGAGGTCAAAATCGAACTGTGTCATGGACGATACCGCGCGGCCGGGCCGCTCTGAGAGATCACCGCGCTTTATATGCGATGACCCGATCATGTTTTCAACGCTTGGGCTGGGTTTGCTGTGGGGAAGCGGACGCAGGCGCCTGATTGGTCGTTGAGTTGATCAGGTTCTGAAGGCCTTGCTGGTCGGTCCGCTTCTGATTGGCGGGTGGCGGAGCAGCAGGGGGCGGCGGTGCCTGGTTGGGTGTCACAGCCGGAGCCGGCGGCGTGGCCGGGGCTGCCGGTGCAGCGGCTGGCGCAGGCGCCGGAGCTGCTGCCGGTGGCGCTGCATTCGTCGGCAGCGGAAGTCCCGGAATGGCGGGGGCTGCCTTCTTCAGCGCTTCGAGGTCTGATGGCAGGAGGGCCAGAAGCTGGTCGCCGGTTTCCTTTAGGAAGGGCCGCGTCTTCGCCTGCTTCACCCAATCGGGCTGTTGCTTGTCACCCACCAGCTTGTCGAAAAACATGAAGGCGATGACGGCGATCAGAAAGCCGCGGGCTGCGCCGAACAGAAAACCGAGCGAACGGTCGAGCGCACCGATCTTTGAATCCAGAATGAGGTCGGAGATCTTCACCGTGAACAACGACACGATGATGAGAACGCCAATGAAAACGACACCAATTGAAGCGGCCAGCGCCAATTGCTCGTTTGGAATATAGGGCTTCACATAAGGCAACACGGCCGGATGGAACGCATAGGCTGCGGCCGCTGCGGCCACCCAAGATGCGATCGCGAGCACTTCGCGCGTAAAGCCGCGCACCGCCGCCAAAAGGCCGGACAGGATCACGATGCCGATCACGATGATGTCGAGAATGGCAATGGGAAGGGAGTTCATGCCTGCTCCGCGGTTGGTGGCGTCCCGGAAGGTGCGCCCTTATAGCGGGGCACCCCGATTCCGTCACCCAATTTACGACGGTTCCAAGGCTTTCTTCTGGGGTTTTCCCGCTGCAATCCCGGCCACAAGGTCCGTCACATCGCCCCCGGCATTAAGCGCTAAAGTCGACTTACCCGCCCCCTCAAGGCCCGAGCGGGGCAGGAAAGCCGAGCCAAAGCCAAGCTTGGCCGCTTCTTTGAGGCGGGCTGATGATTTCGACACGGGCCTTAGCGCCCCTGTGAGGCCTATTTCGCCCATATAGACC
>VERN01000022.1 GCA_018882635.1 Beijerinckiaceae bacterium | reverse complement strand
ACCAATATTGGAGAATGCTCCAATCTTGAGTGAAAGCCCTGAGATTGGAAATTGAAGGCGCGTCGTTTTGGATAGAAAAACCCAAAATAGCAATGCCCGCAAGATATTGAGTGAAAACTCGGTATTTTGGTCAAAACTTGTGAAGATACAAGTCGACCGTCGCTCTCACCAAAATCATATTTGAACGATCAATGATGATGCTGAAAGGCAGAACGCCACATCGGCAGCGATAACGTTTCAATATGATAGGGTGGACGATGGCCGAACTCGATATTTCCCGTGCAATTCAATACGGCATGTTCGCTCAATATATGGCGGAACAGTTTCAGCCTAATATAAATGGGACAACATATTCTCGATGGGGATCATTTTATAATCCATCGCAGTATATTTTTGATAGCAACTGGATCAAAACAAACTCGTTTGGTGGGCAGCCGCCGGAGGCAGCGCAAAACATCACCAACCAAATGGCCCGCGATGCCGAACTGCTCTATAACTCGCCAAAAGTAGATGCTGCTTATGCAACCGGCCTTGCCAGACCTTGGCAGACGATTGATGCATCGAACGGCAAGATCCATTCCGGCATTACAATTTCGAAGCCATCTCTTTCCGGCATTGTGAATGTCCTCCAGAGTCTTAACCAGCCGAAGGTTAGCCTTAATGACGGCACCATCTATCAACCCCTACGCGTGGATGACATTGGAGATGGAGCCAAGCCCGCATCGGTGACTTTTTCACTCACACCCGGTTCTTCGACATCGATTTCCATTTCGAACAAGCGCGGCGCAACGATTTCAAGCACAGTTGTTGAAGGTCTATCGACAACAAACTCACAAGAATTAGGCCTATCGACGTCTGTTACGGTTGGCGTTGAAGCGTCGGTTGGTATTCCGCTTATTGCTGACGCAACCGTAAAAACGGAAATTCAAAACACGATCAATTCGACCTGGGGATCGTCCCGAACAGTCGATTTTTCGAAATCAAACGAAAAAGTCTCGTCATCAGAAACAGACGCAGTCTTTTCGCAAACCTTATCGCTCGGCGCAAACGAACAGCAACTTCAATGGACGAATCCTTACACAGGCAAAATCGTCACGATTAAGGCTGGTCAAAATCTGCGCATGGTTATGGAAGTGACAGAGGGTAAAGCCGTCACACCTATTACCAGCACATGGGACATTACCTCTAATAGCCCGATCGTTTTATCCGATAGCCTTAACAACAAAGTCACGCAAACTGCAGCCGAAGCGCTAAAAGATGCTCTTGCATGGAATTTTGGCGGCGGATCAGGTCAATCACTCAATCCTAAGAATATCAAATTCGAAGGCACGAAAGCGATCTATACCGGCAATGTGTCGTATGAAACAAATTATGGCGTGAATGCGAAGGTTGTCCTCTATGTGCAGGAAACCGGCGGCAGCTGGGTTCCCGTGCAAAACGTGGCGGCAGCCGATGCGCCCGCCGCGGCAAGCACTCTGCCGGTCATATTCGATCTCCCGACCATGGCCAAAGGCATTGCCGCCAATAGCGGCATTAAAGGTGTTTGGTTTGAGAATACAGCTGATGAAAAGCTGATGCCGAGCACGTCTGCAACCGTGATTGGCGCGCCTTATTCCACCGCCAATGTAGGGGACCTCAATTATACGTTTAAAGGCTTCTCTGATGCGCAAATCAATGCCGGAAACGGCGATAATTTTGTGCTCATTGCCGCTCAGGAAGCTAACAACACCGTTCGTCTCGGCAATGGCAACAATACAATTTCCATTGCCGGCGACCAAAACACCGCCATCATGGGCAAGGGCTTAAATGTCCTCATCATCAACGGAAAAGGCATCAATGCGATCGACCTCGGCGAAAGCCCTGATGCGGTCAAGATCAATTCGCTTGAAGCACTAACTTACGTGAATAATTTCGACTTCCGTGAAGATACGATCTCCTTCGGCAAAGGGATTGATCCCGCAAAGATCAGCTTCTATTTCGATGATGCTCACGGTCGCTACACGGTTCTTGGACCCAACGGAAAAGTCCTCGCCTATCTCTTTCCTGATGCAGCCAATATTCCGCGCTTCGATATGATGACCAATCATTTTGAAGGCGAAGTGATCTTTGCTCTTCCTTATGACAAGGCGGATAATCGGGCGTTCGTCCTAGACAGCTATGGGCAAATGCTTGATCGTGCGCCATCCCAGAAAGATCTCGGCGCATGGTCAAGCGGTCTTGATAGCAAAAACATCAGCCGCAAAGACTTTGTGTTCTCAGTGCTAAACAGCGCCGAGTTTAATGCAGGCCGCACCGATGCCGCCTCTCTCGTGAATGATGTTTATCTTGATGTCTTTGGCCGCCTGCCTGAAGCGTCGGGCTTTTTGGGATGGGTCGAAGCCCTGAATGGCGGGATGACGCGTGAGGCGTTCTATTCCGGAGTTGTGAACAGCGAGGAGTTCAAAGCTTTGATTGGCCTTGCTCAAGTTCAACCCGGAGCATGAACGCCCGCGCCCAAGAGTGCCTGTGGGCCGCTCATGCGCGGCTCTGGCGTAAAGGTTGCGCCGGTTATCCTTGAGTGCGCCGCGCGGGTGATGGGCCTTCGTGAAGGCAATACCCTGTCCGTGTCAGGGTACCCGTGCCGGGGGCCTTAGCGCGATCTATAGGACCGGTCAGCGGCCCGTCTGGCATCGGGAGAGGGCAAGCCGGGTCCTCCCCGCAATAATATGGCCATTGCACATGGCCCTTGCGCACGCGCCGATATTGGGTGTACAGTAAATGTAAAGGGGCACCCTGTCATGTATTCGAACCCGCAACGCCGTTCCGATACCGAAACGATCGAGCTTCGCAAAGAAGCGGGCCGTTGGCTTAAAAAGCTAAGGGAAGACAAGGGCTTATCTCAGCGCCAGCTGGCTGAAAAAGTCGGCACCGATTACTACACCTTCATTTCGCAGCTTGAGACCGGCCGGGGCCGTATTCCGCCGGATCGCTACCGCATTTGGGCCGACGCCTTGGGATTGGACCCCAAAACCTTTGTCAAAAGCCTGATGCGGTATTATGATCCGCAGACTTACGAGATCCTATTCGAGGGCTGATTCCAGCCTTCGGGATCGCGTCAGGACCAGTGGTGTTAGGCTCGGCATACGAGCCTCAAGTGGAGTTGCGTGTGTCGTTCCAACTCGTCTCCCTGCGCGATCGTTTTGTTTCGCGCGATTGGACACAGCAGGAATTAGCCGAATTCTACCGGGTCGAGAGCGTTCTCGGCGCCGCGGGCCTTGCTGTCGAGATGGAGCGCGGTGTCAGCGACGAGGGCGATCCCTGGTTCGTTTTTTGCCGCCCGCAAAATGGCGACGTCATCATTCATTTCGCCCGTTATGACGGCACCTATATCGCTGCCAGCGGCGCCCTTGGTCAGGTGCTGCGCGGCCGCAACTTCCGCGAACTTGTCGATGCGTTCATCGCGCGTCAGCCTTTGGTCATGCCTGGCCAAAACGAAGCCAGCAGCGTCGTGCTGCATCCTTCGGCCTTGCTGACGGCGTTGGTCGCAACGGCCCTGTTCTTGCTGGATCATCAGACGGCAGACGCCGCCCCTATTCTGATTGATGTCGATATTGATCGGGCACCGGGCCATGACGCGTCCGCCGCTGAACCCGCCAATAAATTCGCAGCCCTCGTCAATCTTCTCATCGAACCGCTGCGCCCGCACGAGCAGCGCGAGGCGATGTTGACTATTGGGGCCATCGTCGCTGGCATTGCCGCCCTCGCCTTCGATGCTGCCAAAGACAGCCCAACCATCGCGCCTGCAATCGAGCTGGCTAGCGATGAGCAGACGCATATGACAGCGCAGGTTGAAGAAGACCGCCTCGCGCAAACGGCGCAATTGCCGAGCCGCAAAATGGCGGATACGGATGGCAATACAGCGCTGCAAAACAACACAAATGACGATTCCGGCGCAGGCACAGCGACAATTGTCATCACAGATCTAACCAAGACCCAGTCGGCTGATCTGACAGACGCTGCTATTGTGACCCGCGTAGCGCAAGCGGAAATGGCGCATAAGGATACGGCCACTGTCCCGTTTGATGGCGAACTCGCCATGCTCGACATGCCGCATCTCATTCGCACGTTTATCGGGCACGATGGCGAGGCCGTGCGTGGTCGGGATAATGGCGAAGCGAAAGCCGCGGCACAGCCTGCACCTGCAGCGCCTGCGAACGAGCCCGTGACAACGGTTCACATTCCGGCCGAAAAAGCTGAACTCCTTCTGCAGGATAGTATAGCCGCTTCGATCACAAAAACGTTTGGCGCGGGCAGCGTTGTGCATCTGAGCTTTGTCGATGCCGCTTCAGTGCCACAATTGACATCGGGCGAATTGTCCAAGCTGATCGCAGAAGCAGGCGACTTGAAGATCACGCCTATTGCGTCAAGCGGGGCCAACCTTGCGGCGATCGCGCATGATGATGTGTCAGCCGGCCGTAACGCGGCAGGTGGCGCAACCGCCAATCTGTCGGCCGCCGAACAGAAGGCGATGGATGCGATTTCCTTCTTTGCCCAGAGCAATCCTGACTTCAAAATTACCCAGCTCGGCAAGGATATCATCCTGTTCGACTTTGAAGCGCGCCCTGACAACAAGATTGTCTATGACGTGCATTCGTGGTCCCTGCCCGATGGGTCCAAGATCACAATCATTGGGGCTTTGCCCGATACTTTGAGCGCCTGACGCCTGCGGGCCCGGCTCTTGCCGCATTCACCACGCTTTCAAACGCCCTCCCCAGACCGCGGAAACAGGTTTGAATGACCGCCCTCTTTCGCTAAAAGGGCGTCAAATGGAGTTCGTATCATGAGAACCGCGTTGGTGACTGGCATCACAGGCCAGGACGGGGCTTACCTTGCCCAATTGCTTCTGGACAAGGGTTACACTGTCTATGGCACGTTTCGGCGCACCAGCTCCGTCAATTTCTGGCGCATCGAGGAATTGGGAATTCAGAACCATCCCAATCTTCATCTGGTTGAATATGACCTGACTGATCTTGGTGCCAGCATCGCTCTTGTGCAGAAAACCAAGCCGCAGGAAATCTACAACCTCGCTGCGCAGAGCTTTGTGGGCGTATCCTTTGAACAGCCGAGCACAACGGCTCAAATCACAGGTGTCGGCGCGCTTCACCTGCTTGAGGCGATCCGCCTGATTGATCCCACGATCAAATTTTATCAAGCCAGCACATCCGAAATGTTCGGTAAAGTGCAGGCCATTCCTCAAAAGGAAGACACGCCCTTTTATCCGCGTAGCCCCTACGGTGTCGCCAAACTCTACGCCCATTGGATGACGATTAATTACCGCGAGAGCTACGGCATCTTTGGATGCAGCGGCATTCTGTTCAACCACGAAAGCCCGCTGCGCGGCCGTGAATTCGTCACACGCAAGATCACCGACTCCGTCGCCAAGATTAAACTGGGCCGATTGGATTGCCTCGAGCTTGGCAATATCGACGCCAAGCGGGATTGGGGTTTTGCGAAAGATTATGTCGATGGCATGTGGCGCATGCTGCAGGCAGCAGAGCCCGACACTTTTGTGTTAGCCACCAACCGCACAGAAACCGTGCGCGATTTCGTCCGCATGGCGTTCAAAGCCGCCGATATCCATGTGGACTTTAAGGGCAAGGCCGAAGAAGAGACGGCAATCGACACCGCCACCGGAAAAACCGTGATGCGCGTTAACCCGAAATTCTATCGCCCCGCCGAAGTTGACCTGCTCATTGGCGACCCTGCCCATGCCAAAGCCAAACTCGGCTGGCAGCCTTTAACTGGTCTCGAAGATCTCTGCGCCATGATGGTGGCCGCGGATCTACGCCGCAACGAAATTGGCTTTTCATTCTAACCGCATGATCGCAAGCATCTGAACACATCGGGGTCAGGCCGTGAGAATTGCTGTCACAGGAGCGCAAGGCTTTACCGGCCGTATTGTGTGCGCGCGCGCCCGTGAAATTGGCCACGACATCATCGCGCTTGAGCCCGACTTGAATGACAGCGCAGCCTTGACAGAGGCCGTAAAAGCAGCTGCCCCTGATGCGATCATTCATCTCGCTGCCATCAGTTTTGTTGGCCACGCCGATGACGAAGCGTTTTACAAGGTCAACGTCATCGGCACGATGAACCTACTCGCCGCTGCGACGCAATTATCGACGCCACTGAAGAAGGTCCTTTTGGCCAGTAGCGCTAATATTTACGGCAATTGCCCCGTGTCGCCGATCGGCGAAGCCACCACGCCGGCCCCCGTCAACCATTACGCCATGAGCAAACTGGCCATGGAGCATATGGCGCGGACCTATGCCGACCGCCTACCCTTAGTGATAGCGCGTCCGTTCAACTATACCGGTGTCGGCCAAGCTCCCAATTTTGTGATCCCGAAAATCGTCAATCATTTCCGGGAGCGCCGCTCACGCGTTGAATTGGGCAACATCCATGTCGAGCGTGAATTCAATGATGTCCGCATGGTTGCTGATGCTTACCTTGCGCTTCTTGAAGCCGCACCGGCGGGAGAAGTGTACAATATCTGCACGGGCCAAGCCCACACCTTGCAGAGCGTGATCGCTTTGCTGCAGGACATCACGGGACACAGGATTGACGTTACCGTGAATCCGGCCTTTGTCAGAGCCAACGAAGTTCATCGTTTGTGCGGCGACCCAACCAAACTGCGCCATCTGATCGAGACAACGCATCGCCCCCTTCAGCAACCAAGCTTGCGTGAAACGTTAGAATGGATGGTGAAGGACGCCACGCTGTGAGAGCGATCCTTTCCATTGATCCGATCAAGTTTCCGCTGACTGGTATCGGCCGCTATACTTATGAGCTCGGAAAAGGCTTACAGGCTGCTCATCTCGATGATGTGCAATTCCTCCGCGGCTATCGGCTCCAGCGCGATCTCCCCGTTGTGCAAGCGGTCGACCCCATGGCCCGCCAGCCGCGCTGGAAAAAATGGGCACAGAAAAACCCCCTCGCCGTTGGCCTCTATCGGACACTGAACCCCCTTCTCAAAGCGCAGGCTTTGCGTGGCATGGCCGATCACGTCTTCCATGGTCCGAATTATTATTTGCCGCCCTTTGATGGTCCCAGCATCGTCACCATTCATGATCTGTCGGCCTATCTTTGGAGTGAGAGCCATCCGCCTGAACGGGTGCGCTATATGCAAGCGGAGATCGAACTCTCACTCAAACGGGCCGCAGCGCTGATTACCGATACAGATTATACGCGCCATGAAGTCGCGCGCTTTTTCGGCTGGCCACTCGAGAAGATTTTTCCAATTCACCTCGCCTGCTCACCTCATTTTCATCCCCGCGCGGCGGATGAGAGCGCGTCAGTTTTGCGTGCCTTTGGACTTACTTATAAAAACTATGCGCTTGCGCTTGGCACGATCGAGCCGCGCAAGAACATCGCTACCTTGCTGGCAGCTTATGAGCGCTTGCCCGACCATTTACGCAAACACTATCCGTTAGTTCTGGCCGGCTATACGGGTTGGGAAAACGCCAATTTGCATCAAACAATCCAACGCGCCCAGCAGGCCGGTTGGTTGCACTATCTTGGCTTTGTGTCGGATGAGGATCTCCCTACCCTTCTCGCTGGCGCCCGGCTCTTTGCTTTCCCATCGCTTTATGAGGGATTTGGTTTACCTGTGCTTGAGGCGATGGCCTCAGGCGTTCCAGTGATTGCGTCAAGCGCGTCAACGCTTCCAGAAGTCGCTGGCGATGCAGCACTGTTTCACGATTCCCATGATGGCGATACGCTGCGCGACCATTTAATCAAAGGCCTTGAGGACGAGATCTGGCAGAAGGATGCATCCGAACGCGGCCTTCGGCGTGCAGCGCAGTTTTCTTGGGATCGCTGCACCGATGAGACCATTGCGGCCTATCGGCAGATCAGTCGTTGATAGCGGGCGCGATTAGCCTGTGCGCTGAGCTACCAAGGATTGATAGATATCAAACGCGTCATCAACATCACCATCACCGACGACACGGCCATGCGCAAGCACGATTGCGCGATTACAATAAAGTTTAACCGCTTCGAGATCATGCGATGAGAAAAGAACGATACGCGCTGCATTGAGAAGCGTATCAATCCGCGCCAATGCTTTCTTTTGGAAAGCCTCGTCACCAGCGCCAATGATTTCATCAAGGATCAGAATGTCGGGTTGAAAATGCGTAGCAATCGCGAAGGCAAGACGTAAATACATACCGGTCGAATAAGTGCGCACAGGCATATCGATAAATTCACCAAGATCCGAAAAGGCGATGATTTCATCGAGCGCGGCACGCGCCGTTGCAAAATCATGTCCCATAAAGACAAGGCGGAAAATGATGTTTTTACGACCGCTTTCCTCTGGCTCCATGCCCAAGGTCATGTCGGTCAGTGCGCTGATTTTCCCATCAACATGCAGCCGCCCGCGCGTCGGCGGATAAACGCCCGAGATAAGTCGCAGAAGCGTGGTTTTGCCCGCGCCATTATGGCCCAGCACAGCGAGGCGCGCACCATTAGGAATTGTCAGCGAGATATCCCGTAACGCTTCCACATAGGAGACACTCTGCCCCTTTTTCGCACCGATCACACCGCCCACACTTTGATAGATGGCGCGCTGCAGCGACAGAGAGTGCGGCGTCTTGACCGGATAAACGACGGAGACATTGTCGAGTGTGATCATAGCCTCAAATCCAGAAAATGATTTCACGCCGCAGCCAGTTATGAATCATCCACGCAAGTGCAAAAGATCCAAAGGTCCAGAGCGAGGCCGATAAAAGCACGAGAGGCGAGACCGCAACGCCCAAAAGCGGGCCGCGCAACATCTCAATAAAGGCGGCAAACGGATTAAAGAGAATGACAGCATCCCTGAAATCAGCAGGGACGAAATCCATCTGCCACACCACTGGTGTCAGCAGAAATGCAGTTTGCATCACCAACGCCACAATCTGGGTGAAATCACGAAAACGCGCACACAGAAGTGCAAAACCATATCCAGCACTGACGAGAAATAGGATCGTCATCAACCAATAGGCTGGATAAGCAAAAGTGAGCCCGTTGAGCCCCCCAGACCAAAGCGAAAAGGCAATAATCAACGGTAGATTATGAAGGAATATAATTAGGTTTTTGTAGACCAACGCGAAGACAGAAAGCAGGAAAGGTCTGCTCTCATTGGAGTAGACCCGCGCATCCAGAACTAAAACAGAACAGCTTTCGCTCAAGGACTGCGAGAGCAAAAGAAACATGACGTAGCCAATTCCCACATAGGGAAGGTATTCGGCCACGGGCATCTTCCAGATTTTCGACCAGATGAAACCGACCACCAGAATGAACAGCGCATTCGAGATCGTGATCCAAGCCTGGCCAAACCGTGAGCGCGCATACCGCGACCGCAATGTTGAAAAGCCAAGCAGATGGACCACGCGCCAATAGCGGAGGGTCTCCCGCAAATCATCAAGCATGGTTACGGAGGTCCATATTCCAAGGGTTTCGACAACGCGCCGCAACCGAGATTTACCGTCTCTAAATTAGCACGCAGACCGATCGACCGGCAAACTTCCCTTACGGCACAAAAATGCCGCTCTTGTTGCCTTTACAACTATTACGGGCGCTTCGTTTTTGGCATAAATCCACTACCGTGCAACAAGGGTACAGCTCATCCCAATGCGCCGTTCATTAACAGGAGTAATTCATGGCCATTTTCCAAGCCTACAAAGGCACCGATATGGTGAATCCCCCCCTTTGGCAGGGCCTCGAAAACTACTGGTCGAACAGCCGGATTGGGATCATTGATAAGGCACGCGAGACGATTGACCGTTATGGCGCCGTGTATCTCGGCAGCTTCCAAAGTGATTTTGACACAGGTGCTCTCACGGGCGGAACGGTGACGTCTTATACAGGCACCAAAAATGCGAGCGACCAATTTCTGATCGCCGGAATTTCCGCACCCATTCTCGAGATTTATCGGAAGGGGCCCATTGCCGACAAATATCCGGCGCTGTTCGCCGGTGCTGATGCCGTCAACGGCTCGCCTGAAAATGATGTGCTGGCTGGCTTCTCTGGCTCGGATACGATGAATGCCGGCGCCGGCAATGATATGGTCTGGGGCGGCCTAGGCGACGACGTCATTCTCTATAGCCCGGGTCAAGACAAGGTCTATGGCGAAGAAGGCTTTGATGTTCTGCGTGTCGACGCCCCGCGCACTGCTTTCACTGTTTCGCGCGTTGACAGCACCACGCTTAAATTGACTCAGGACAGCAGCAACAGCGTTGCACTCAATTCAATTGAGCGTGTCTTTTTCGCCAATAAAGATGTGTTGGCATTGGATATTGGCCCGAGTGAAAATGCAGGCGAAGCTTACCGCATGTATCAGGCAGCCTTTAATCGGACGCCCGATTCAAATGGCCTTGCGGGCTGGATCAATTTCCTTGATCAGGGCGGCAATCCGCTCCAGATGGCGAACCAGTTTATCGCCAGCTCTGAGTTCCAAAAAAACTATGCCAATCTCGACAGCACAGGCTTTGTGCAGCTGATGTATAACAATGTTCTGCATCGCAACGGTTCCGCTAGCGAAGTCGCAACATGGGTGGATGGCCTGACGAATGGGCTCAGTCGCGCTGAAGTGCTGCGCGGCTTCTCAGAATCAGCAGAGAATGTTGCCAATCTGACGCCCGTGATTGGCAATGGCGTTGCCTATAACCAATTCTGGGCCTGATCAGACAGATCTCACCGCTAGTTTTAATCCTTAAAAGAGCGCCGCAAGGCGCTCTTTTTGATCGCTCTGATACCCACTGTTTTGGCAGGTGGGATCAACGGCCCGCCATAGGCTCACACATGCGTGATACTCGTCTCGGTGCCTTGGAAAAACAGGACAATAATCAAAATACTCAACCGCGGATCACCCTGGCTTTGCTGATACGCCATGGTGGTGAGGTAAGTTTATGGGGAAGTTGGGTTGATTAGCTTTCCCCTGCTCGTCACGTGCCCTTTGGACGCATTATGGGCCAGATGTCGCTTGCCCTAACAAAGCCTTTTTTCGTAACGTAAGTAGCGTTGAATTGAATGATCGGATTGTAACGAATGGCCATCTTCCTTGCCACCCAAGCGGCGACAATGACCTCCACCTATGGGTGGTCAGGGGACATCGTCACTGAAACGCCCAACCAGGTCGTTGTGACGAATGGCAAGGGGAATACGATCAATTACAATGGAACCTTCAAATATGATGCCTTCGGGCGCATCACAGAAGGCGTTCTCACCAACTACACAGCGCTCAAAAACTATACGCTGGATTACACCATCACCGGACTTAACATTCCCGGCGGCACTGCTTTCAACCTCATTCAAAGCGGGGACAGCCAATACACTTTGCGTACCGTGCTTGATGGCAATGACAGGGTCACCGGCTCTTACGAAAATGATGCTCTGAGTGGTTTTCTCGGCAATGACACAATTGATGGCGGCGTCGGTAACGACACTTGCTATGGCGGTCTTGGCAATGATCGCTTCATCGCTAGCATCGGCAATGATCGTTATTTTGGTGAAGAGGGTTTTGATACCGCCCAATTCAACTTTAGCCGCTCGGCCTATACTATCACCCGCATCGATAGCAATACGCAACGCATACAAGTAACCGGCGCAGAAGAGTTCATCCTCGCCAACTCGATTGAGCGTTTTTCTTTTTCAGGCAATCAAATCACAGCGTTTGATATCGGGCCGCGCGAAAATGCAGGCGAAGCCTACCGGATGTATCAGGCGGCCTTTAACCGCACCCCTGATGCTAACGGTCTCGCTGGTTGGATCAATTTTCTTGATCAAGGTGGGGAAGCTCTAAAAATGGCAGACCAATTTATTGCCAGCACCGAATTCAACCGCACTTACGGCCTCTTAAACAACACATCCTTTGTTCAATTGCTTTACAATAATGTTTTGGGCCGCAATGGCGAAGATGCTGGTGTGCGCGGTTGGGTTGACGGGCTGAACAAGGGCATGACCCGCGCTGAAGTATTGTTGGGCTTTTCTGAATCATCAGAGAATATTGCGAAAGTGGCGCCGGCCATTTCCAACGGCATCAATTACGTCGAGTGGTGGCTGAATTAATCCTCGGCCAATCGATATTGTAATGCGTAACGCGCCCTACGCGCTCGCATCAACACTGTCCAAAATCGCTTGCGCTACAACATGGCCATAGGTTTCGGTTGAGAAATCTTGAGCCCGTTGCAATGCCGCCGCCGCAAACCGTTCTCGGCGCACTTCGTCATTCAGCAATGTATTGACAGCCTCTGCAAAGGCCATTGCGTTCCCCGGAGGTACCGTTATGGCCTCCTGCCCATCGCGCGCCACGAGAGGAACCGCTGTTTCAAGCCGCGTGTTGACCACAGGAAGTCCGGCCGCCATCGCTTCCAACTGCACAATGCCAAAGGTTTCTGCATTCGTAGTGGAGGGAAGCGCATAAAGAGAGGCAGCGTGAAGATGAACAATCAGATCACGTTCTGCCAAGGATCCAATCAGATGCACGCGGTTCCCGAGATTGGCGGCGTCAATTGCCGTCTGCAAAGCCTCCCGCTCAATTCCCTCACCCACAATCAGGATTGTTCCGTCGATTGAGCGCGCTGCCTCAATCAACACGTCAAAGCCCTTATACTTAACAAGCCGTCCAACGGCGATCACGAGGCGCGGATAGCGGGCACGGATCTCGTGAACCTGGTGCCTCTCCACGTCAGTTAAGGTGAAGCGATCAAGATCAATTGCATAAGGGACAGCGACGAGTTTGGTTGAAAACGCCTCAGCCAATTCTTTCCGGTGCAGAATACGCTCATCGGACAGAAGAATGCGCTTGGCGCGTTGCAACGTTCTCATCAAGAGCGGTCGCAAAAGTCGCCCGAAGAACTTTTGCGACACGATATCGGAATGCCAATAAACGATCACAGGTACCTGTGGCCGCAGACCCAAGCCGAGCACAAGGTCAGCCAACGGAAAAGGTGCATGCAAAATGACAATGTCCGCCTCTTTCATATGCTGCCAGAGGCGGAGCGGATAGGTTGGCGCGATTGGCAGAGACATCAGATTGCCGAGCGAGCGGACGCGGGTAACGCCGTCCATGCGATTATCCGGCGCATCGGGATCAGTGCTGCAGACCAGCAGATGATGGTCGAAAAGGTCCGGCCGGACCTTCATCATCTTTTCAATAGCGTAGGGGATGCCGCCATACACTTCGGGATAATAGATCTTGAAGGCGTGCAAGACACGCAGGCGGCGGACACCGGGAGGGTAAGCGGGGTTGGGCACACGAAAACTCTGGGTGTCACGAGGCCACCACGGGCTCGCTCGGGACGGCTGATAGACAAAGCCTCGCCTTTACACAATAGACCCGGCCACCCCCATCACCCCTACGGCGAGGGCCAGCCGGGCGGTTTATCATTTACAATGGAGGCCTCGCCGTTTTAATGGGAGCGGTCTGGCTCGGTCCGGGGACCCCATGAAAATCGTCGCCGTAGCTCTTTACGACCTTTGCGCCGCCTATCTGGCCCTTTTCGGTGCCATTTTGGTCCGCTTTTCCGGGCCAGAGGTGACCCAGACCATCCATATCTTTTGGCCCTTTCTGCCCGGTTTCGGGCTGATTGCCTTATCTGTCTTCGCCATTTTCTCGCTTTATCGCGGCAAATGGCGTCTCGCCTCAATCGTCGATCTCGCCCAGATCGTGAAGGCCTCGACCACACTCGCCCTTCTGGGCTTGGTCGCTGAATATTTCCTCCTGACTTCGGGCCAAGGGATCGACCCGATCATCGGCAAGAAGCTTTTATTCACCTACTGGATCTTCCAGATCGCGACCTTGAGCGCTGGCCGCTTTGTCCTGCGTTATGTGCGTTACATCAACGCGACCAAGGGGCTACGCCAAGAAGGTGTTGCCAATGTCGTCGTGCTTGCCCGCGCTTCTGAGGCTGATGCCATCCTGCGCGCAGCCGAGCTGAATGCCCTGAGCCTCATTTATGTTCGCGCCGTCTTGTCGCCTTTGGCAACAGACGTAAACAAATTCGTCCGCGACATTCGCATTTCTGGCGGCATTAGCGATCTCGAGCGTGTCGTGAACCAACTACGCGCACGCGGCCTCGATGTGGATCGGGTTTTAGTAGCGCCCTCCGTTCTCCGTGATATGCCGGTCGCTGATCTGTTGCAGATCACGCGCCGCATCGGCGTGCCCTTATGGCGCACGCTCGATTCTGATCTCGTATCCGATCACGCCGCCATGGCACCGCTTGATGAGCGCACCATTCTGTCGCGCCCGGCGCGCCGCATCGATTATGAAGCCCTGTCCGATTTCATCGCAGGACAGAAGGCCTTGGTGGTTGGCGGCGGCGGATCAATTGGCGCCGAGCTTGTGCGTCGTCTCGCGACGTTTGCACCGGCTGAAATCGTGATCGTTGAAAATTCAGAACCGGCACTCGATGCGATCTTACAAGAATTGCAGACGCAGTATTTCGGGCTCAAAACCCAAGGTATTCTCGCCGATATCCGTGATCGCGACCGTATCTTTTCTATTATGGAAGAGGTGCGCCCGTCGCTTGTTATTCACGCCGCCGCGCTCAAGCACGTCAACCATCTCGAAGTGAACTGGACTGAAGGCATTAAAACGAATGTATTCGGCTCGGTGAATGTGTTTGAAGCCGCAATTGCGGCGAAGGTGCCGCGCGTTATCTTCATTTCGACGGATAAGGCGGTGAAGCCGGTCTCCATCCTCGGCGCGACAAAACGCTTTGGCGAACTCTTTGCGCGCGCGCTTGATGGTGAGCAGGATGGAACGCGCTTCATTGCGGTGCGCTTCGGAAATGTCTTGAACTCCTCTGGTTCCGCTGTGCCGAAATTCCGCGCGCAAATTGCACGCCGCCAGCCCGTCACCGTCACGCACCCCGATATGGAACGCTTTTTCATTTCCAATCGCGAAGCGGGTGAGCTGGTTTTAACAGCTGCTTTGTGCTCATCGCGCAATGACCTGCCGGAAGTCGCAGACGCGTCACTCTACGTTTTGGATATGGGCTCACCTGTTCGCATCCTTGACCTCGCAGAAACGCTGATCCGCCTTGAAGGGCTGGAGCCGGGCGTGGATATTCCGATCAAATTCACAGGCTTGCGTCCGGGCGAGCGGTTGTTCGAGATCGTCAACGAAGACACAGAAGCCGCTCGCGCGACCCCTTATGATGGCGTCCTCGCCCTTGTCGACAGCGCGCCCCATCCCGCCATTCTCCGCCGCTTGCTTGACGGCCTCACTCAGGCCATCCAAAGCGGCGATCGGGAACAGGCGAAGGCCATTCTCCAGCGCGGCGTTCCGGGCTATATTCCGATGCGTTCGCAAGGACATTAACCGCGCCCGCATCGCCGACACGCCTGTCACAGAGTCTTGAGCCGCCTTATGAAGCCTAGCCAAATCCCGCGCGCGCTCATTGATGCTCTGCTGATCATCAGCCCCGTGGCGATTGCTTTTGTGCGGCGCTCCTCAACGCCTCTTCTTGTTTTGGCCGCTCTGTGGTCACTCGTAGCGAACCGTACCCATCTGAAAAGCCAATGGCGCGCGGCGCGGTTTGATCCTGCGCTCCTCGTCGGGCTTGCTTTGATTTTGATCTATGGCGCAATCTCTCTTCTTTGGTCGCCCCTGCCCGCACGCGGCGTGAAGCAATTGGTGTTCGACTATGGCGTGCCAATCGCAGCCGGCCTCATTCTGCTCATCGCACCAACACACGCACCAAACATACGGGCGCAAAAAATTTTCACCGCCGCGATTGTGCTCGCCGGTCTTGCAGTAGCCGCCCAAATCATCTTTCAGCTGCGCGTCGAAAGTTTTTTCAATCCGAAAGAGCAGCACACCGAGCTCTGGCGTTTCAACATGGTCGTGGTCACGCTCGGCCTGATGCTGCCCGCCCTTTTGCTGCTTGCGCGTCGCCTGCCGATTTGGTCCGCATTGGCGATCATGAGTGTGCTTGTTGCGTCAGGCCTGTCGCAAAGCGCCACCGCCAAAACCCTGATCCTTGCCTGCTTTGCGACCTATATCGGTGTGAGCCTTCTGCCGCGCCGCCTGTCTTTGGCTCTCGCCGGTCTCACTGTCTTCGGCCTTCTCGCAATCCAACCCTGGCAGGGCCGGATTGTTGAGCAAGGCTTTGCCGCTGTTGGCAAGACGGAGATCCTGTTTAATTCAGCACGCGAGCGCATTGTCATTTGGCAGGCCAGTGGCCGCATGGCGCTGCATGCCATGCCATGGGGCACGGGCATGGGCAGTTCTGACGCCGTGTCTGAAACTCCCTTCGCCAAAACGATGAAACCCGAGGAATGGGTGGGCCTACGCCAGACCCATGCCCACGATGCTTTTTTGAATGTCATTCTCGAACTGGGTTTACCTGGTCTTGTTGCGATGATGCTGATCGCGTTCGGGCTTTTGCGAACGATTGCTCATCTTCACGATCACTTGCTTGCCCCTGCGCTCGCATTGATGGCACAAATCGTGGCCGTTGATCTTATCAGCCATGGCGCATGGCAGGCTTGGTGGTTTACCGCCATTTTCCTCGGCGTGTTAGCGCTACGCCGTGCATCACCGGCTGATACTCAATCCGCTTGATGCGCCCAAAGCGTAAGCCCTTCGGATGAGGGTTTGAACACATCCGGATAGTGGCGCTGCAAAGCCTGATCATCCGCAACAATCAGCGGCTCTCCAATACGCGCCCATAGCATCGGCCGCCCAAGAGCCAAACATATACCACGCAACATACTGGCAGGAATCGGGACAAGCCTTGCGCTCTGCCCCCATGCCGTACGCAAGGTAGCAATCATCTTACCGATGGAAAGCGCGCCGGGCTCGGCTGTCAGAAACGTTCCTTGCACATCATGATCATGCACAAGTCGCACCGTGAGTGTCGCTAACGTCTCGACACGCAGAAGTGATCGTTGCGCATGCACGGCACCAAACGGCAGCGGCACACCTCGACGTGCCACATGGAACAGAGACGCGAGATTACCTTTCACCCCGTGGCCATAAAGGGGTGCCAAGCGCAACACGACATGATTGGCGCAGGCATCACGAATGGCAGCCTCCGCGGCCAGCTTGGCCTCGCCATAAGGGCCATCAGGTTGCGGTCGATCGCCATCGCGCAGAGGAATTGGGGCCGTGACACCAGCTTGTGCGCGAATGGACGACAGAAAGATGAACCGCGCGCCACACGCGCTTGCCGCCTTGGCTAAGTTCGCCGTCGCATCACGATTGACACGGAAAATCATGTGCGGATCAGCACGATCATCATGCGCATAGGCTGCTGCATGAATAACGATATCAATATCGGCACATAGCGTTTGCCAATCAGCGGTGAGAAGATCATCGATCAACACCACCTCAAGCCGCGGAGCAGCAGGCAAAGCCTTACGCACTGGGGCGCGAATATGCATTCCTGCGGCGAGCAAGGCACGCAGAATAGCGCCGCCTGCAAAGCCCGTTGCACCGGTCAGCAGCACACGCATTACGCCGCTCTCGCCCCGCGGTGAAACAGAACCATCACAAACACGCACAGCAACCCGACGCAGGCGACAGCGATACCGCCTACAAAAGCGCCCTGCCCTGAAACGAGCACACCAACCACTGACGCTATCAGCGCATAAATACCGCTGACCGTTGATACGCGCTTTGCGCTCAAACCCTGATCGACACCGCGTTGATAAGCGTGTTGGCGATGCGCCTGCCACACCGGTTCGCGCCGAACGAGGCGACGCAGCAGCGTGATCGTCGCATCCGCGAAAGGATAGAGCCACATGAGTAGAGCGGCTGCCCATTCATGATTAAGCAGCAAGAGCCAAAAGGCGAGCGCCGTGATCAAGCCGATTAACAGGCTGCCAGCATCGCCCAGAAAAATGCGCGCCGGATTCCAATTCCACACACCAAAACCGATCAGGCCACCGCCAGCTGCCAGTGCGACAAAACCAAACGCATCGCCATGCGCAAATGTCAGAAGATAACCAGCAGCAAGCAAGCCCGGCGCATAAGACGCGACGATGATGCCATCAAGCCCATCCATGAAATTGGTGAGATTGATGATCCACAAAAGCCCGACAAAGCCGAGCACAATCACCGCAATTTTTATGATGGGCTTAGCAAAGAGCGGCGAGATCAACAAAAGCCCGGGCGGCACCTGCACCATAGCGAGAAAGGGGATCAGCAGGAAAAGCGCCTGCGCCACGATCCGTCGTGAGGCAGGCAAGCCATGCACATCATCAATAAAACCAAGCGCCGCCATCCCAATCAGCGCCGCGGCTTCCGCCAGCGACAACGTCTTGAGACCCAGAAAAGCCAAAACGGCAATGATCGCCAGAATGGCCACTAAGACCGCCAGCCCACCGCCCTGTGGCGTCGGCACTTTGTGCGACGACCGCTCATTGACCTTTGCCATTGCGATCGTCTGCAACCACGGCAAAAGGAGCGGGATGGTCGCCGCCGCAATGAGCCCCGACAAGAGCGGCACGCCCAACAACAAAAGGGGAGATAGCCAGATCAAAGATAGTCCCCGAACGAGATCAAACGCCGCATCCTGTCAGGCTTGGCAGGCGCATCAAACGCCCCACATGGAATGAAAGCATCCGCAAGAGGCCTTGCCCGTCCTTACCCTAGCCAGCGACAAAGCCCAACCCATCCATGACCACGCTTGATCTCAACCTCCTGTTTTCAACCGTCGCTGCCCTTGCCATCCTGCTCTACATGGCGCCGGGCGTCCTGCGCCTTCGCCCGCAGGTGCGGCGCTATACAGAAGGCGCCGCCCTTGGCCTGATCGGCCTCGGTATCCTTTTTGCGGTCGTGCTTTGGGCGTTCGGAGGCTGAAACCGTTGCACCCTTAGGGGTGAGGGCTTAGACCGACAGGCGAACAGCATCGGACCTTTGCCTTGAACGCCTCCCCTGCCCCCTCCCGCTCGATCGCGATTATCGGCCTCGGCTATGTCGGCCTGCCGATTGCCATCGCATTCGCCCGTGCCGGGTTCCGGGTGATCGGCTTTGATATCAATCCGGTGCGGATCGCCGAACTTGCTGAGGGATGGGACAGGACGGGCGAAATCAGCCGCGATGAGCTCACCACCGCTCTCACGCTGACAACTACACCCGAGGCCTTAAAGGCGGCCGATTTCTTCATCGTGACGGTGCCAACCCCGATTGATGAGGCACGCCGACCAGATCTCAGCCTTGTTTTGCAAGCGGCTAACGCCGTGGGCCAAGCCCTCAAACGCGGCGATATCGTTGTCTTTGAATCGACCGTCTATCCCGGTGCCACCGAGGAAGAATGCATTCCCGTGCTGGAACGGGCATCGGGGTTAAAAGCGGGACAGGATTTCGGCGTCGGTTACTCGCCCGAACGCATCAATCCCGGTGACAAGACGCACCGTTTCGAAACCATCGTGAAGGTTGTCTCTGGCGACAACCCAAACACCTGCGACATCATCGCGGCGACCTATGGCGCTGTCGTAAAAGCCGGCATTCATCGCGCACCATCAATCAAAGTGGCTGAAGCGGCCAAAGTGATCGAGAACACGCAACGCGATCTCAACATCGCGTTCATGAATGAATTGTCTTTGATCTTCCACCGCCTCGGGATTGATACGGGCGATGTGCTTGCGGCGGCGCGCACCAAATGGAATTTTCTGCCCTTTACTCCGGGACTCGTCGGCGGCCACTGCATCGGTGTTGATCCTTACTATCTCACACACCGCGCTGAAAAAGCGGGCTACCATCCAGAAATCATCCTCGCTGGTCGCCGCGTAAATGATAGCGTCGGCGCACGGATCGCACGCGAATGCGTCAAGCTGTTGCTCGCACAGCAAAATGGCGAGAAGCCCCGCGTCACCGTGCTGGGCCTTACCTTCAAAGAAGACGTGCCTGACATCCGCAATTCCAAGAGTTTTGATATTGTCGAAGAATTGCAACAATTCGGGATCAACGTTGCCGTCGCCGACCCGCTGGCCGATCCGGCTGACGCGGCGCGTCACGGTGTAACGCTGTCTGCCCGCGACACGTTGCAACCGGCCGATTGCGTTATTCTGGCCGTTGGCCATAGTCCCTATCGCGCCGAAGGGTGGGCGTTGATCCAGAGCCTCGTCAAAAAGAACGGGATCGTGATGGACATCAAGGGTCTTCTCGACCGTGCGCAAAAGCCATCCGCCATCACGCTCTGGCGCTTATAAAACGGGGGCACGCCATGAAGGCTGAGACACACGCCTCCATTCTCGTCACTGGCGCAGCCGGCTTTATCGGCTTTCATCTCGCGCGCCGTTTGCTCGACGCGGGCCACCATGTCACCGGTTTTGATAATCTGAATGATTATTACGATCCTGCGCTGAAAGAAGCGCGTCTCGCTTTGCTACAAGCGCATCCCCACTTCACCTTTATGCGCGGCGATCTATCCGATCAGACTGCGATGCGAACGCTTTTCGAAACCGGCCGGTTTCGGTATGTCGTGCACCTCGCCGCGCAAGCGGGCGTGCGCTATTCACTGATCAACCCGATGGCCTATGGCCAGTCTAACCTGATTGGCTTTCTGAACATTCTGGAAATGTGCCGGCAACATGACGTCGCGCATCTGGTCTATGCATCCTCGTCATCGGTTTACGGCGCCAATGCGAAAGTGCCTTTTTCGACAGACGATAGCGCGGATCATCCCTTGTCGCTGTATGCGGCAACAAAAAAAGCCAATGAAGGCATGGCGCATGCTTACGCCAACATGTTCGGGCTCAAGAGCACGGGCCTTCGCTTTTTTAGCGTTTATGGTCCGTGGGGCCGCCCCGATATGGCCATGTGGCTCTTTACCGACGCCATCATGCATGATCGGCCGATCAAACTCTTCAACAAGGGCGATATGAAACGCGACTTCACCTATGTCGCTGATATCGTCGAGGCCATCGATCGGTTGATCCCAATGGCGACGGAGCCTGACCCGAACTGGTCAGCCCTCCATCCCAAACCGTCAACCAGCGCCGTGCCGCATCGCATCTTCAATATCGGCAATCACACGCCAGTCGATGTCCGCCATTTGGTTCATCTGATTGAAAATGAAATCGGCAAGAAGGCGATCATTGAAGACGCGCCGATGCAAAAAGGCGATGTCTATGAGACCTATGCGGATGTGTCAGCCCTGACCGCCGCAACAGGGTTTAATCCGCACACGCCCATTGAAGAAGGCGTGCGCGCTTTTGTGCACTGGTTCAAGGACTACACGTCACGCCACCCGGCCTGACGATCGCTTTCAGACGAACACTCAATAGCCGGTATAATTGCGCGTATAACCGGTATAATTCTTGCTGCTCGCGTTTGAGATGGCGTTGGCGATCCCCCAGACAGCTTGCCGCTGCTGATAGGCTTCATAGCGGGCGGTGCGGTCATTTTGCTGAAACTGGCGGCACTGCACATAAGCAGGCGAACCTTTCTCAAGCCCGTAACCCTGGCAGATCGCATCATCCTCGGCAGCCATTTCGGCTGCACTTTGACAGCCAGCCAGCGCCAAAGTTGAAACCAGCGCCAATCCAATCACGAACTTGTTCATTCTGCGACTCCACAC
>VERN01000213.1 GCA_018882635.1 Beijerinckiaceae bacterium | reverse complement strand
AGGAAGTCATCCGCGCCAAAGGCAACACGATCGAACAGCTGTTCGCCAACAAGCAAGGCAACAAGACCACCCTGCCCGTCATCATCAAAGGCGACGTGCATGGTTCTGTCGAGGCAATCGTTGGTTCCCTGCGCAAGATCACCGAAGACAACCCGGAACTGGCGATCAACGTCCTGCACTCGGGCGTTGGCGGTATCACCGAGTCCGATGTGACACTGGCAACAGGTTCGAACGCGATGGTTATCGGCTTCAACGTGCGCGCAAACGCACAGGCCCGCGATCTGTCGCAGAAAAACGGCATCAACATGCGTTACTACTCGATCATCTATAACGTGATCGATGACGTGAAGGCACTGATGTCCGGCATGCTGTCACCGACATTGCGCGAAGAATTCATTGGCACGGCAATTGCTAGATTTGTTCTGAGATCAACTCGGGACGCGTTTTATGGCCTCTTTGCCGCTCAAGACGACGACTTCAGACGACTTCCCGACAGGGACGGAGGTCTGACATGGATCGTCTCGTTCACACCGCACTTCATGGCATGCGCCTGCATGCTGATAACCAGCGTGCGCTCGTCGCGGGCCTGTCGAACCAGAACACGGTCGGCTTCCGTCGCGATATTTTCAGCAATCTCGCCTCAGCCTATGTCCAAGGCGACAGTCTGTCCGATCGCGTCTTTCCAACGCGCGGCGAGAATGCGGTGGATTTATCGATCGGCAAGCTCATGCCAACAGATAACCCGACTGACATTGCTCTTGATGGGCCTGGCTTCCTCATCGGCCAGGACGCTAACAACGAACCTGTTCTGACGCGCCGCGGTGATTTCCGCATTGGAGCTGATCGTATCCTGCGCAATGGCGAAGGCCTGACGATTATGGGCGATGCGGGCCCGATCACTATTCCGAATTATTCGACGATTGAAGTGTCGGCTGATGGCAGCATTCTTGTGCGCCCGCCGGGTGTCGACCTCGATCAGCCGCCCAACACGATTGGCCGCTTACGTCTCACCAATGTGCCTGTCGCGAATGTGACACGTGGACCAGATGGCCATATTCGCCCGAAGGACGGGCAGATGCCAGCCAACGACGCCAATGTTCGCGTCGTGCCAAAAAGCCTTGAAAGCAGCAACGTCAATCCGATCGAGTCAATGGTTGAGATGCTGCAATCTTCGCGCTCCTACGACATGAAAGTGAAAATGCTCACCATGGCGCGCGAACTCGACGATCAAACGGCGCGCTTGATGCGCTCTGACCGATAATCACCAGATTTATGCGGAGTAACACACATGGCTTCTCCCCTTCACGTTGCAATGACCGGCCTTAATGCGCAGCAGCAGCGTATGTCGGTGATTTCGAACAACCTTGCCAACGTTAATACAGTTGGCTTCAAGCGCGATCGCGCTAATTTCGAAACGCTTCTCTATCAAACCTTCCGCGATCCCGGCTCGCAGACGTCGCAAAATACCCAATCACCGACGGGCCTTTCGATCGGTACCGGCGTGCGTATTGTTTCGTCCGAAAAAATCTATAATCAGGGAAACATCATCAACACTGATAACTCTCTCGATATGACGATCGATGGGAAAGGCTTTTTCCAGGTTTTGATGCCGAACGGCCAGATCGCCTATACGCGCGCTGGTAATTTCACGAAGAACCAACAGGGCCAGATTGTGACAGCCAATGGCTATCCGATCGAGCCAGCCATCACGATCCCCGAAAACACAACCTCGGTTTCGATTTCGAAGGACGGCATCATATCGGTAACAACCGCGGGCACGACTGCAGTCCAGCAGGTTGGTCAATTGCAGATTGCGACCTTCCCCAACAATTCTGGCCTCCGTCCAACGGGTGAATCATTGCTGCTATCAACGCCGTCATCGGGCGACCCGGTGGTTGCTAACCCGGCAACTGATGGCGCCGGCCGCATCGTGCAGGGTGCGCTTGAATCATCGAACGTGAACGTCGTCGAAGAACTCGTGCAAATGATCGAAACGCAGCGCGCTTACGAAGTAAATTCAAAAGCCATCTCGGCTGTCGACCAAATGATGAAGAACCTGACACAGAGCATGTGAGGATTGATCATGAAAAAGCTTCGTCTTCTCCTCCTCGCACCTTTCGCACTCGGTCTTGCGGCCTGCAACACCGTGATGGAAGAGCGCGCCGCTCAGGAGTTCGCGGTCGATTACGACCAGGTTGTTCCGCTGAAAGAAAAGCAGCCCGATGGCGCCATCTATGCGCGTAATCAGGCCGGTTTCTTCCTGGGTGCGCGCAAGGCCCGCAATGTCGGTGATGTGCTCAATGTGGCGCTTCAAGAAGGTATGAACGGCACGAAGACGGCCAAGGCTGCGATGGATAAAAGTGGCAACACAACCATCAAGTCTTTGCCACAAATCCTTTTCGGTCCGCTTGCTTGGGCGACCGGCGTCGGTAGCATCGCCAATCCGCAGGCCTATAACGCTGAAAATAGCGACAAGTTCGACGGAACAGGCACAG
The DNA here is from genome assembly GCA_018882635.1 of Beijerinckiaceae bacterium. Classification (GTDB taxonomy): domain Bacteria; phylum Pseudomonadota; class Alphaproteobacteria; order Rhizobiales; family Beijerinckiaceae; genus TNE-4. The sequence goes on along the minus strand of VERN01000213.1, from coordinate 2,622 downwards.
CTACACAGAACAACAATCTCACCGGTCAGATTTCTGTCGTTGTGACGCGCGTTTATGAAAACGGTAACATGATGGTGCAGGGCCAGAAGCAGATCAAAGTCGGCCAAGGCTATGAATATATCCGCCTTCAGGGAATTGTCCGTCCCGAAGACGTTGACGATAAAAACTCTGTGTTCTCTTACAAAGTGGCACAGGCCAATATCAGCTACACCGGTTCGGGTGATCTGCAGGATCAGACGCTCACCAATTGGTATTGGAAATTCTTCAACTTCGTCGCTCCGATCTGAGGCTTGATCATGCGGATCCCTCTTGCCTTACGGCAATTCGTCCTCCTCCTTGGTGCGCTAGCGAGCTTCGCTGGTCCTGCTTTGGCCCAGCAGCAAATGGCTGCGCGCAACCCGCGTCCTGACCTTCAGGATCGGATCAAGGACATGGTGACGATTGGCGGGATCCGTCCCAACCAGCTCGTCGGATATGGCCTCGTCGTGGGTCTTAACGGCACGGGCGATGGCAGTGTTCCGGTGACGAACCAAACGCTTCAAAGCCTTGTGGCGCGTTTTGGTATCAACGTCGATGCAGCGGGTATCAACCCGAAAAATTCTGCCGCTGTGATGGTGACAGCCGAACTTCCAGCGTTCGGAAAGCCTGGTCAACGCATGGACGTCACGGTCTCTGCCTTCGGCAAAGCCACAAGTTTGCGCGGTGGCAGTTTGCTGATGACGCAGCTTGTTGGTGCTGACAATGAAACCTATGCCATGGCACAGGGCAATCTTGCCGTCGGTGGTCTCGGTATTACAGGCGCTGATGGGTCGAAAGTGTCTGTCAACATTCCGACTGTTGGCCGTATCCCTGGTGGGGCTACGATCGAGCGGATGGTGCCGAATTCGTTCGATACCGCCCCGGCTCTGATGCTCAACCTGATGCAGCCTGATTTTACCAATGCTAATCGCATTGCGCAGGCCATCAATCGCCAGATGGGCAATGGCACGGCACAAGCAATCGACAGCATGACCGTGAAAGTGAATGCGCCAAAAGATGCCGATAAGCGCGTCGCGTTCATGTCGCAGATCGAAGAGATCAAGGTCGGTCAATCGCTGCCTCCGGCACGAGTGATTGTTAATTCACGCACAGGAACCATTGTGATTAGCGAAGGTGTGCGCGTGTCACCTGCTGCTGTTTCGCACGGTAGCTTGACGGTTCGTGTGAAAGAAAACCTCAACGTCTCGCAGCCCAATGCGGGTGTGAATGTGGTGGAAAACAATAATACGGCAATCGGCCGCGATGCTGAGGCAGAGGGGCGTCCGGGCACGCCTCCAGGTGGCCAGACCGTGGTTACGCGTGACAGTCAGATCGCAGTCGATCAGCAGCCAGCACGCACCTTCCTCTTTGCACCGGATGTTCCGCTGTCAAGCATTGTCGATGCAGTCAACGCGGTTGGTGCTTCGCCGAGCGATCTTGTCGCCATCCTCGAAGCCTTGCGGCAGGCTGGTGCCCTGCACGCCGAACTCGTGATCATCTGAGGCCTCATTATGGATGCAGTCGCACGCGGCATTATGGATATGACAGCGACGAAAATGTCGCTCGAAGACGCGCGCGCCTCTGGCAAGAAGCCAACGCTTGAACAGGCTAGCAAAGCCTTCGAAGGTTTCTTCTTGCAGATGATCATGAAATCGATGCGGGAAGCGCAATTATCCGAAGGTTTGCTCGATAGTGAAGATGCCAAACCCTTCCAGTCGATGCTCGACAGCGCCTATGCCGAGATCATGAGCAAGAATATGCGCCTCGGCATCGCCGAGTCGTTGAACCGCCAATTGGCGCCTCACGCGCCCAAGTCGGGCTCGCCTGTATCTCAGAAAGCCGGTGACAAATGACCGATATTCTGGGGATCGGGTCCTCCGGTCTAACGGCCTACCGTAAATTGCTGGAGACGACCGGCAACAACATCGCGAATGCGAATACGGAAGGCTATGTCCGGCGTGATGTCGTTCTCCAGAGTGTGGGCGAAGCCCAGATGCTGCCAACGGCACGGCTTGCATCGAGCGGTTCCGGTGTTTCCGTCGACTTGATCCGCCGCGCAAGCGATGCCTTTCTCCAGATGCAAGTGCGTTCAGCGGCTGCACGCCAGGCGCAGTCGGAAGTTGTCTCCGACGGTCTTGTCCGTATCGAGAAAGCCGTTATTGCGCCAGCCAACACAGTTGGCACGGCGGTGCAGGATTTTTATGCCAAGGCACAGGATCTGTCCGTTAGCCCAGCCCTCACGACAGCGCGTCTAGCTTTGATGGATGCAGGACAGCGCGTAGCGGAATCATTTCGTGCTGCTGCAAACGCGGTTACGAGTGAAATCGCAAGCGCTGATACGTCCCTTAAATCGAGCATTGAAGCGGTCAATTCGTTGGCGACCCAGATTGCTCGTCTTAATCTTGACATCAGTCGGACCGGCAAGGGTCAGCAAAAACTTAATGATTTGCTAGATCAACGCGATGTCCTTCTGAATAACATGTCCAAACTCGTCAACTTCACGATCGTTGAAAAAGAGTCGGGTTCAGTGGACGTCTATCTAGGCGATACGGCGAGCGGCCCTAAGCTCGTTGATATTGGCACGTCACGTATGCTTGGCTCCAC
>VERN01000212.1 GCA_018882635.1 Beijerinckiaceae bacterium | reverse complement strand
GTGAAGGACATCCCATGACCGCACCGGTGCCATCCCATTCTGATAAGTGGCTCCCCTATCGCCATCCCATGCCGAAGGAGTCGCCACCCGAACTCGTGGTGCCAAATGTCATTCCTGAAGACGAACGCATCTGGGTACCCGTTGACGACAATGTGTGGTTTCGTCCGCTTTGCATGAGCGCATCGCGCGGCTATTGGATGAACCTCCTGCGCGTCAGGCGCGCCGGAGTTTTATCACGCCATCGCCACTCGCAACCTGTGCATGGCTACGTGATCAAGGGCGAATGGCGCTATCTCGAACATGATTGGGTCGCCCGCGAAGGCTCCTATGTTTATGAGGCGCCCGGCGAAACGCACACGCTTGTTGTCGATCCGCATGTCGAAGAAATGATCACCATGTTTCAGGTCAATGGGGCCATGATCTATTGTGATCCCGACGGCAATTGCACCGGCTTTGATGATGTGTTCACGCGCATCGATAAATGCCGCAAACATTACATCGCGAACGGCATGGGCGAGAGCTATATCGACCAATTCATCCGATAAAGCCTATCCCGTGCGGCTCTTTAAGCGATCTTCTTGCGATACAACACAATATAAAGCCCGCTGCCGACAACCATAAAAATGCCGATAAAGGCGATTGCGTCAGGCAGTGTATGAAAAAGTAGCGCGCTGAATACGAGCACCCAAAGCAATTGCACATAAGAGAGTGGCGCTAGCCGCGACGCGGGCATGTAATGATAGGCCGCGACGATCAAAATCTGTCCCATCGATCCCGCAATAGCGATCGTCATGAGAGGCACAATCATCGCCTGCGGCGGCCAACTGAAATCAAACAGCAGCGCTACGCTTGATCCGAGTAAGCCATAGAGCGCCGTGTAGCACGCCGTCACGCGGCGGGACTCGGTTGCGCTCATAAATTTCGTGGCCAATAACGCCGCTGCCCAGATCATCGCGGTCATGATGGGAAACAGCGCGGCCCAACCAAAGCCGCCCGCCCCCGGCCGAACGATAAACAGCACTCCGGCAAAGCCCGTCATCGCAGCCACCCAATGCGATCGCGATACGCTTTCGCCAAGCAGCAATGATGAAAAGACGACAACGATTAACGGCGCTACAAACGCGATCGCCGATGCATTCGCGACAGGTACCCAGATCAGCCCAATCGCGAACAAGAACGACGCCAGAAAAACGCAGAGCGCGCGCAGCGCCTGCAACCATGGTGCTGCCGTCGCACGCAGCGAGACACGCTCACCCATAAAAAGCATTGGCACTGTAATGATGCTAAAAGCTGCATAGCGCGCGAAAATCACAAGTCGCGGCGATACATCACTCACGACATAGCGCGTCAGCGTGTCCGAAATCGCGAGAAGAAACGTGGCGGCCAGGATGAGACCAACGCCGAACAGCCTGTTACGGCCCTCACCCTGCAAAGAAAACAATGGCACGAATGGTTCGCTCCCCGACTCTCTTTGACCTTAGAGCGAAAGATCACCGCGGAGCTATGGCCAAGCCTTGCGCGGGACTCAACCGAGCTATGCAGGGATGATCAGGCCGCATCCTTCGGCGGCGCACTGGCGAAGAGATTACCAGCCAAATCCGAAAGGCTCGGCGGCTGAACCGCATGGAAAGGCAGCGGCCGACAGACCTCGATCGCCGCAAGCCCCACCCGAGCGGTCATCAACCCATTGATCACACCCTCGCCAAGCCGCGCTGAAAGTTTCGCAGCAATCCCCTGCCCGACCAATTGTTGAACGAGCGTATCGCCCATCGCGATGCCGCCCGTGATGCCCAGATGCGCAATGACTGTCCGCGCAAGCCGCCAGAAACCAAGGATCCCCACGCCTGCGCCATAGACTTCCGCCACACGCCGGATCAGCCGCAGCGATTGTCCGATCACAAACGCAACATCAATCAAAGCCCGCGGCGAAACCGCGGTGACAACCGAGACACGTTTGGCCGCTTGCACGACGAGTAACCGCGCTTCGGCATCAAGCGGCACCATGAGATCACGCTCAAGAACCGTGAGCATGTCACGCCCGTCGATCACAGCACCGCGCGTTGATTCAATGGCACGCCGGCCGCGCGCCGTATCAGGCCGCTTCGCATAAAGCGACACGAGCGCATCACGCACAGCGCGACCCTCAGCCGCGTCATCTGTTTCAAGGATCGAGACCGCTTGCGCCTGTAATTTTGCAATGGAGCCGAGCCGCCATAACGCACCAAGCTCGCGCCCGACAAAACCCAACGCCCCGATGGCGGCAAACACGGCAAGCGCTGACGCAACCCAACCCAGCACAGGCTCGCGCGCGAACAGATCGACAATGAAACGCTCGATCAAAATTCCGAGCGCAAGAAAAGCCAGCCCTGAAATCGCGCCGAGAAATAATGTTCCAAACCGCCGCCGCTTCAGCGGAGGCGGAAGGACAACAGGCACCTGCGCATCATCAATCATCGGCTGCGGCAGATCGACAATCGTGACCCGTGGATCTTGCGTTGAATAGGCACGCGGTTGCGTCATTCACCAATCCTCATGCACCAATCCTCACGGGAGACGGTCGCCAATCAGGAATTCCAACGCACGATCAAGGCGTATATGCGGCAAAGGAAACGAGCGGTCATCCGCCGCGATCAAAGGTGGCCGGAAGCGGACAAAACGCAGCGATCCGCGCGGAAAGCCAGTATCAATGGCTTGTTCCGGCTTCGCTGGCAATTCACCGGGAAAGATGACAGCCTCCGCCACACCGTCAAAGGTCACATCCCCAATGACCTCGCCTTTCAGCGGAACACCCGCAATCGCGGGCAACACGCTGTTTAACTCACGGACTTCCGCCTCTCGTGTGGCGCGCACCGAAGCCAGCGCAATCACATCGATCCGCGCGCCGCTATCACCAATCCTTCGCAAGGAGCGTTCAACAATCAGCCGCAAGATGGCTTCAAGCCGATCATGACTCATCGGATTGAGATGATCCGCCTTTGTGGCCGCAAAAAGCACGCGATCAATCTTAGGCCGGATCCAATCGGTCCAGAACGAATCCGCCCCCGTGCGAAAGGCTCCCAAAATATCATCAAGCGCGACGCGCAAATCCGCGACGGCATCAGGCCCGGCATTGAGTGCGTGCAGCACGTCGACAAGCACGATCTGCCGATCAAGCCTTGCAAAATGATCACGGAAGAAGGGCTTAACCACATGATCGCGATAGGCATCATAGCGGCGCGCCATCATCGCTGCGAGAGAGCCGCGCTTGATCTCACCCTCAACCGGTAGGGGCGCAAATGTCAGAGCGGGCGCCCCTTCGCGCGCGCCCTGCATCAGAAAATGGCCCGGCGCCAAGCGCGCAATGATGGATGGATCATCACGCATGGCAAGGAGCGCATCGCGAAACAAATGCGCAACACGCTGCGCTTCGATTTCATCAGCCGGTGCGTGCAGGGCTGCTTGTGCCGCCTCTAAAAAGAGATGGCTATGCTTTAAGCGTTGCGGCGTGCGGCAAGCCGCCAGTGTCTGTCTTGCCCATGTCGCGTAATCCAATTTCAAAAGCGGCAGATCGAGCAGCCACTCGCCGGGATAATCGACAAGATCAAGCGTGAGTTTGCGCGGACCACCGCGCCAGCCACCTTTCGATTCATAATCAATGACTAAGCGCAATTCGGCGATGGCGCGTGTGGAGTCCGGCCAATGGCGATCAGCGCCCAGAAAAGCCTCAAGATGCGTCTCATAAGCAAAACGCGGCACATTATCATCAGGCTGCGGGGCGAGCTGCGCCCCACTCACACGCCCTTCCGCCATCGCTGTCAGAACCGGAAAGCGCCCCCCCGCGGTCAGCGCATGAACGAGAGCCGTGATGAAAACAGTTTTCCCGGCACGTGACAGGCCTGTCACGCCAAGCCGAACCTTCGGCTCAAAAAGCCCGCTTGCCGCATCGCCAATGGCGCGTGCCGCAAGCCCGGCCTCAAAGGCCAGCGCGTCAAAAAATCCCGGAGGCGGCATCAGTGCCCCGGCATCGGCAAACGGAAGCGATCAAGCCGCGCCGTGTTGGGCTGCAGATCACTCCATTGCTCAAGATCGAAATCAAGCACGGCGAGAGCAGCAGGCGCAAAATGCCCCTTCATCCGGGCGAAAGCGTAACGGTCGCCGAAACCAACGCTCTGCGTCGCGAAATCTTCGATCCCCGGATTATGGGCGCAGACAAGAAGCGTGCGCACACGCCCGCCCTTAGCCCGCACAATCGCCTGCAACCCAGCTGCTTCCGCATCATAGATCGCTTCATCAAAAAGAGTTTCAACCGCGTCGAGCGATGCGGCGGCACGCTCCCAAGTCTGCCGCGTCCGTAATGATGGCGAAACCAGCGCCAGATCCGGCCATAATTGCTCGTCCTTCAGATAAACGCCGACCTCATCCGCTTCGCGTTGGCCGCGCTCATCAAGCGCCCGGTCGAAATCCGGCGCTGCGCCATGCGGCACAGCTTTAGCATGGCGCAAAAGCATCAAGCGCAGCATCAGCCTCGCTCCCTGCGGTTCATAAAGGCCAGCCGCTCAAAAAGATGCACGTCCTGCTCATTTTTAAGAAGCGCACCATGCAGCGGCGGAATAAGCTTTTTCGGATCCCGTTCGAGCAAGAGTTCCGGCCCAATCTCTTCCGCCATTAAGAGCTTCAGCCAATCAAGGAGCTCCGAGGTCGAGGGCTTCTTTTTCAGCCCCGGCACCTCACGGATTTCGAAAAACAGAGAGAGCGCCTCCGCCACAAGCCGCTTTTTGATTCCCGGAAAATGCACGGCGATGATCTCTTCCATCGTCTCGCGATCGGGAAATTTGATATAATGGAAGAAACAGCGGCGCAAAAAGGCGTCAGGCAATTCCTTTTCATTATTGGACGTAATGACGACGATCGGACGCTGGCGCGCCTTGATCGTTTCACCTGTTTCATAAACGTGGAACTCCATACGATCGAGCTCAAGCAAAAGATCGTTCGGAAATTCGATGTCCGCCTTGTCGATCTCGTCGATCAGAAGCACGGGGCGGGTTTCGCTTTCGAAAGCCTGCCACAGCTTGCCCTTGCGAATGTAATTCGCAATGTTGGAAACGCGCGGATCACCCAATTGGCTGTCGCGCAGGCGCGAGACAGCAT
>VERN01000211.1 GCA_018882635.1 Beijerinckiaceae bacterium | reverse complement strand
ATCCTGAGCGTGTCGAACGCATGGTCAACGGGATCGTCCGTCAGCTTGAGAGCATGGGCGATGGCGATGTGCCGTCTGAGACCATCGGCAAGCTAGTGATGGATGGTCTCAAAAATCTCGATGACGTCGCCTATGTGCGGTTTGCATCCGTTTATCGCAATTTCCGCGAGGCGCGTGATTTCGAGGAATTGATCGGGGAACTCACCGCCGAGGAAGGCGAACCCGAAAAATGAGTGCGGATGAAGACGTGATGCGGCACGCGCTGGCGCTCGGGCGCCGCGGGCTTGGCAACACGGCCCCTAATCCTGCTGTCGGCGCGGTCGTCTGGAAAAACACGCCGCAAGGCCCTGTTATACTTGGTCGCGGGTTCACGCAAAAAGGCGGTCGCCCGCATGCGGAAACCGAAGCGCTGAACGCGGCGGGCGATGCGGCACGCGGTGCCATCATGAGCGTGACGCTGGAGCCATGTTCACATCACGGGAAAACGCCGCCTTGCGCCGAGGCGATCATTGCAGCGGGTATTGCGCGCGTCGTCACGGCGCTTGAAGATCCTGATCCGCGCGTCGCTGGGCAAGGCCATGCCTTGCTGCGTCAAGCCGGTGTGGACGTTGTGACCGGCGTTTTGCGCGATGAAGCGCTGCGCGCCAATCGCGGCCATGTTCTGCGCATCACGCAGAAGCGGCCTTTCGTGACATTGAAACTCGCACAAACGGCAAATGGCTTTGCGGCATCGGGCACCGACCAGCGTTTGATGATCACCGGCGAGAACGCCAATGCGCGGACACAGATTCTGCGCGCCACGCATGATGCGATTTTGATTGGCATTGGCACAGCGGTGAAAGACGATCCGTTGCTCACACTGCGTCTGCCGGGTTTAGAAGGGCAGGGACCCATCCGCATCATCGCTGATCCGTTCCTGTCGCTGCCGCTCGGATCGAAACTGGTTGAAACGGCCCGCCAAAGTCCGCTTTGGGTCGCGGGACTTCATCAAGCGTCTGATGATCAGGCTGATGCGCTTGAAGATGCGGGCGCAGACATTGTGCGCGTTCCGTCTGATCAGGGTGACGGTCGCCTATTGGATTTACCGGCGCTCATGACTGAGCTGGCCGCGCGCGGCATCACGCGTATTCTTTGCGAAGGCGGTCCGCATCTCGGTGAAGCCTTGCTCGAACGGGATCTCGTCGACGAATTAGTCGTGATGACGTCACTGCAATCTTTCGACGGCCCGGGTTTGCGTGCCTTTCCTGCGGCTGCGCAAGCGATCAAAGACACACGGTTTCGTTTGCGCGATCATTACGAAGCCGCGCCTGACCATATCGAGATTTTCGAGAGGATCGTCTGATGTTCACGGGCATCGTCACCGATCTTGGCACCGTACTCTCTGTTGAGGAGCGCGACGCGACGTTGCGGCGTTTGCGGATTGGCACCACCTATGATCCCGCCACGATCGCCTTAGGTGCGTCCATCGCATGCAATGGGATTTGCCTCACCGCGGTCGGCATGGGCGGGCAAGCGGGGAATGCTTGGTTTGATGTCGATGCCGCGGCTGAGACATTAGCGCGGACCACGCTGCAGAACTGGAAGCCCGGCGACCGCATCAACCTCGAACGGGCTTTGAAGATCGGTGACGAATTGGGCGGCCATATTGTGACAGGCCATATCGACGGCGTCGCGGAACTTGTGGCGCGGGAGGCGGTCACACAGGACGGCCCATGGGGGGCGACAGCACGCTTCACCCTGCGCGCACCAAAGGGCACCGCTGGGTTCATCGCCGAAAAAGGGTCCGTGGCTTTGGACGGTACGTCGCTCACGGTGAACAGCGTCGAACGTGACCTGTTCTCGGTTCTCTTGATCCCCCACACCCTCGAAGTGACCAATTGGGGGCCGCGCAAGCCCGGTGATCGGATCAATTGTGAGATCGATATGATGGCTCGCTATGCGGCCCGGCTTGCGGAAGCCCGCGCTGGGGGCTACTGACGGGGCGAGTTTGCTCCGCCGACCGGGATTATCATGGCCAAGCCGCGTTCCTCTGCCAAAGCCGTTCAGGATGTCGACGGCGCGCATATCCTCATCGTCGAGGCCCGCTATTATGACGGTATCGCCGATGAATTATTGGCAGGCGCCAAGGCAGCCATCGAGGCGGCTGGCGCGACCTATGATGTCATCACGGTTCCCGGCGCGCTTGAGATCCCGGCCGCCATCGTCATCGCTGTCGAAGCCGCCGACGCGATTGAAGAGCCGTTTGATGGCGCTGTCGCACTCGGTTGTGTCATTCGCGGCGAAACCGGCCATTACGATATTGTCGCCGGTGAAAGCGCCCGCGCTTTGATGGATATTTCGACCTCGATGAGCCTGCCGCTTGGCAATGGCATTTTGACCGTTGAAAACGAAGCGCAGGCTTGGGCGCGTGCCAGGGTCAGTGAAATGAACAAGGGCGGCGGCGCAGCCGAAGCTGCGCTTTCCTTAGTTGCCCTGAAGCGCCGTTTTTCGGCAGGTGAATAAAATGGCGCGTGGTGATTTGAGATCGGCGGCGCGTTTGGCTGCTGTCCAAGCGCTCTACCAGATGGATCTGGGTGGCAAGCCTGTTGGTGATGTGATCGCCGAGCATGAAGCCCATTGGATTGGCCGCGAGATCGACGGCATTGAAATGCCGGAAGCCGAAGAAAGTTTTTTTCGTGCGATTGTTGAAGGCGTCGTAGCCGATCAGGTGGCGATTGATCGGGCGGTTGATGACGCCTTGGCCAAGGGCTGGCCGTTGAAACGCATCGAAGCGGTGCTGCGCGCGATTTTACGGGCGGGCGTGTTCGAATTGAAAAATCGCCCTGATGTGCCGCTCCGCGTGATCGTGTCCGAATATATGCGTGTCACGGACTCGTTTTACACGGAGCAGGAGCCAGCCATGGTCAACGCTGTGCTCGACGCCATTGCGCGCGACATCCGCGCTGGCGAGCGCGGTTGAAGCGAGGAGGGGCGTTTTCATGACCGCCCCCGGGCCTCTGGATGAATTCGGACTGATTGAGCGTTTCTTTGCCCCCTTGGCGGGCCCATCAGGGCTTGGGCTTAAAGACGATGCCGCACTTGTGCATGTTCCCGTCGGTCATGATCTCGTCACCACAGTTGATGCGATCATTGAGGGCGTGCATTTTCTTCCGAGCGATCCGGCCGAGACGATTGGCTGGAAGGCGCTCGGTGTGAATGTTTCCGATCTCTCAGCGAAGGGGGCCGAGCCTCTCGGATTTCTGCTTACGCTCGCGTTACCCAAACACATTGATGCCAGCTGGCTCGCAGGGTTTGCCGATGGTTTGGGGAGCGCTGCGGACCTCTGGTCATGTCCCTTAGTGGGCGGCGATACCGTCAAAATGCCGGGACCGCTCACCCTCTCGATCACGGCCTTTGGCGCAGTTCCAAGCGGGACGATGCTGCGCCGCAGCGGTGCGCGCCCCGGTGATATCCTCGCTGTCACAGGAACGATGGGCGATGCAGCCCTTGGCCTTCCGCTCGCGCGGGGGAGCTTGCCGTCATGGGCATCCACCCTCAAGCCGGAGGATCGCGCGTTTCTGGTTGAACGCTATCGCCGCCCGAGGCCGCGCATCAATGTGGCTGCGATGCTGCGCGCCGACGCAAGCGCTGCGATGGATATCTCAGACGGTCTTCTCGGCGATGCAGCAAAAATGCTCGCCGTCTCGGGTTGCGGTGCATTGATTGATGCGAACTTGGTTCCCTTGTCTGACGCAGCGCGCCATGCTCTCACGGCTGAGCCGTCATGCTTGGAGACCGTGCTGACCGGCGGCGACGATTATGAAATTCTCTGTGCCGTTCCCCCCGCCCGTTGGGATCGATTGCAGGCCAACATCGCGGCGTGCGGCGTTCCTTTCACGCGGATCGGAATGGTCACGGAGCGTGAAGCGGGGTTCTCGGTTCAAGGTTCGGACGGGCCGCTCAATTTCTCATCCCTCGCATTTAATCATTTCGGTCAGGACAATTCGTGACAACATCGGCTTCAGTTGAGAATGGTGACGCGCTCGCGCGCCGCAATGTGCTTCTATTAGCCATCGCGAGTGCGCTCGCGGGGGCCAATGCCTCCGTTGTTTTTGCGACCGGCGCTATCGTCGGCTCAATGCTCGCGCCGGATCCGGCTTATGCCACCTTTCCGGTTTCCATGTTTGTTGTTGGGATGGCGGCTGGCACGCTGCCGAATGGTTATATTTCGCGTCAATATGGCCGTCGCGTTGCAATGATGTGCGGCACGTTCATGGGCATATTGATTGGCTTTTTTGCCATGTTGGCCGTGATCTATTCGAGCTTTTTGCTTTACTGCGTCGCGACCTTCTTTGGCGGCATGTATGCATCGGTGGCCCAATCCTATCGTTTTGCGGCGGCTGATACTGCATCCGATTCCTTCAAGCCCCGCGCGATTTCATGGGTCATGGCAGGTGGCGTGTTTGCAGGCGTTCTTGGGCCGCAGCTCGTCAATATGACAATGAATATTGGCATGCATTTGTTTGCAGCCAGTTATGCAGCGCAGATCGTGGTCGCTGTGGTCGCGATGATCGTTGTGTCACGCGTTGATATTCCCAAACCCATTGTCGGATCGCATAAAGGTGGCCGCCCCTTGGCGGAAATCATTGCGCAACCAAAATTCATTGCCGCCGCTTTGTGTGGCGTCGTGTCTTACGCCCTGATGAATTTGGTGATGACGTCTGCACCACTGGCCATGCGCATGTGCGGCCATTCCTTGACGGAATCCAATAACGCGATTCAGTGGCATGTGTTGGCGATGTATGCGCCCAGCTTTTTCACCGGCAATCTCATTAGCCGTTTTGGAATTCCGCGCGTGATTACGGCGGGCCTGATCCTGCTTGCCGGTGCAGCGGTCGTTGATATGGCGGGCATCACGGTCTGGCATTTCTGGATTGGCCTGATCCTTCTGGGCGTCGGGTGGAATTTTGGATTTGTGGGTGCGTCCGCCCTCGTGACGCAATGCCACCGCCCCGAAGAGCGGAACAAGGTTCAGGCGTTCAATGATTTCCTGATTTTCGGCACCATGGCGATCGGCTCTTTCTCATCCGGGCAGATGCTGGCCAATTGGGGCTGGAACGCCGTCAATCTTGTCGTGTTCCCGCCCGTCGTTGTGGCG
>VERN01000021.1 GCA_018882635.1 Beijerinckiaceae bacterium | reverse complement strand
GAATATTGACCATGCCGCGGCCGTCACGATCGACATGCATCAGATCGTTAATGTTGAGCATGGGCTCGCCGAAAAACTGTTCCCCGCCCTGATTTTCGAGCACGAGCAAAGCACGCTGGATGGCGCCAATGCTGGCGGACGAGACATTGCCGTATTGGGTGGTCAGGGACGCGGCATTCTCACCAACGAATGCAAGAAGCGCGCGCAGATCTTTCAAATCCAGCAGCAGCAGCCCTTCTTCATCAGCGACGCGGAAGACGATGTTGAGCACACCTTCCTGAATGTCGTTGAGATCGAGCAGGCGCGCGAGCAAGAGCGGGCCCATATCAGACACGGTGGCGCGGATGGGGTGGCCATCCTTGCCGAACAGATCCCAGAAGGTCACCGGGAAGCGATCGGGCTTGAGATCGATGCCCATGGATTGCGCGCGCTCGACGAAAGCGGGCTTCATCTCGCCCGGCGCAGCGATGCCCGAGAGGTCGCCCTTAATGTCGGCGGCGAAGACAGGGACGCCAGCATTGGAGAAGCCTTCGGCCAGCACTTGCAGCGTCACGGTCTTGCCGGTGCCCGTGGCCCCGGTGATGAGGCCATGCCGATTGGCCAGTTTCAGCTCGAGCACTTCCGGCTTGCCGCTTTTGCCGATCAGAATGCTGGTATCCGCCATGGGTTCGCCTCGCTGGCCTGTGATCTCTTGCGTTATAGGGGGCGGCTCAAAAAACCGCTACAATTGGAAGTGGAATGCCCGCCTTCAGGTCAAATTGTGGCAGGCCGTCTCACCCGAACGAAGGGTGGCGGCGGACCGCCTCATCTGGCAGGGTTGCGGCGCAAAAAAGACCCTGTTTCAGAGGCCCGCGTGATGTCCGCCCTGCCCTTCATCGAACCCTTTCCGCCCGCCAGCCGCGATGACTGGATGAAACTCGTCGACAAGGTGCTGAAGGGTGCCGAATTCGAGAAGAAGCTCGTCAGCCGGACCTATGACGGTATTCGCATCGAACCACTCTATGCGAAGGCCGATGGCAAGGCCCCCTTGGCCGGGCGCGCGCCCGGTGCGCCGTGGGCGATCCTGCAACGTGTCGACGAACCCGACACCGCCGCGGCCAATAGTCAGGCGCTGACTGATCTCGAGAATGGTGCCACCGGCCTCTCCATCATTTTTAAAGGGGCGCCGCAGGCGTTCGGCTTTGGCATCGACGACAAGGCGGATGCCGTCGCTCATGCTCTGGAAGGCGTCTATCTCGATGCCGGCGTTTTGATTGCGCTCGAAGTGGGCATGAAGGGCCGCGACGCAGCGCATGCGATCATCGAAACGGCGAAGCGCCGCGGGGTTGAACCATCCGCGTGCCATATCGCTTTTGGCCTCGACCCGGTCGGCGTGTGGATGGGCACCGGCTTTAAGCCCGCTGACGGCGCCGATATGGGACGTCGTGTTTCGGAAGCGGTGCGTGATCTTCATGCACGCGGCTTCAAAGGGCCGTTCATCAAGGCGGATGGCCGCATCGTGCACGAGGCTGGCGGATCAGAAGCGCAAGAGCTCGGCAGCGCCTTGGCCCTCGCCGTGTTTTATATGCGCGCGCTGGAGGCATCAGGGTTCACACTTGAGCAAGCGCGCGACGCGATTGAATTCCGCCTCTCCGCCGATGCTGATCAATTCCTCGGTCTTGCGAAGTTCCGCGCGATCCGCGCTTTGTGGGCCAGCGTGCAGAAGGCCTGTGGCTTAACGCCCACTCGCGCTTTCGTGTCAGCGACAACATCCGCGCGCATGATGACGGCGCGCGATCCGTGGGTGAATCTCCTGCGCGAGACGACCGCCGTGTTCGCCGCAGGCATTGGTGGGGCCGACGCCATCACCACCCTGCCCTTCACACAAGCGATCGGGCTGCCAGATGCTTTTGCGCGTCGCTTGGCGCGGAATACGCAGCTTATTCTGCTTGAAGAATCGAACCTCGCCCGCGTTGCTGATCCCGCGGCAGGTTCCGGTGGGATCGAAGCCCTCACCGATGCGCTCATCGCCGAGGCGTGGACCATTTTTCAAACGATCGAACAGCAAGGCGGAATCTATAACGCCGTCGAAACGGGCGCTTTTGTCGGAGATGTCGCCAAGGTGCGCGATGCGCGCGCCAAAGCCATCGCTTCGCGCAAGGAACCGATCACCGGCGTCAGTGAGTTTCCGAATATTTTGGAAGCACCTGTTGCGGTGTTAAAGCCCGCGCCTGTGAATACGCAGGATGCACCCTTAAAGCCGATCCGCCTTGCGGCAGCCTATGAAAAATTACGCGATAGCGCCCAGCACGCGAAAGAGGCGAACCTCTTCCTCGCCAATCTCGGGCCGATCGCGGCGTTTACGGCGCGCGCCATGTTCGCGAAGAATTTCTTCGAAGCGGGTGGCATCAAAGCGCTGAGCAATGATGGCTTTGTGAAAGACGGCAAGACCGATCTTGCAGCCCTCATCGAGGCGTTCAAAAAATCCGGCGCGCCGATTGCGTGCCTGTGTTCGTCGGATGAGATTTACGCCAGCGAAGCGGCAGAGGCCGCGCGCGCGTTGAAAGCCGCAGGCGCGAAGGCGGTTTATCTCGCCGGGCGTCCGGGCGATCTCGAAGCCGCGCTGAAAGCGGCCGGCGTTGATGATTTCATCTTTATGGGGCTCGACGTGTTAGCGAGCCTGAAAGCGGCGCAAGCGCGGCTTTCCATTCGCGTGGAGGATTGAGCCATGACGAAGATTCCGAATTTCGCCACGCTCGCTTATGCGGCCGCGCCGACCGGCACGCCGGAAGGGGGCGAGACATGGATGACGCCGGAAGAAATTCCGGTGAAGCCCGTTTATACAGAAGCGGATCGGGCCGGGCTTGATCATGCTGACACGATGCCGGGGTTGGCGCCCTTTTTGCGCGGCCCTTATCCCACAATGTATGTGAACCAGCCTTGGACTGTTCGCCAATATGCGGGCTTTTCAACGGCCGAAGATTCCAATGCCTTTTATCGCCGCAATCTCGCGGCCGGACAGAAAGGCCTCTCTGTCGCGTTCGATCTTGCGACCCATCGCGGCTATGATTCTGATCATCCGCGCGTGGCGGGCGATGTCGGCATGGCGGGCGTGGCCATCGATTCCATCTATGACATGCGCACCCTGTTCTCGGGCATTCCGCTCGATCAGATGAGCGTGTCGATGACGATGAATGGTGCGGTGCTGCCAGTGCTCGCGCTCTACATTGTCGCGGCCGAGGAACAGGGCGTCACGCCTGACAAACTCGCAGGCACGATCCAAAACGACATTTTGAAAGAATTCATGGTCCGCAATACTTATATTTATCCGCCCGGCCCTTCGATGCGCATCATTTCGGATATTTTTGCGTTCACGTCGCAGAATATGCCGAAATTCAATTCGATCTCGATTTCCGGCTACCATATGCAGGAAGCTGGTGCGACTCAGGATCTTGAGCTCGCTTATACGCTCGCCGATGGCGTCGAATATATTCGCGCTGGCATCAAGGCCGGTCTCACCGTGGATCAATTTGCGCCGCGTTTGTCCTTCTTCTGGGCGATCGGCATGAACTTCTTTATGGAAGTTGCAAAACTGCGGGCCGCGCGTCTGTTGTGGGCCAAACTTGTGAAGGGTTTCAATCCGCAGAGCGACAAATCGCTGCCGCTGCGCACGCATTCGCAGACATCGGGTTGGTCGCTCACGGCGCAAGATGTGTTCAACAATGTGATACGCACGCAGATTGAGGCCATGGCCGCAACGCAAGGCCATACGCAATCGCTGCACACCAATGCGCTCGACGAAGCGCTTGCTCTGCCAACCGATTTCTCGGCGCGCATTGCGCGTAATACGCAGCTTTTCCTGCAGCAGGAAAGCGGCACGACGCGGATCATCGATCCGTGGGGTGGCTCGTTCTATGTCGAGCGGCTGACGACGGAACTCGCCGCGAAAGCGTGGGCTCATATTCAAGAAGTTGAAGAGCTTGGCGGCATGGCCAAGGCCATTGAAGCGGGCATCCCGAAGCTGCGTATTGAAGAAGCAGCAGCAAAAACGCAGGCGCGCATCGATGCCGGGCGTCAGGCCGTGATCGGTGTCAACAAATTCCGGCCGACCGATGAAAAGCCCATCGATGTTCTCAAGGTCGACAATTCTGCCGTGCGCACGCAACAGCTCGAAAAACTTGCGCGGTTGCGCGCGGAGCGTGACCCGAAGGCTGTTGACGCGGCACTCAACGCGTTGACCGAGGGCGCGAAGGCGAATGGCAATCTCTTGGCACTTGCCATCAATGCCGCGCGCGCCAAGGCAACCGTTGGTGAAATTTCGATGGCGCTCGAAAAAGTGTTCGGTCGCCACCGCGCTGAAATCCGCTCAATCAGCGGTGTCTATAAACGGGAGGTTGGCACCATGTCGGATGCGGTCAAGCGCGTGCAGGCGATGGTGGAAGCATTTGAAGAGAATGATGGCCGTCGTCCCCGCATTCTCGTTGCCAAGATGGGGCAAGATGGTCACGATCGCGGCCAGAAGGTGATTGCATCGGCCTTTGCCGATCTCGGCTTTGACGTTGATATCGGCCCCTTGTTCGCGACGCCTGATGAAGCGGCGCGGCAAGCGGTTGAGAATGATGTGCACATTGTCGGCGTCTCGTCCCTCGCCGCAGGCCATCTCACGCTGGTGCCGGAACTCAAGGCGGCGCTAACGCAGGAAGGCCGCCCCGACATTATGATCGTGGTGGGTGGCGTTATTCCTCCGCAGGATTTTCAGCAACTCCATGATGCCGGTGCCTCGGCAATCTTCCCGCCTGGCACCGTGATTGCGGAAGCGGCGGAAAACCTTTTGAACGAGCTCAATCAAAAGCTCGGCTATGTTCAAAAGAGCGCTGCAGAATAAACGGTACCGCGAGGCCCTAGCTAAAATCGTCAGACCGGCTATGAGAAAGATGCGCATGGCAGGCTTTGTCATGCGGGTCCGTTTGAAGCCCCCGGAGCGTTAGCCATGACCAATCCCGTCCTTGTCGAAGTGACACGCGGCCAGCGCGTCGAATCACAGCATCGCGGCTCTTATGCAGTGGTGGATCCGGACGGAAAGATCGTGGCTTCAGCCGGTGATATCGACGCGCCCGTCTATCCGCGTTCAGCGGTTAAAGCGTTCCAAGCGCTGCCGCTCTTTGAAACAGGTGCGGCCGATAAATATCAGCTGACCGATGCGGAAATTGCCTTATGTGTGGCCTCGCATTCCGGCGAGCCCGAACATGCTGAAACAGCCGCTGGCATTTTGAAAAAAGCAGGGCTCGACAAGGGCGCGCTTGAATGCGGCGCGCATTGGCCGATGGGTGATGCGGCCACGCGCGCGCTTGCCGCCAAGCACGAAGAACCCACCGCGCTTCACAATAATTGCTCGGGCAAGCATTCTGGTTTTCTCTGCGTCGCTTGCGCGATGGAATATGACCCGAAGGGCTATGTCGGTCGCGCCCATCCGGTCCAGCGCGAAATCAAGATCGTGTGCGAAGCAATGACGGGCGCAACGCTTGGTGATGATGTGTGCGGCACGGATGGCTGTTCCATTCCGACCTATGCCGCACCTTTGCGCGGGATCGCGCAAGGCTTCGCCAAGCTCGGCACCGGGCATGGTCTCGCCCCGCAACGCGCCGAGGCGGCGCGCCGCATTTTCAAAGCCGTGGCGGCGCATCCGTTCATGGTGGCGGGGACAGGACGCTTCGATACGGATGCGATGAATATTTTGCGTGAACGCGTTTTCATGAAAACCGGCGCAGAAGGCGTCTATTGCGCGTCTTTTCCTGAATTGGGCTATGGCATTGCGCTTAAGATTGACGATGGCGCAACGCGCGCCTCGCAAGCGGTGATGGAAGCGCTGATTCAGAAATTCCTGCCGCTTGACGATGCGACACGCGCGAAATTGCGCGCGCTCGGTGAGCCGACCATGAAGAATTGGAACAAGATTGAAGTCGGCACAGTCCGCGCGGTGGTTTAAACCGCGCGGGCTTAGAACGCCTTGAACGTCAGGATCGTGTGTGTGTCGACGATATCGGCGATCGTCTGCACTTTCTGGCCGACGAAATGGCCGATATCGACACCATCATCGAGATGGAATTTGGCGAGAATGTCGAAATTGCCAGCGATGGAATAAATCTCCGAGGCAATTTCGGCATCGGCCAAGCGGCTGGCGACATCATAGGTCTTGCCCAGCTTGCATTTGATCTCAACGAAAAAGGTTTGCATCGGCGGAAACTCCTCACCCGTCTTAGATCAAAGAACGGTCGCGCCTGCAATCAGGTACGCAGACGTCCATTCTTCTTCACATAGACGATCGTGCCAACCTCGACGCGGTTGTAAAGGTCGTAAATGTCTTCGTTGAGGAGGCGGATACAGCCGGACGAAACCTGCTCCCCAATGCTCCAAGGCTCATTGGTGCCATGGATGCGGAACAGGATGTCATGACCATTCTGGTAAAGGTAAAGCGCGCGGGCCCCCAACGGGCTGCCGAGGCCGCCTTCCATATGGTCGGGCAGGTTCTTCAAGAGGCGCTTCATGGTGGTGGTAGGGCGCCAATCGGGCCAGACGGCCTTACGGCCAACATAGGCCATGCCGCGCCATGAAAAGCCCTGACGACCGACGCCGATGCCATAACGGATGGCCGTGTCACCGGGTTGGACGAGATAAAGGAAGCGCTGATCGATATCGACTACGATCGAGCCCGGCTTCTCGCCGCCATGATAGCTGACCGTCTGACGGGCCAGCTCCGGCTTCATTTTTGAGCGGTCGACCAGCGGAATGTCGTAGGGCTTGTCCGGGATGGTGCCGATATACCAATCATCATCCGCATATTCGGAATCATCGGCAACGGGCGTCACTGCCTGGTGTTGGCAGGCGGCTGCCGAGGCCGCGAGGGCAATCACAAAACTCCGGCGGGTCAGATTACGAAACGGGGGCATGGCACGCGGGCTTATCAACGAGGGAAGGATTGGCGGGATGAAGAGCGCTCCCTTTACCGAAGCATCCCGGATTCGGCCATGCCAGATCGGCCACATTTTGCGTCGTTACCGCGCTTCTTCCCGCCCCTGCGGCAGGCATGCAACGGTCCCTTGGCTCCCGCGCGGGTCATGAGCTCAGAGTGGGTCTCAAAACGGACTAACCGCGGCCGACGCTCGCATAAAGAAAGCCGCGCCGGCGCATCTCGTCGGGGCGATAGATATTGCGCAGGTCAACCACGATCGGCTGCTTCATGGCCGCTTTCACACGGTCAAGATCAAGCGCCCGGAAGGCATCCCATTCGGTCACGATCACCAGCGCATCGGCACCGTTGACGCATTCATAAGCATTCTTGGCGAACGCCACGCCATCCATCATGCCTTTGGCCTGCTCCATCGCCTCTGGGTCAAAGGCGCGGATCGTCGCCCCCGCCTTTTTCAACTCGTCGATAATGACGAGCGAGGGCGCTTCGCGCATGTCATCGGTGTTAGGCTTGAAGGCGAGGCCGAGCACCGCAATCGTCTTCCCGCTTACCGAGCCGCCGCAGGCCTTGATGATTTTGTCCGCCATCTTTTCCTTGCGGCGATCATTGACGTCCACCACGGTTTCAACGATCCGCAAAGGCGCGCCAAAATCCTGCCCGGTCTTCACCAGTGCCTGCGTGTCTTTCGGAAAACAGGAGCCGCCATAGCCGGGGCCTGCATGGAGAAATTTCGCGCCAATGCGGTTGTCGAGGCCAATACCGCGGGCCACTTCCTGCACATTCGCGCCAGCCTGCTCGCAGAGATCGGCAATCTCATTGATGAATGTGATCTTCACGGCCAAAAAGGCATTGGCTGCATATTTGATCAATTCGGATGTGCGGCGGCTCGTGAAAACCAAAGGCGGCTCGTTGAGAAACAAGGGCCGATAGATTTCCTTCATCACCTCGCGGGCACGCGGATCGTCTGTGCCAACAACGATGCGATCGGGTCGCTTGAAGTCACCAATAGCCGCGCCTTCGCGCAGAAACTCCGGATTAGAGACGACAGCGAAATCCGCATCCGGCCGCGCCTTGCGAATAATGGCTTCCACCTCATCGCCCGTGCCGACCGGAACCGTCGATTTCGTCACGATGACGGTGTAATCCTTGATCTCGCGCGCGATCTCTTCGGCTGCAGCGTAGACGTAAGATAAATCGGCATGGCCATCGCCACGACGCGACGGCGTGCCCACCGCGATGAAAACCGCATCGGCATCGCGGACACCATCGGGAAGCGATGTCGAAAAAGAGAGCCGGCCTTCGCGGACATTCTTGGCCACGAGCTCAGCAAGACCGGGCTCATAGATCGGCATCACGCCCTGATGGAGCGCAGCGATCTTGTCCTCATTCTTGTCAATGCAGATGACGTCATGGCCGAAATCGGCAAAGCAGGTTCCGGAGACGAGGCCTACATAGCCCGACCCGATCATTGCGATCCGCATATCCTGCCCTCCGCCTGCGCTGGACCGCCTTTTAAACGGCTCCCGGCGCGGCGCAAGCGGGGGTTACATTTTGGGGGCTGGCCCGCCCTCAGGCAGGGGTTCCAGAGGTCCTGTCGTGACGGTCCCCGCCGGAAGAGCGGCTTTAGGCTGGGTCAGCGAGATTTTGACCGCTTCCTCATCGACATAGGATTGCGCCTGCCGATCCTCGACGCGCGGTTCTGAAAGCTGCGCGCCAATCGCTTTGACGACTTGTGGGGCCTCAGCAAAAGTGCCGTGGCGGAAGATATCAGCGCCTTTGCTCGCCGTGAGATCATAGACGCGGACGCCAAGCCGGGCGATTTCCTCACGCTGCTTGGGATCATCGAGGTTGAGGGCACCTACGCGCTGGCGATCACCAGCCAGCGTGGAGGACAGTGATAAAGCGCGGTCGTCCGCCGCCGCAAAGACTGAAATGCGCGCAGACCGTCCGATGCGTGCGAGCTGGCTGCGGAACACATCCAGATCAATGTCGGGTGCGGCCAGCATCACATCGCCGAGCTTGCCATTGAGATCGGCCTGCCCTGCGATCGCATTCTGGCGCAAGGCTTCCATCGCGAGGAAGGTACCCATCGAATGAGCGAGGACATGAACACGACCGACACCCGGTGTCTGGCCGAGATCGCGCAATAATTTTTCGAGCGCATCGCGCGATGCCGTCGCGCTCTCGCGGTCCGATCCGTAAGCGAGAAACTTATTGCGTGACGGCCAAGTGAAAAGAACGGGCACGCCGGTGAAACCGGAATCGGTCACGATCTGAGCGAGACGAAAACGCGCTTCATCATAGCCCGTGTTAAAGCCGTGAATGAACACCAGCACATCGCGGCTGACGCCGACACGGCCAGAGACTTGAGATGCGATCTCGGCATTGAATTGCGCTTCATCGAGATTGCGCTGACCCACCAGCGTGAAATGCCGCTTCTTGCTTTCCGGCGTCAAGCTCGGCCGTTCAATCACCCCGGCGGTATGACCCGGCGGCACGCTGATCGTCGTGGTGAGGTAACGGGCCTGCCCCGCCTCGCCCGTCGCCACACCGAGATCTTTCCGGGTGGTGACAACGAATTCCTGCACGACCGTTGCGGGCTTGCTCTCGCCAAAGAAGCCCCCTGCCGTGGGAACGGCAAAGGAGGACGTACCCATGCCTCCGGCGCATCCGGCCAGAGCGGCCGCAGAGGCACACAGGATCACAAAGGAGCGTAAACGGGTCATGATGGGGCGTTCATTTCGGAAGGCGTGGCCTAGAAGGGCGGGGGTTAACAAGCGGTGAACAGCGTCGGCGCTGTTCACCGCTTCCCATGCCAGCCGATCATGTCGGGAAAACGGCGAAGTGCTCAGCGCGGGGTGTTTGACCCGGTGACACCGGAAACCCCTTGAGACACCCCTTGGGTGACCCCGCTGACCACGCCAAGCGGCACATCGACCGCAAGCCCCGCCGCCGATCCGACCGTTCGACCAACCGCTCCAGCGAAGATATTAACCTTGTCGGTGAGACTTGCGCCCCGCGGATCAAGATCATCCGCAGCGAGCCGGGCGCCAATCATCTGCACGATCTCCGGGGAGGCCGCAAAAGTCGCATGATTGAGCTTATCGCTCGATTTTACATCCGATAGATCGATCACGCTGATGTTGAGTGCCTTAAGACGCTCAATGGTCTCGGGATCGAACACAGTGTAGGCGCCCGCGCGCAGTTCACTTCCCCAAACGATACGCGACACATTCAAAGCCTTATCGTCGTTCGATACAAAAACCGTGACGGGCTTAGCAAAGCGTCCATACACCAATAATTGGCGGCGGAAGACATCGATGTCGATATCAGGTGCTGCCAGCATAATGTAGCCAAGCTTGCCATTGAATGTCGGATTGCCGCGAATTTTGGCCTGCCGCAACACTTCCATCGTCAACATGTTGCCCATCGAATGGGCCATGAGATCGATCTGCCGGGCACCTGTTTCGCGCGCCAAATCGAGGAGCGTGGCCTCAAGATCATCGCGCGAATAGGCCGTGCTTTCGCGATCATAAGGATAGGCCAGCAACTCGCCACGCGACGGCCATGTGAAGAGGACGGGCACGCCTTTATAATTTGAATCGTTGACGATCTGCGCGAAACGGAACACGGCTTCATCAAAGCGCGTGTTGTATCCGTGAATGAAGACGAGCACATCGCGGTCGGCCAGCTTCCGCTTGGCGAGCTCAGTGCGCACTTTCGCCAGGAATTCTTTTCGCGACAGATAATCACGCGCAATCACGGCCATGGATTTTTGCGGATCATTGCCCACTTCCAGCTGCCCTGTTTGGTGGTTGGGCGGGATGGAAATTGTGATGTCCGCAAATCCGAGCTCGCGCGCGCGGTCGCCCGAGAACATCAGGCCCGGCGGATCATTCACTTTTTGGCGCATCGTCGCGACCAAGAGCGGAACCGCTTTGGCGCCCTCCGGCAGAGTTGCCACCGTCTGAAGGGCCGAGGCCGGAGGCCCCGATGCGCAGCCGGCGGCCGTTAGCGCCAAAGCGGCGGCGAAAAGACAATGGGCGAAGGGCGGACGAAAAAGGTTCATTCCTGAGTTATGCGAGGCAAGCCTCAGGCAGGTCAATCGACCGCTCCGCACAAGATGGGGATTTCGCGGCCAGATGCGACTTTGGCGGGATGACTTTGGCCCCGGGCTGCCTCTATGGATGGATATGACCGGACCCGCTTCCACCGCCTCTCTTGCGACCGCCCTGATGGATGGCGATCGGGCCGCGCTGGCGCGGGCTATCACCCTCGTGGAAAGCAAACGCGCCGACCATCGCGCCCAAGCGCGCGATCTTCTTCAAGCCATTTTGCCCAAAACGGGACATGCAATCCGCGTTGGCGTGACGGGGGTGCCGGGGGTCGGCAAATCCACGACGATCGACATGCTGGGCTCGAACCTCACTGAGGCAGGGCATAAGGTGGCTGTGCTCGCGGTGGACCCTTCTTCGACCCGCACCGGCGGCTCGATCCTCGGCGATAAAACGCGCATGCAGAAATTGTCGGCGGACCGCAATGCGTTCATCCGGCCTTCGCCTTCTTCCGGCACACTCGGGGGCGTTGCAGCGCGCACGCGCGAAACCATGCTTTTGTGCGAAGCCGCAGGCTTTGACGTTATCCTCGTCGAAACCGTTGGCATTGGCCAATCGGAAACGGCCGTGTCCGACATGACCGATTTCTTTCTCGTTCTGATGCTGCCCGGCGCAGGCGACGAATTGCAGGGGATCAAAAAAGGCGTGCTTGAACTCGCTGACATGATCGCCGTCAACAAAGCCGATGGCGATGGCGCGACCCGCGCGCGCGCAGCGGCGGCCGAATATCGCGCGGCGCTCCATATTCTCGCACCGGCTTCTCCCAATTGGTCGCCGCCCGTCGTCTTGATTTCAGGCCTCGCCAATCAAGGCTTGAAAGAGATGTGGGAGAAAATTGTCGAACATCGCACACGCTTCATCGCGAGCGGCGAATTCGCCGCGCGGCGGCGTGCGCAGGATGTGAAATGGATGTGGGCGATGATCGAAGATCGCTTGATGGGGCGGCTGCGTGATGATCGCGCCTTACGCGCGCGCTTACCCGCGATTGAACAAGATGTGGCCGAAGGACGGCTCGCCGCCACCGCTGCAGCCGAAGATGTTCTCGCGATGGCAGGATTGTCATGAAGTTACTCGTCACCGGCTTTGGTCCCTTTCCCGGTGTGCGGCATAATCCCAGCGGGCTGATCGCGCGCGCTATCGGGCGCTCTGCCTCCTTGAAACGGCAGGGTGTCAGTGTCGCCGCACATGAGTTGATTGTGACCTATGCGGCCTTGCCAGATTTGAAAAAGCTAATCAGCCAAGTGAAGCCCGATGCCATTTTGATGTTCGGCATAGCTGCACGCACCAAACAGCCGCGCTTGGAAAAACGTGGCGAAAATCGCACCCGACCCTTATCAGCCGATGCGTCGGGGGCGCGGCCCTCCTCGCGCAAGCTCGATGAAAAAGGTCCGCTTGTGCTCAATGTGCGCGTCCCGCTTGAGCCATTACGGCTTGCGATTGCAAGGCAGGGTTTCAAGCCCACCCTGTCCAACAATGCGGGCGCCTATCTTTGTAATGCGGTGCTTTATACGGCACTGCGCGAAAGACCCGACGTGCCGAGCATTTTCGTGCATGTCCCCAAATTATCGGCCGATGGCGTACGGCGTATGGCACGAGCGGGCGAGGAATTGGGCGCTTTGCTTTTAGCGCAGGCGCGGCGCGGCCGCGCCTGAATGTTCAGCCGTCTTTCAAGCCACCGGCCGACAAGCCGGCCACGATTTCGCGCTGCGCAATTACGGTGAGCAACAGCACAGGCAGCGTGACCAGCAATGCGGCCGCTGCCAGTGGTCCCCATGAGATCTGCTCAAAGGTCAACACGTTATAGATCGCAGATGGCAGCGTGCGCGTGTTCTTCCCGCCGAGCACGACAGAGAAAATGAAATTATTCCACGAAAAGATGAAGGCCAGAATGCCACCCACGACGATGCCGGGGCGCGCAAGCGGAAGCGCGATATGGCGGAAGCTTTGCCACGTATTAGCACCATCAACGAGTGCAGCGTCTTCCAGTTCAGCCGGAATATTCTCGAAATAGCCAATCATGATCCAGACAATGATCGGCACGGTGATCACGAGATGGGTGATCAGCAGCGCTGATTTGGTGCCAATCATACCGAGGATCTGGAACACCATGAACAGCGGAATGAGATAGGAGAGCGCTGGCGTCATACGCGCGATCAGGATCAACACCGCTGACTTCGCCGATTTGGAGCGCGCAATGCCATAGCCCGCTGGAACGCCGATCAGCATGCCAAAAAGCACGGCCCCGCCGGTGACGATGATCGAGTTCCACAAATAAAGCAGGAAGTTATTGCGGGCGAACACTTCGACATAATTGGCAAGCGTTGGCGGATTCGGAATGAACACAGGCGGCCAAGCGGTGTTGTCGACCTCGTTCTTCAACGACAGCGACAACATCCAGAAAAAGACGAGGATGGCGGGCGAGACCAACACGAACAGCGAAAGGCCAAAAGCGATCCGGTTGAGAAGACGTTCAAGAGCGACCGGCATCACGCATTCCACTTCGTTTTTTGACGGACATACAAGAGCACCAGCGACAGCGCGACGATGATGGTGAAGAAGATCACCACAACGGCGGATGAATAGCCGATCTTGTAGAACTGGAAGGCTTGCAAATAGAGGAAGATGTTTAGCGTTTCGGACGCTGTGCCCGGCCCGCCTTCCGAAATGACGAAAATAATGTCGAAGACCTTGAGCGCATCAATGGTGCGGATCACGAGCGCAATCATGATGTAAGGCCATAAGAGCGGCAGTGTGATGAAGCGGAACATCTGCCACGAATTGGCACCATCGATCTTCGCCGATTCATAGGGCTCCGTCGGCATGCCTGCGAGCCCGCCCAGCAAGATCAGCATCACCAGCGGCGTCCAATGCCAGACCTCGACCATCACAAGGGTTGGGATCACGGTCGAGGTGGAGAACACCCATTCAGACGGCGAGATGCCAACCAGCGACAAAAGATAATTGAGCACGCCCAATTGCGGGTGGAACATCATTTTCCACACCAGCGCCACAGCCACCGGCGTCGCCATCATCGGCATGACGAAAATGGTGCGCAGCAGGCCGCGGAACGGGAATTCGCGATGAAAGACCAGCGCTGCCACCGTGCCAAGCACGATCGGGATAATCACCGCCAGAATGGTGAAGTAGATGGTGATGAAAAGCGATTCACGGAACCGCTCGTCGGCGATGAGCGTGCGGAAATTGTCGAGGCCGACAAAATCCATCCCACCGCCGATTTTCCAATCATTCACCGACATGAAGACGGTAAACAGCCATGGAAATACGATGACGCTAAGAACAACGATCACGGCAGGCAGCGCAAATAGCCAGTATTTACGCGAAAAATCGTAAGGCTTTTCAGCCAATTTGCGGGACGAAGCCGATGCGGCCAAAGCCGGGCTGTCAGTCATGGAAGATTACCGGATCGAGAACGCCTAAGCGGGAAGCGAAATGCGTCGCACGGGGCGTGACGCGCGACTTGAGATGAAGGCGTGCGGATTAACCGCACGCCTTCTTGAGTGGTTATCAACCCTGCTCGGACTTTTCGAGCACTGGCTTGAAGATTTCCGTCGCTTTTTTGAGTTCAGCGGCCGGATCAGCGCCTGAGAGCGTATTCGTCAGAGCCACGCCGAAGATATCGCGGAACTCTGTCACAGGAATGATCTGTGGCAGACCCGGACGACCAATCTTCGCCGACGATTGCAGGCAATCGAAATATTGCTTGCTGAAGGTCGAGGATTTTGTCGCTTCCGGATCGGCGAATGCTGACATGCGCGCCGGGCAGCCAGCGCCCGCTTTCAACATAGCGATCTGCTCTTTCTTACCCGTCATGAACTGGATGTAGAGCCAGGCCGCCGTCTTCTTGGTTGAGGCACGCGAAATGCCCAAGCCGTCAGCGAAGGTGGCGGAGTGATGCGCCTTCGGGCCGGGCGGTGTGACACCGTAACCAACCTTGCCGACCACTTTCGACTTGGTCGGATCTTCGAGCGGGGTTGCGAACCCAATGCCGTCGAGCCACATAGCGGCGCGGCCCTGCATGAAGCTCGTCTGGCATTCATTCCAGTTAAAGCCGATCGTGCCGGGAGGTGCATAGTTCTTATTGAGATCGCGATAGAGCGTGGCGGCCCAAATAGCGGCCTCGCCATCCGTGTTCAACTTGCCGGTGGCAGGATCGATGGTTTCCAAGCCCTGCCCAAGCAACCAGCTCGTCCAAACCGGAATGTTCGCATTTTTGAGCCCGCGCGATACGAAACCATAAACGCCGTTCGACGGATCATTCAGCTGCTGAGCAACCTTAATGATGTTTTCCATCGACGTCGGATAGGCGACGCCCTTCTTGTCGAACATTTCCTTGTTGTAATAAAGCATCCAGAAATCGACAAAATGCGGAATGGTCGTGAGCGCGCCATCGGCCTGCCGCGCGAAATTCATGCCCGCTGCGCTGAAATCAGCGAGATCGAAATTCGGGTTCGTGATGGCCGGGTTGTCGATGAAGGGGCGCAGGTCTTCCACCCACTTGCCCTTATAAGCGAGACGCTTCTGCACATGGAGCGCCAACATCGTCACATCGAAGGTTGGACGGCCTGACGAGAACTCGATCATCGCCTTCTGGCGTTGCTGCTGTTCCGGAATCTGCTCGGACGAGACCTTGATGCCGGTGAGTTCGGTGAACTCCTTCTCCGCTGCTTGCAGCAAATCCGAGCGTGGATTTTTCACCAGCATAACGTCGATCTGCTGACCAGCGGCCTGTTTCCAGTTGAAGCTCGACTGTGCGTTGGCCGCCGAAATGATCGCGGGCGCACCGACGGCCCCGAGAACGCTAAGGCTCGCGCCCGTTTGCAAGAGTTGACGACGCGTCACATCGGACGTGCGTTTGTCAGTCATGTGATCCTCCCCCGCGGCTCCGTTCTTTGCGGCACCGCTGATTCAATCGTTTTACATCGCAACAGCGACAAGGGAGGCTAGCCTTGAGAGATGCCCGCTAGCAAGGGGTAAATCCGCGTTCGGAGCGAGTCACGCTTTGGGCCGAAAGGCTTTGCAAAAAGCGGGGTCGGTCTCAAAGCGGTCACCGCCCGAAAGGTCGAGGCAATAAGGGATGGCGGGGAAAACCGCATCAAGGCATGTCCGGATGGCGGAGGGCTTGCCCGGCAGGTTGATGATGAGCGCGCGCCCGCGCAAACCGGCAATCTGCCGCGACAAGATCGCCGTTGGAACCTCGCGCAGGCTGACGGTGCGCATCAACTCACCAAAACCGGGCATCAGCCGATCACAGACGGCTTCGGTGGCTTCCGGTGTGACGTCACGCGGGGATGGGCCGGTTCCGCCCGTGGTCAGCACAAGCGAGCAATGCTGCCGGTCGACAAGATCAATCAGAGCTGCCTCGATCAGAGGGCGCTCATCGGGCACGATGAAGCTGACCGCGCGCCATGGCGACGCCAGCAACTCGGTGAGGGCTGCCACGATGCCGGGACCGCCCTTGTCCTCATACTCGCCGCGGCTGGCGCGATCTGACACCGTCAGAATCCCGATGGGCGTGGCGGTGGGATCGTTTACAGGCGCGGCCATGGATCATTCTCCTTGCCCCATCACGGAGCGGCGCGAGTGTCTTCATTCGCCCGGGAGAGTCAATTCGTCGTCGTCACGCTTGCCAGCCGCATGGGGCCGCGCTACGCGGCATAAGAGGAACGATCCTTCAGGGATGATGCCGGTGCTGCCCATTGAGTTGCGGTTTGGTGCGATCGCCGTGGCAGCGGGACTGCCGATCATGGACATCTATGCGCAGGGGGCGACGGCCAACTGGAAGGATGATGGCAGCCCGGTCACCGAAGCGGATGTGCGCGCCGAAGCGCTGATCTTAGCCGCGCTCGCAGAATCTTATCCCGACGTGCCCGTGGTGGCGGAAGAAAGCATGGCTGCTGGCCGTGGTGGCGCAGCAGGGCAGCGCTTTATCCTCGTTGATCCACTCGACGGGACAAAAGAATTCATTCATCGGCGCGACGAGTTTACCGTGAACATTGCGCTGATTGAGGATGGGCAACCTGTCGCCGGCGCGATTTACGCACCGGCGCTTGGCAAGCTTTGGATCGGCGGCGCCTATGGTGCGCGTTCGTGCATGGTGGAGCCCGGCGCGCCTCTGCCTGCGGACGAGCATTGGCTCGACATTCATACGCGACGCTGGCCGGGCAAGGATGCCGTTGGTGTTGCAAGCCGCTCCCATGCGGACGCGGAGACCGATGCTTTTCTCGCCCGCATGAACATTATCGACCGGCGATCGCGTGGCTCGTCACTTAAATTCTGTTTGCTCGCAAAAGGGGAAGCGGATCTTTACCCACGCTTCGGGCCGACAATGGAATGGGATATTGCGGCGGGTCACGCCATCTTGCTGGCTGCCGGCGGTTGCGTGACTGACGCGGTCGGGCGCTCCTTCCATTATGGCAAAACGGAACAAGGTTTTCGCAATGGCCCCTTTATCGCTTGGGGTGACCCGTTAGCGGCGCGCCAATTCATCGCGCCTGCATAACACGATCAATGAATGTCAGGCGTTTCCGTCCTGTTTTGTCGTGCGCGCCTGCCATGGCCAACGCCCTTCAATTTCCAACTGCAACGACCATGACAAAAAGGTTCTGATCGCCACAATTGCAGCCAGCACACCCACAGATGTGAATGTGGGTGTTGTTGCCACTGTGCGAATAATATCGGCGGCTACCAGAAATTCGAGACCGAGAAGCAAGGTGCGCCCTATCCCACTGCGATAGCCGGTATAGGCGGTTGCCTCATTAATCGCCAAAGCCCGAAAAAAGCGAAGGGTCACGACGATGAGACCGATCGCAATAATCAGCACCCCCGCCAAATCGCCCATCATGCCGACGGCACTGATGATCGTGTCGACCTCGCTCAGCCCCCAATGATTCATGATCGTCTCCGCTGCCTATGCTTGAGAAAGAAAGCAGAAGGCCCGTTAAACCTGCGTTAGCGCCCACCCGATACGCGCCTACAAAAAGTGGCCAAGCGCCCGTGCCGTTTACGGCACTTCGAAATGTGATGTCGCGACTGGCGTAAGCCCCATCGCCCGTTCCATTTCGTCCAGTTTCCAAACCGTCAATGTGAGCATCGCGGTATTGCATGCCACGACGAGGAACAGCAGCAAAATCAAACCGAGCAGAATGCGCTCACGCCGCGTCATGCCCTGCGTCAGAGCTTGCGCAATGGGATGAGCTGGCGGCTCATCCGTGCCGGAGAATTCGAACACGGGTTGGTAGGATCCCGCTTGAAGAACAATCTTCACGCGATCATGGATGCCTTCGCCTGCATAATAAGCCGTGAGCGCGCGGCGAAGACGCGACGCCTCAACGCGCACGATGGGATCTTGCGAGGGATCAAAACTATCCGCACGGCCGAGGGCCACTGTTGCGATGTTGTACGCCTTCAAACGTTCAGCACGACCTGCCAACGTTTCTTCAACCACATAGGTTAGAAAACGTTGCAGCTTGATCGATTTCGCAAACAAAGGATGGGCAATAATGCCTGCCAGCGCCTGTCGAATGTCAGTCTCGTCAGGGCCTGCCGTAAGGGGGGCAGCCACAGACGGAACGCGCGTCCACGCATCGGCAAGCGCGACCTTCATAACCATGTTCAGACGTTCACGGCAGATTGAGGATCACGGCGCGGCGGCACATCAGCCACGGGCGCAATGCCAAGATCCGCGCTGAATTCACCCAATTGCGCGCCGATCTGACACCAGGTCGACAGGTCGGAAATGTAAACGCCGTTATTGTTGCGCTTCACGAGCCCGCGCTTAATGAGATCGATCACCTTGCGACGCACGGTCTCTTTGGGAATGCCCAGACCGTAGGAAATGTTGGCGATGTTGGTCGGCTTCATGATGATCAAATCATCTTTGCTCGACGCTACATTGGCCTCGCCAATCGAGGCATAAATGATGAATTCGTCGCAATCGATCTGATAACGGTTCCGGAATTCGTCCAGCACAATCAAAAGATTGCGGACATTCCGCTTCGCAAGCATGATGCTGCCTTTACTCATCGACGCCACCCCTACGCGCCGCCAACGCGGCCTAACAATACATTAACCTGACGTTAGCTATACTGCCGTTACGCAACCCGCGATAGCCTTGGCTGTGGTTTTCAACCTGAATTGGGTAAGCGTGCGCCGCCACCGCCTTGGCATCAGGAGCGCGTTGGCATCGATCCCAGATTTGGGTCCGATCCCCCTAATCGAACCGCTAAGCCCTGAAACGGCGCAGGTTTTTTGCTTTTCAGGTTCTTGGGCCGGTGCCGGGCCGCGGGCTCATGAGAGGGTTACTCCGCTCACCGGGCATTCGTTTATGCATGCTTACCATGCGTCATTTGCATAGCGACGACCTGTTTTCGCTCCAAAATCAGCGAATCACGACCGGGGTAATGGGCAAATAATCGGTATCGCGCGCCCCGCCATCCTCATGCACGAGCATGGCCATGCCGCAGGGCTTCTCGAGCACTGCCATTCCGATATGCCAGGTCCCGCACGCGTAAGAGATGCCCAGACTGCCGGACACCGTGAACGCGGTGAGGGTTGCCAGATCCGGCGTGTCCCCGCCCTGCGCCACGACGACCAGATATTGCGCGGTATCGAGCGGAAAGAAGGCCTGTGTCGAGAAGGCATGCCGCTCCATCACATCAATGGTGAAGGGCAGGCTGATGACCGGCGGCCGGACGATACACAGATTAGCGCGCGCATCGACACGGCCATTCTCCACAGGAACGGCGAAATTCAACCGCGGGACATTGATCGCGGCATCAATCAACGTGCCATACGGTGCAAAGGCCTCTGCACTGATTGGGCGCGCATCGATTTTCATTCTGCCGCTGCTTTCTGCGCATCCTGAATCATATGCCAAATCTTCAGCGGTGTGGCGGGCATATCGACATGGCGAATGCCATAGACAGACAGCGCATCGACGATCGCGTTCATCACGGATGGCAAGGACCCCGCACATCCCGCTTCGCCGCAGCCTTTCGCACCGAGCGGGTTATTTTTCGTCGGAACGGGACGGCTTTCAAACGTAAATACAGGCGGCGCATTGTCGGCGCGCGGCATGGCGTAATCCATGAACGATCCCGCAACGAGTTGCCCTTCGGAATCATACACGGTGTTTTCCATCAAGGCCTGACCGATGCCCTGCACAACGCCGCCATGCAATTGGCCTTCCACCAGCATCGGGTTCACGACCGTGCCAAAATCATTGACCATCACATAGGACACGACCTGCGTGCGCCCGGTTAGAGGATCGATTTCCACTTCGGCAATGTGGCAGCCATTGGGATAAGCAGACGGCGCGTGTTTGAAAATCGTCTCGGTGTTGAGCGTTACGGGAACATCCGGCGGCAGCTTCACGCCATCGCGCAATTTTGCTGCAAGCTCCATAATGCCGATCCCGCGGTCAGTGCCCGCAATGGAAAACCGACCTTCGCTAAATACGATATCACCGGTGGCTGCTTCGAGGACAGCGCCCGCAATCTGGCGGCCTTTTTCGATAACAAGATCGCCCGCTTCCAAAATCGCCGCGCCACTCGCCATGATCGATTTCGATCCGCCCGTGCCACCGCCCGCGATCAATTGATCGCTGTCGCCTTGCAGCAATTTGATTTTATCGAAGGGAATACCGAGTTTCTGATGCAGCACTTGCGCAAAAGCAGACCAATGGCCTTGGCCATAATCGAGCGTTCCGGTGACAATCGTCACCGTGCCATCATCCTCGAAGCGCAGGCCGCCCATTTCATTCGTCGGCGGCGCCGTTACTTCGAGATAGCAGCCGATCCCGCGCCCGCGCAATTTGCCACGCTTGCTGCTTTCCCGCTTGCGCGCAGCAAAGCCTTTCCAATCTGCCGATTCCAAGGCGCGATTGAACAAGGCTGGAAAATCTCCTGAGTCGTAAGTCGTCGCGGCCGGCGTCGTCCATGGCAATTCGTCGGGCGTGACCATGTTGCGGCGACGGAGCTCGACGCGGTCGATACCCATCTCTGCGGCCGCAACATCGATCAGCCGCTCCATGTAGTAATTGCCTTCAGGACGACCGGCACCGCGATAGGCGGCCACGGGCACGGTATTCGTCACAGCGAGAATGGTGTTCACTTCAATCAGCGGCGTGCGATACATGCCAATCGAATTTTTGGCGATGTTCAACGTCGTCATCAAAGGCGCGACTTGCGAGAGATAGGCGCCAATATTAGCCGTGCCGGTGAAGCGGGTTGCGAGGAAGCGCCCGCGCTTATCCAGCGCTAATTCGGCGACAACATCCATATCGCGACCATGATGATCGGATACGAAACTGTCGGAGCGGGCATCTGTCCATTTGATTGGCTTGCCCAATTCGCGCGCTGCATGAAGCAGCGGCACATATTCAGGGAAAATGGATCCCTTCATGCCGAACGAACCACCGACATGGCCGGTGATCAGGCGTACATTGTCTTTCGGAACGCCCAGAATATCAGCCAATCCGTTGCGCTTGCCGAAGACGCCCTGACTGGGCGCGTTGAGCGTGAAGCGCTTGGTCTTCTTGTCATAGGAGGCGAGCGCAGATCGCGGCTCGATCGCGTTGACGACCACACGATTATTATGGATCGGCAGGCGCACAACATGGTGCGCCTTTGCGAAGGCGGCCTGAACTTTTTCACTTTCGCCAAAATGATAGTCGAGAATGATGTTGTTGGGCGCATCCTCATAAAGCTGCGGCGCGCCGGGCTTTGTCGCATCCTCAACCGTTACAATGGCGGGTAACATGGCGATGTCGAGGA
>VERN01000210.1 GCA_018882635.1 Beijerinckiaceae bacterium | reverse complement strand
GGCCTCACCCGAGCACCGAATCACCGGTGAGACCCTAGAGAAACGACCCTCGCCTGCCAACCTCAAGCGCGGCCGCGCGGCTTGACCCTGAAGGGGGCGGCGCGTAGTTTTACGGATGCGCCACCGGGCGGACTTTTGTGCGTTGAACGACACGTCAATAGTTCGGGAGGGGCGCCATGGCCCACGACAAGCTTTGCGTCTCGCGCCGTCTTCTTCTTGCGGGTAGCGCTGTGTTCGGTGTCGCGGGTCTGCCAGTTCTTTCTCTGACGACAGCCAGCGGAGCCACGCCATTGTTTACTCTTCCCGATCTCCCCTACGCGCATGATGCGCTGCAGCCCTTCATGTCGAAGGAGACGCTGGAATATCATCACGACAAGCATCACCTCGCTTACGTGAACAACCTCAACAACCTCATCAAGGGCACCGAATGGGAGGGCCAGCCTCTCGAAGCCGTGGTGAAGGGATCGTTCGGCAAAAATCCGGGCGTCTTCAACAATGCCGGCCAGCATTACAACCACATTCATTTCTGGAAGTGGATGAAGGCCAATGGCGGCGGACGCAAGATTCCGGGCGGGCTTGAAAAGGCGCTCGTCGCATCCTTCGGCTCGCTCGACAAGATGGCCGAAGACTTCATCAATGCAGGCGTGACGCAGTTCGGCTCTGGCTGGAACTGGCTCGCGGTGAAAGATGGCAAGATTATCGCGATGAAAACACCGAACGGTGAAAATCCGCTCGTGCACGGCGCCACGCCGATCCTCGGCTGCGATGTGTGGGAACATTCCTACTACATCGATTATCGCAACCGTCGCCCGGATTATTTGAAGGCGTTCGTCGATAGCCTGATCAATTGGGATTATGTCGACGAAATGTATCAGGCGGCGACGAAGTAAGTTTTCGCCCATGATTTTAAAAGGCCGGCTTTATGCCGGCCTTTTTTATTGAGAACGCGCCGCCACCCTGCGGCCGCCCCATTGCACTGCAAGAAGCGCAGTCATCGCGAGGCCAAGCCAGAATAATCCGTTCAGGACAGGGTGAGACAGGCTCGCACCACCGCCATTCAAAACAGGCGTCGCCGCGCCGAGCCACACATAAGCAGCCAGCGATGGCAAGGATGCCAGCGTGCCAATCATAAAATCACGCCAGCCAATGCCGATTGCACCCAACGCAAAACTGGCTGGCGCAAAAGGCAAGATCGGGGACAGGCGCAGCATGCACACGAAGCGCCAATCGCCACCCTTGTCCGCGGGCGGTGTGAATTGCCATCGTGCCAAGGCGGCGAGGACGAAAGGCCGTAACGCAGAGCGCGCGAGCGCAAAAGAAAGTGCTGCGCCCGCAAGCGTGCCGAGCGCGGCAACAAGAAAGCCATTGATGGGGCCCAGAATGCAGCCAATCGCGACGCCTGTCAGTGAAGCAGGCAGAATACCAAAGCCAGCCACGAGCATTTGAATGACGCAAAAAGCGATCAGAACGCTCATTCCTCCCTGCCGCCAATCACGCGCATGGTCGGCCGCGATTGATAAAACATCATCGCCATAAGTCCACGCTGTGGTGCAGCTTGTGACGATGATGAGAAGAAGCAGAAGGGCTGGCGTTTTGCTTGGCATCACACGGCCTCCTGCGGTGCCATGGGACGCGGTGCGGGTGTGGCGAGAAATGCTGGTGTGAAGCCCAGACGCTTCAGGCGATATCCACACGCTGCCCCCAACACGCCAAATCCATACACAATGCTACGCTTGAAATTGATCGAGGAGGCCTCATCGAAATAGCGGGTGGGACAGGAGATTTCGCCGATGGAAAAACCGCGATCAGCAATCTGCACCAGCATCTGATTGTCGAAGACGAAATCATCAGAGCATTGCGCCAGCGGCAAATCTGCGAGCAGACGGCGCGAGAAGGCCCGATAGCCCGTATGATATTCGGAGAGCTTTTGGCCGATTAGGATGTTTTCGATGAAGGTGAGGCCACGATTGGCGATATATTTCCATAGCGGCATTCCGCCCTTGAGCGCGCCACCGCCCAGAATGCGCGACCCCAGCACGCAATCATAATGGCCGGATGCAATCATACCCGCCATCGCTCCAATCAGGCGCGGCGAATATTGGTAATCGGGATGCAGCATGATGATGATATCCGCGCCGCGCGCCAGCGCTGCTGCGTAACATGTCTTCTGATTGCCCCCATAACCGCGGTTACGGTCATGAATCAGTGTGTGAATGCCGAGCTCATGCGATAGGGCCGCAGTTCGATCACCGCTGGCATCATCGGTGAGGATCACATCATCTACAATGTCACGCGGAATTTCTGCAACCGTGCGTTGCAACGTCTTCTCGGCATTATAGGCCGGTAAAATGACGGCCACCCGCAGCCCGTAAATCATCATCGCAATCCATCGTTCAGCAACGCGACGAGGATGACGAGAATTCATAAAGAAAGGGTTGGGCAGAACGCTTAACGCAGCCTTACAGGATTTGCGTCAAATCAGACGATCAAGCTTGACGTGCTGCATATGATGCTCCGCACAGAGATCACTAAACCGTGACGAGAGCAGAAAGGCGTGTTCAAGCGGTCGCGTATCAAGCACCGTATCGACGCGCGCCAATTCGTCATCGACAAAGCCCGGATGGCACATCACAAGATGCGCATCGCCGGGTGCCGCCAGATAGGACGCGAAGTCGTTTCCATAATCACGCGCCGGATCAAAAGCGCTAAACCCGGCAAAGCCGTGATTGGTCGCAAAGCCATGCTTGTGGGCCAAACGGCGGAAACCGAAGGCCAGAGTGGCAACAGTCAGCGCCTTCTGCGCGGCCGCACCACGCGCAAGAATACGCCCCGGCGTATCGGCGGGGTCGCGCAACCATGGCCGTGGCCCGGCCTTGCCTTTAGGCCAAAAGCGCTCGAGCGCCGCAAACAGCGCGCGCCTGACACCGGGCAGAACATGGACATGCTGATGGCCATCGATGAAAGCGGGCCATTGCCCGGTCTTCTCCGCAAAAGCCTCGATCTGACGCACAAGCTCCTCTTCGATCTCCGCGCTGGCCTGCCGGTCGAGCCCCTTCTGCAAAAGGATTTGTGCCGATGGCAAAGTGCCGCCGGGTGCCAGGCGTGGCATCGGGCCGAGGGGGGAGCCTGCGGTGAGATTGAGATGAAGGCCGAGTTCGACCTGATCGGCGAAGGCCGCAAAATCGGCGGCGCCTTCAGCCCAGAAAGGCCGATTGGTCATCGCGCCCGCGCCGCTCAAGCGGCCTGCGTCAAACAGCGACAGGATCCCGCGTGAGACGGTGGGCGATAGGGCATAATCATCGGCGATGAGCGCGAAGCGCTGCGGGCGGGGCTGGGAACGGCTCATGCCGCAGTCTGGCCTTTTGCCAACGCGTTCTCAACCGTTTAGAGGTTTCAAAAAGAGCGCCGGAGCGTCCCGTTGAACCCAGCCGCCCCTTCTCCCACCCTGTCTGTGCTGGTGCCCGCCTTTAATGAGGCGGACAATATCGGGCCTTTTCTCGCCCGGCTTATTCCGGTGATGGAGGGCCTTGGCCGGTCGTTCGAGATCGTGCTGATCGACGACGGGTCCTCTGACGCGACATGGTCATGCTGGACAGACCATAGCCGCAGAGACCCCCGTTTGCGCGGGATCCGTTTTAGTCGCAATTTCGGCAAGGAGATTGCGATCGCCGCAGCACTTGACCATGCGCAGGGTGAAGCCGCCATTCTCATCGATGCTGATTTGCAGCATCCGCCCGAAGTCATCGCCGATTTCGTCCGCGAATGGGAGGCGGGCTACGATGTCGTTTACGGTGTGCGACAAGATCGCGAAACCGATAGTGCGCTCCGCCGCAAACTCACCCAGACTTTCTATCGGCTTTTTCGCTCTTTCGGTGAAATTCCCCTTCCAGAAGGGGCTGGCGATTTTCGCCTGATGGATCGCAAAGTCGTGCATGCGCTGCGCCAATTGGGAGAGCGCGCGCGTTTCTCAAAGGGGCTTTATGCATGGGTCGGCTTTCAAGCGAAAGGCGTGCCTTTCGTGGTAGCCGAGCGTGCCGCGGGTGAATCGAAATTCAGCTTTGGTAAATTATTCCGATTTGCCTTTGACGGCATCACATCTTTTTCGACACTGCCATTGCAATTATGGACGCATGCGGGTGTGCTCATCTCCGTGCCAGCGCTTTTGACCGCAATCTATTTTCTGATCCGCACGATCTTCTATGGCACAGACGTTCCAGGCTATGCCTCGCTCATCGTATCGGTGATGTTTTTCTCTGGTGTGCAGTTGATTTCACTCGGCGTCATTGGCGGCTATATCGGCCGCATCTTTGCTGAGGTGAAAAGGCGGCCGCTTTATATCGTCGCGGAAGAAAGCGGCCCCGATGCCAAGCCACACCGGCGGGAGCAACGCTAATCATGTTCCGCTCAATCGCCTCGGTTGGCGGATTGACTGCGCTGTCGCGCATCACGGGCTTTGCGCGCGATATCGTCATTGCTGCGACGCTAGGCAATAGCATGATGGCGGATGCCTTCGTTGTTGCGCAACGCTTGCCGAACCATTTTCGCGCGATCTTTGGTGAAGGGGCTTTCAATAACGCCTTCGTGCCTACTTATGCGGGCACGCTGGAGCGACGCAAAGCGGAGCAGGCCAAAGCTTTTGCGGGCGGCGTGTTGACTTTGATGGCGCTTGTGACAGGCCTCTTCTCGGTCCTTGCCATCATCTTCATGCCACTGATGGTCGATCTTTTGGCACCCGGCTTTCGCGATGATCCAGCGAAATTCGAACTGACCGTCACGCTCACGCGCATTGCATTTCCCTATCTCTTCTTCATCGTTCTTGTGACGTTGATCTCAGGTGTTTTGAATGCGCATCGGCGCTTTGCAGCCGCGGCGTTCGCTCCTGTCCTGCTCAATCTCTCAGTAATCGCGGCTCTCGCCGTCGCCTATCTGTTCCCCAATGCCGCTTATGCGGCTGCCTTTGGCGTGCTCGCCGCTGGCATTCTTGAGTTTCTGCTCGTGGCGATTGATGCCAAGGTGCATGGGATTTGGCCCAAGCCTGCGCGTATCCGTTTGGACGCTGAAACGAAACTATTTTTGAAGACGCTTGGACCCGCCATCATCGGATCAGCCGGTGTGCAAATTGCGATGTTCGCTGACACGATTATTGCATCACTATTGCCGACCGGCGCAGTTGCTTCGCTTTATTATGCAGATC
>VERN01000209.1 GCA_018882635.1 Beijerinckiaceae bacterium | reverse complement strand
ACAGACGCTGAAAAGCACCTAAACGGGTTGCCATCCGGCGCGTGAGCCTCTAATGAGAACGCCTTCGCGCGAGGCAACGCCCGCGCCGGGCGCCCGTAGCTCAGCTGGATAGAGCACCAGACTACGAATCTGGGGGTCAGAGGTTCGAATCCTTTCGGGCGCGCCACGACACTTCCGCTTATGACCGTTGCGTTCCATCGGCCCTAGGGCTGGGTCGTTCTCCAACGCGCTTCAATCGTGTCGACTGCAAGTTGCGCGATTTCGATATCTTCCGCTTCGGGTAATCCGCTCACACCGACAGCACCAATCACCATCCCGTCGTATAAAATTGGTAATCCGCCACCAAAAGCTGTGACGCGCGCATCACCGAACGAGGCGATATCAAATCCTTCGTCAGCGCTTCGTGATTTTTGGCCTAAAGCTGAACTTGGACGACGTAACCGTGCCGCCGTATAGGCCTTGTTGGTGGCAAGCGTCACGGAACTTAGCATTGCGTCGGCATGGCGATAGAGCGAAAGAATTTCGCCATGAGAGTCGACAATAACGAATACCAGCTTTTTATCGTTTGTTTTGACAGTTTCGCGCACGATTTTTAAGGCAACCCACGCATCATCGTGATCGATTGCAGCGATTTTTCTCATCTTGATTTCGCTCGTTGTGAAATGGACAATTGTGCAGATCCAGAAATCCTAAGTGAGAATAATCACAGTTGGACGCATAGCAAGCGGCCGACCTTTGGTATTGCGGTCGCAGATTGGGCCTGTATCTTCGATCAGAACAAGATCCATGATCCGACGGTTGGGCACGTAATGGCGAAGTTTAGATTGGGAATCATTGGTCTCGGGATGGCCGTCAGCCCGCACGCGCAGGCCCTGATTGACCTGCGAGACACGGTTGAGGTGGTTTATGCGTTTAGTCCCAGTGTAAGCCGCCGCGCCGCGTTCGCTGAACGTTACGACTTTCCCGTTTGTGACAGCTTAGACGTTCTCTTACAGGACCAAACGATTGATGCGATATTGATACTGACGCCGCCCAATACGCATCTCGAGATTGTGCGGCAATGCGCTAAGGCGGGTAAACATGTGCTTCTTGAGAAGCCGCTGGATGTTACAACCGCACGCGCCAAAGCGTTGATCAGTGTTTGCCGGGAAGCGGGCGTGACGTTAGGGATCGTGCTCCAGCACCGGTTTAAGCCG
This sequence comes from Beijerinckiaceae bacterium, assembly GCA_018882635.1. Taxonomy (GTDB): domain Bacteria; phylum Pseudomonadota; class Alphaproteobacteria; order Rhizobiales; family Beijerinckiaceae; genus TNE-4. The sequence continues at coordinate 4,000 of VERN01000209.1, read as the reverse complement.
GCTGCGACCAAACTCGCCGATATGTTCGCTGAAGGCGATCTCGGAGACATTGTCAGCTGCTCGACTTCAATTTGCTTATGGCGCCCGCAATCCTATTACGACGAGCCGGGACGTGGCACATTGTCGCGGGATGGGGGTGGTGTGCTCATCACTCAGGGCATCCACACGCTTGATTTGATGCTGAGTTTTGTAGGGCCGGCGGCCGAGGTCAGCGGCTATGCCACCACAACAACACTTCATCAGATGGAAGGTGAAGATCTTGTTTGCGCTGGTGTGCGTTTCAGAAATGGCGCCATCGGCACAATCAATGCGACGACGTCTGCTTACCCTGGATTTCCAGAACGGATCGATTTCATCTGTCAGAATGCAACCGCCTCGCTCGTCGGAAATTCGGTTGATATTTTTTGGCACGATGGGCGCACGTTTCATTGGAAAACAAGTGAAAATGCTGGTGGCACGGGCGCTGATCCGATGGCCTTTTCCCATCACTCGCATCGATCTGTCATCGCGGATTTTATTGAGGCGGTGAGGCATAAACGGTCCCCTCAAGTGACGGGTGACGCTGTCTTATCCGTGCACCATTTAATCGATGCGCTTCTCAAATCCAGCGAGAAAAACTGTCCTGTTATCGTCGCGGATTAGTGTGACCCGATCGCCGTCAAAGGGTGGCGACGACCCCTGTCAGATAAGTTTTACATACCTATTTTGCACTGCAAAATTCACTTCATTGTTGCGCTGCAAAACAGAGAGGGCGCTTTTAACAAGTCAAAGCCTGTGATTTGCTTCCTCCAACAGCCAAAGAGCTGTCGCTGCTTAGGGAGGAGTTGCAATGCTTCGTCGTGATGTGTTGAAGGGGATCGGTGGTGCGATTGCGGTCGTCGCTATGCCGAATGTTTTGCGCGCACAAACCGTGATTACTCTGAACGGCGCTTCGCAATTTAACGATGATCATGCTTTTACACGTGCGCTGACTCGGTTCGGTGAGCTCGTCAACAAATATTATGGCAAGCAACCGATCAATATTGTCATTCACAAGAATTCGAGCCTCGGCCTCGAAAAGCAATATTTCGAATATATGTCGCAGGGTAAAGCGGTCGATTTTGCGATTGTTTCGCCAGCTCATATGTCGACCTTTGCCAAATCGGCACCCTTTATTGATGCGCCATTCGTGTTTCGTGACGTGCCGCACATGAATAAGGTGATCGAACTTGATCTACTGAAGCCGATTAACGATGAAGTGACTGCGAAAGCAGGCGTTATGATGATCGGCCAGGCCGGCGGCGGCACACGAAACATCTTTGCCAATAAGCCGATCAAGAACCTTGATGAAATCAAGGGTCTCAAGGTTCGCGTGCAGGGAGCGCCAATTTGGTCGCGCACATTTGCAGCCGTTGGCATGTCGCCTACCGTTATTGCTTACAACGAAGTGTATAACGGCATTCAGAACGGCGTGATCCAAGCCGGTGAGAATGAAGCCGCGGGTGTGGAAGCGATGAAATTCTATGAAGTTGCTCCCAACCTCAGCATGACACAGCACGCAGTCTCTATTCGCCCAATCTGCTTCTCTGTGAAAACCTTGCAGACAATGCCGAAGGATCTACAAGAAGCGATTATGAAGGCGGGCAAGGAAGCTGGCGATTATGGTCGCCAGATTGAATCAAGTGAAGACAGCCAAAAGCTCGATACGTTGCAAAAAGAAGGTAAGCTGAAGAAAATCACCTTCGACGATCGCGCACAAATGAAGAAGCTCGTTGATCCAGTGATGGAAGCCTATGCCAAGGAAATTGGCGCGGAAGAAATCTACAAAAAAATCAACGCCGCCTAATCATTCTACGCATCATGAGAAGCCGCAGCCTTATGGCTGCGGCTATCTTCTCTAGGACGATACCCATGCAAGCTAAAAATCCGGAAGCGCGCTCTGCCCTCGGCGCCTTTTCTTTCTACTATGGGCAGCTCCTTGATATTCTTTTAGCGCTTTCCGTTTTAATTTTAGTTTTCCCCGTGACGCTCCAGATCTTCTCGCGATTTACAAGCCTCATTCCTCATTACATTTGGACCGAGGAGATGGCCCGTTTCCTTTTCATCTGGACGATTATGATCGGCGCTATGGTTGGGGTGCGCGATAATATTCATTTCGACGTTGATCTCTGGCCAGATATGGGACCGCGCATCAACGCGCTCTTGAATTTAAGCGGTCGTGTTGGCGTGCTGGTTCTGGCTTATATTTTCGTTTATGCCGGAATTGAATTTACGCGTTTCGCTTGGAATCGTACGTCAGAGCTTGCTGACTTACCATTATGGCTGATCCACATAGCGTGGCCGCTGACAGGATTAACGTGGATTCTTTACGCTGGCCAGCAAGCCTATGCCGATCTCCGCATGATCTTTGGTGCTAAGTGATGATGTCTACCATTCTGTCGCCCGGCCAAGCGGCGATCATTCTCTTTGGCCTTTTCTTCCTTTTCATGTTTCTTCGTGTCCCAGTGGCCTTCGCACTGGCTTTGGCGTGTCTGCCGATTCTGATTATCGAGCCCCGCCTCGACACAATGACGCTGATGTCGGAGACGTTTAACGCCTACAACTCATTTATTCTTCTGGCGGTTCCGTTTTTCCTTTTAACCGCTAATTTAATGAATGTGGGTGGCATCACCGACCGGCTGATGACCTTATCCCGAACCATGGTCGGGCATTGGCCCGGCGGCCTCGCACAGATCAATGTCGTTTTATCGATCTTCTTTGCAGGCATTTCAGGCTCGTCGACAGCGGATGCCGCGAGCCAGTCAAAGCTCTTTATCGATGCACAACGCAAAGAAGGTTATGACGATTCATTCTCGGTTGCCATTACGGCCGTCTCTGCCGTCCTCGCGGTGATTATCCCCCCTTCAATTCTCATGATCGTGTGGGGTGGGATCCTCAACGTATCTATTGGGGCCTTGTTTCTCGCGGGCGTGGTGCCGGGTCTGCTCATTGGCCTCGCGCAAATGGGCACCGTGCATGCCTATGCCAAGCTAAGAAACTATCCCACTTACCCTCGCGCCAGTTGGGGTGAATTTTTTGTCTCAATGTTGAAATCAATCCCCGCCTTGATGACACCAGGGATCATTATCGGGGGCAAAGTATTCGGCTGGTTTACCGCGACCGAATCCGCCGCCATTGCGGTGCTTTATGCGGGTTTTCTGTCAATCTTTTACTATCGTGAGATGACAAAGCGCCAGTTCTATGAGGCGCTGCTTGATACAGGCAAGCTCGCAGGGGTCGCGCTCTTCTGCGTTGGCACGGCTAGCTGCTTTGGTTGGCTCTTGGCTTATTACCAAATTCCAAAAGTCATTCTTTCGAGTGTCTCTGCATGGCATATGGGCTTTATTGCGACCGGGTTTTTCATCGCTTTCGTGTTCTTGGTGGTTGGCTGCTTTCTTGATGCGATTCCTGCCATCATCATCGTCGCTACGATCCTTGAGCCCTTATCAAAATCTGTCGGTATGGATCCCGTTCATTTTGCGATGATTGGGATCGTGTCGCTCGCCTTTGGCCTTGTGACGCCACCTTACGGCATGTGTTTGATGATTGCCTGTTCGGTTGCTGGCATGCGGATTAAGGATGCCATTAAGGACACGATGATCATGCTGATACCAATGTTAATTGTGTTGGCGTTGGTGATTACTTGGCCAGCGGTTTCGCTATGGCTCCCGGCCACGGTGTCACCAGAATTTATGCGTTGAGCGCAAGAAAGGATCAACAATGATTGAAGATCTCAAGGATAAAATTGTGCTCATCACAGGTGGCTCGACCGGCATCGGTGCCGCCACGGCTGAGGCTTTTGCGGCCAATGGCGCGAAGGTCATCATTCATTACAATGCAAGCGTTGATGAAGCGAAGGCGCTCGTGGCCCGCATTCAAGCAAAGGGTGGCGAGGCTGCTCTTGTGCATGGCGATGTGATGGACCGCAGCCAGTCGAAACAAATCGTAGCGAAGGCGCTCGCGCTTTATGGCCGTATTGATG
>VERN01000208.1 GCA_018882635.1 Beijerinckiaceae bacterium | reverse complement strand
CGTCTTCTTGGCGAGCATCTGAAAAATGGCCTCAACCAAACGCTTCGCGCTGATCTGGGCATCAGCCCGGTTGAAGACGTTTTGATCACTCACCTATTCATCCAATAAGTTATTGAAAAATCAGTCTATTAAGGCTGGCACGCAAATTGCTGATGTATCGCTGTCCAACCTCAGGACGGAAAGGCAGCGATGAACGTTCTCGACAAATTTCTCCAACCGCACGGTGCAGCTCTTCAGCTGCGTCAGAAGCGCATGGAAATCCTGAGCTCCAACATCGCCAATGCGGCGACGCCAGGATACAAAGCCCGCGACATCGATTTCGCGAGCGCCTACTCCAACGCGCTCTCCGGCACCGGAAATCTCGAGAAGACGAGCCCGCTGCATTTGGGCACTGCCGGGGCCAATGGCCCCGATACGAAATTCCGCTCGCCACTTTCTAGCTCGCTCGACGGCAACACTGTCGAACTGCATGTCGAACAATTGCAGTTCGCCGAGAACGCGGTGCGCTACGAAGCCTCACTCAATTTCCTCAGCGACCGGATCAGCGGTCTGCGCAAAGCGCTCAAGGGTGAATGATGAAACCGTTGACAGTCTTTGACATCGCTGGACGCGGCATGGCCGCTCAAAAAGTCCGCCTCAACGCGGTGGCAAGTAATATCGCCAACGCAGGCTCAGTCGCTGGCAACAAGAATGATGCGTTCCGCGCGCTGCGCCCTGTATTCGAAACATCTTATCCGGCGGGTGGACAAGATGGTGTTGTCGCAACGGTGGATGCCGTTGATGTGCAACGCTCAAGCCTTGAGCCCGAACGGCGTCATATGCCTGGCCATCCGCTCGCTGATGCGGACGGCTTTGTCTACACCAACAATGTCGATCTCAATGAAGAGATGGTCGACATGATGGAAGCCTCGCGACAGTACCAGAACAATATTGAAGTCATCGCGACGGCAAAAAGCCTCATCCTGAAAACCTTGAGCGTCGGAAAGTAAGAGTTCGATCATGGCTGATATCAACGCCTCCGCCCAGCAATCGCTCGACGCCCTTCTGTCAAAGATCGGTGTCACTAAGGCGAGTTCGAATGCGAACACGACGCGCAAGACGCAATTGGGCCAGGAAGACTTCCTGAAGCTGATGACGGCTCAGCTGTCCAATCAGGATCCCTTCGCGCCGCAATCGAACGATCAGATGATTGCACAGATGGCGCAGTTCTCCACTGTGTCGGGCATCGCTGAATTGAACAGCACTGTCAAAAATATGGCGACGCAGATTTCTGAAAATCGTATCGCGACCGCGATGGGCTTTGTCGGCAAGACGGTTCTTGTGCCCGGCAGCATGGCGACAGCGGATGATTCAGGCGGCATCAGCGGCGCAATCGATCTTCCGAGCGATGTGACAGGTCTCACTGTTCAGGTGACGCGTGAAAATGGCGAGCTCGTAAAGTCGCTTGATCTCGGCAGAAATGCCGCCGGTCTTGTTGGCTTTGAATGGGATGGCAAGGATTCAGCCGGTAAACCCGTGGGTGACAAACGCTATCTCGTGAAAGCGATGATGGTGGCTGCCGGCAAACAGGCGCAGGCACCGACGGATGTCTACGCGCCCATCACCGAAGCGGTCCTCGGAACGTCGACCGCAGAACAAACTTTCAAAGCCATGAATGTCGGCACCATCAAGATGACCGACATCAAAGGCATCAAATACTAATTAGAACCGAAGCCAGAGCGAGACGATACCATGTCATTCTATACCTCACTCACCGGTTTGAACGGCGCCCAGGCCGACATTTCCGCGATTTCGAACAATATCGCGAACGTTGGCACGACAGGCTTCAAACGCTCCCGCGCAGAATTCGGCGACATTTTCGCCACCTCGCCGTTGCAGGCTGCAAGCTCTGCAATTGGTTCGGGTACCATTCTGAAATCGATCAAGCAGCAGTTCACGCAGGGTAACATCGAAGCCTCGCTCAACGCGCTCGATCTCGCGATCTCTGGCCAAGGCTTCTTTGCGCTTAAGCCGAGCCTGACATCGACGCAGACCGTTTACACCCGTAACGGGGCGTTCTCGGTCAACAATGACCGGTACGTCGTCGACTCGCAGGGTCAGCTTCTGCAAGTCTTCCCGGTCAACGAAGACGGCTCGGTCATCGCGACAGGTATCCAATCCGCACGTAATTTGCAGCTGCCAACAACATCTGGCCTGCCGAAAGCATCACAGACCATCCAGCTCGGTCTGAACCTTCCGGCTGACGCAGAAATCATTCCGAACAAGTCGATCTATAACGATAGTAATCCGTATCGCTTCGATAAGACGAACGCGGCGACCTATAATAAATCGACTTCGATCACGATTTACGATTCGCTCGGCAACCCGACGATTGCAACGATTTACTATGTGAAAACGTCGAACGCGACGGAAACGTCACCAACCAACAAGTGGCAAACACACGTGTTCGTGGGCGATCGCGAAGTCACGCCGCAGCTGATCACCGCCAAGGACGATCAAAGCAAGACATTTTACATCAATAAATTCGGTCAGGTGACGACCGATCCGCAATCGGTCGATCCGACCTTTAACGCAGCAGCCGCTCACCCGCTCTATAAGCAGGATGACCAGGTCAATAAGACTGAGTCGACAGCTGCGAGTGTTATCGGGGGCATCATTAAGACCAGTGGTTTCGACTTCGGTGATACGGATGCCAATAAGGTAACCATCATCACTGATCCATCACGCTATCAAGAAACGCGTGAAGGCGGTCAGTCGGGCTCAAACCCGCCCTATTGGGGCAAGGACATGTTCACCATCTCGGTGGATGGCTCTGAGCCGCAATCCATCAGCATTAGTGAAGGCACATATACTGGTACACAGCTCGCACAGGAATTGACACGTGCTGTGAATTCTAAGTTCTCGGGCGAAAAATATTTCCGTATCACCGACACCTATCGCAAGGAAGGTGGTGCTGTTGTCCCAGGAAACGATATCATCCAGCTCAATCTTTCGAAATTGGGTGAAGACGGATCATCGGTTGCGCTTTCGGAACCAATTGAAATCGACCTTTTGGGCACAGGTGGAAGCGATGGTACGCCTCAAGTGGCGGGTGCAACGCAAGCTGACAATAAGCTCCAATTGACTAGAGAGGAGTTGATTGAACTTGCACAGTCGAAATTAAATGATGCGCTCAATAAGCGCCGTCTCGAATTCGGTAAGCCGGCGAATTGGCCGGATGCTACTAATCCCCCGATTATTGTTGGTTATGACGTTGGCGCGCGCGCGCTCACCTTTACCGTTAATCCCGCCCAGTTGGGTGCAGACGCGAACGAACCAGCCAGCCGTTTTAATTCAATTCAAGTTTTCAACCCCACCACGACGATTAACGATCTTGGCCTTCCGCCCAAGACGACAAGCCCGGATACACTCATCCGCGCCAATACCGTATGGACTGGCCAAGCAACTTTGCCATCGGGCGATGCGATCCTCGATCCTCGTGAACAGCGCACGGGTATCACCGTGAGCTACAATAAGGACACACGTCAATTCGTGTTCGCCTCAGGTTCGACGGGTGAGACATCATCAATCACTGTGGGTCGCGCAACCTTGGCGACAGAAAACGATGTCGTCTCTCAGGTCGACAGTTTCGATTTCTCAACCTTGGCCTATACGGCTGATCAATCAGTTCAGCTTGAAATTGATGGTCGGACGTTCACCTATAACTACACAGGTGGAGCCCTGAAGACAGTTGATAATTTTTTCAACGAGATCGAGCAGGCGATCCCCGTCTCTTTCACGGACGAGAGTGAACAGCAAGAAGGGACAACGACAACGAAGGAAATTCAGGAGATTTATCTCCATGGAAATCTGCAGAAGAACGACGTATTCACGATTAATCTCGCTGTTCCTGGTGCAGCGTCCTCGACGTCGATCACGACTGCTGCTCTTGGGGTCACGTCGAGTAGCACGACAACGCAGCGTCTTGATGCGCTGGTCACAGCAATTAATGCCGCGATCCGTCTTAACGGAACTCTTTCGCCAGGCGGTAGTGATATCGTAAATGCTTCGCGTAGCGGCAATAAGCTCATCTTCACCTATAATACGAATGGCGCTGTTGGACCGCTGGTTTCTATTAAGCAAACCACTCGTGGTTCAGATGCCAATCTAACGGCTCTGACATTCACAGACCGTTCTGTGACGACAGCATCTGCTATCTCGACAAATGGTTCTACAACTTCAGCAACCACGCATAGCGTGACATTGAAATCCGTTGATGCCAACTCACCGACCTTAGTTGCAACTGATGTTTACCGTATCAGCCTTCCACTTTCTGATGGGAGCTTGAAAGTCGTCGACGTCACCTTAGGTGCTGGCGGCATGGCGGGCCTCGTCGCTGCGGCTAATGCTGCAACAGGTCTATCCGCTGTTACATTCTCGTCGTCGGGAGATACGCTTTCAGCGACCTATAAGAGCAATGGTGCAGTGACGGGTTCCATGAAGGTGGAGCAGGTCAAAAAGGCGGGTGTTCTTGTACGCCCGGATTACATTGGCCCAATCTCAATCAAGCACTCGAGCTCCAACCTCGAGGTTGAAGGCGATCCGGATGGTGTCCCATTTAATCTGAATATGCGCATCAATGGCGTGCCGAAAGCCGCGTTGCCTGTCGGCGCGCAGGGTTCGACCAGCCGTAACGGCCTTCAGATTGGTCAAGCGAAGACGGTCAATTACGCCGGAACCAACGATCTCTTGGGTGTAGGCGGTTCGTCTTCGACGCGCTTTGTCGCAGGAACTGACTTGCCTTCACAGGCTGCAACAGCCGTTGGCACACGCGCGATTACGCCTCTGAGCCAGACCTTCTTCCTGAACGAAAGTCTCGGTGAAAATCAGATGACGTTCACCGTCGATGGTATCGTGGGGACGATCTCTCTTCCGATCCGCGCTTATACGGGCGACACTTTTGCGGCCGCGATCCAAGATCGCGTGAACCAGATCCAGGATCCGAAGACGGGTCGCATCGTCTCCGGTGTCACGGTGAAGTTCGAACCGGATGAAAACCGCCTCGTGTTCACATCAGGCACGACCGGTCCGAATTCGCAGATCAACGTCGTCGGCCATCCGAACTTCGGCCTTGGTAAAGTCACGCAGACGCCGGGCTCGGTCCCGATCATCACAAATCTGCAGCAGGCGACCGACGAGCAGGGCAACAAGCTCTACGTCGA
>VERN01000207.1 GCA_018882635.1 Beijerinckiaceae bacterium | reverse complement strand
GTGCGGCAATGTGAGCCCGTACGCGCTGCTCAACTTGGCTGTTATCTGTTGGATTTGCCGCTAAGCCGTCGAGGACTTCTAAAATATACTGACCAACAAGGCGAAATTCTTTGGTTCCGAAGCCGCGTGATGTGGCTGCCGGCGTGCCCAAGCGGACACCTGATGTCACCATGGGCTTTTCCGGATCGAACGGAACGCCATTTTTGTTGCAGGTCATACCCGCGCGCTCGAGGGCTATTTCAGAATCTTTTCCCTTTAGCCCTTTTGGACGCAAATCAACCAGAACAATATGACTGTCCGTCCCACCTGATACGACCGCTAATCCGCCCCTGATCAATTCATCCGAGAGGGTTTGGGCGTTTGCAACGACCTGTTTGGCATAGGCTTTGAAAGACGGTTGTAAGGCTTCACCAAAGGCGACGGCCTTTGCCGCAATCACATGCATCAGCGGGCCGCCTTGGAGACCAGGGAAGACAGCTGAATTAATTTTTTTGCCAATATCCGGATCGTTCGACAGGATGATACCACCACGCGGGCCGCGTAGCGTCTTATGCGTCGTCGATGTCACGACGTGAGCGTGAGGAAGTGGGTCTGGATATACGCCGCCCGCGATCAAGCCCGCATAATGGGCCATGTCGACGAGGAGATAAGCGCCAACAGAATCAGCAATCGCGCGGAAGCGGGGGAAATCGATCTGGCGTGGATAGGCAGAGCCGCCGGCGATTATCATTTTCGGCCGGTGTTCATGGGCCAGCTTTTCAACCTGCGCGTAGTCAATCAAACCGTCTTCGCGACGAACGCCATAACCGATGGCCTTGAACCATTTTCCTGACAGGTTGGGGGCCGCACCATGAGTCAAATGCCCGCCCGCATCAAGCGACATGCCGAGCACCGTATCGCCGGGCTGCAATAACGCCAGCATCACGGCTTGATTGGCTTGCGCGCCGGAATGCGGCTGCACATTGGCAAAGCTACAGTTAAATAATTCGCAGACCCGTTGAATGGCCGTCGCCTCAACTTCATCGGCAAACTCACAGCCGCCATAGTAACGCCGTCCCGGGTAGCCCTCGGCATATTTATTGGTAAACACCGAGCCCTGTGCGGCCAAAACTGCCTGCGAAACGATGTTCTCTGATGCGATCAATTCGATTTGCGTTTGCTGCCGGGTGAGTTCTCGCCCAATGGCCTGGAAGACATGCGGATCGACATTTTCGAACCGTGCGGGAACAGCGCTAATTAAGTCTGACATGGCGAATCCTCTGTTTTCAACATTCGACCGCGCTCAAGGCCAAACCGCCCTGCGAGGTTTCTTTGTATTTGTCATGCATATCTTCGCCGGTACGACGCATCGTCAAAATCACCTTATCCAGGCTGACTTGATGCGTACCGTCCCCGCGCATAGCCAATGATGCTGCCGCAATGGCTTTGTTCGCGCCAAAAGCATTGCGTTCAATGCACGGAATTTGCACGAGACCTCCGATGGGGTCGCATGTCATTCCGAGGTGATGCTCCATAGCGATCTCGGCAGCGTTTTCAATTTGTGCATTGCTTGCACCCAACGCTGCGGCAAGGCCTGCTGCGGCCATGGATGCAGCGACGCCGATTTCACCTTGGCATCCCACTTCAGCACCCGAGATAGACGCGTTCATTTTACATAATGCGCCAATTGCTGTTGCTGTGAGTAAGAAATCATCTGCGCCTTCCGCCGAGGCTCCCGCACAATGGGCGCGGTAATAGCGCATAACGGCAGGCACGATGCCCGCTGCGCCATTTGTCGGCGCGGTCACAACGCGGCCGCCTGATGCGTTCTCTTCGTTGACCGCGATTGCATAAAGGCTCACCCAGTCCATGATCCGATGCGGCTGAACCATATTGCCTGATCCATCAGCCAACAGCTTCTCATGAAGCGCCTTGGCGCGCCGCTTCACATTAAGTCCGCCCGGCAAGAGACCATCCTGCACAAGCCCGCGATCAATGCAGGATTCCATTGTTTCTTGAATCAACGAGAGATGAGCCCGTATTTCATGCTCCGGACGCAGTGCGCTTTCATTGGCCAAGATGAGAGCTGCTATGGTAAGGCCTTCGGAATCGGCGCGCGCAACGAGTTCCTCAGCGCTACGAAACGGGAAGGGGATGATGACACTTTCGGTGCGCTGGAAGGGCGCATCACCAGCGATAACAAAGCCGCCGCCAATCGAAAAATAATCCTCGGTGAAGAGTAAAGCGCCGTCGGCACTGAAGGCGGAGAGCGTCATTGCATTGGGATGACGACCGGCTGGTGTCGCCCTGTCAAAAATCAGATCGCGGTTGGTATCAAAATTGATCGTGCGAATACCCGCGAGCGGAATGCTTGCGCTCTTATGCATGGCTTCGACGATGAAAGACGCATTCTCCGGGCTCGCTTTTTCAGGTGTCTGTCCGGCGAGCCCTAATAATGTTGCGCGATCGGTTGCGTGGCCATGTCCTGTCCACGCCAATGAGCCTTTAAAGCGAGCTTCCACGCGTGAAACGGAGTCAATTAAACCAGCTTCACGAAGTGACGCCAGAAATTGATTGGCCGCCCGCATGGGTCCAACCGTATGAGAGCTGGATGGGCCGATGCCGATTTTGAACAGTTCGAAAACCGAGATCATGCCATCACTCCAATGCGGGTTCTTTTACAGTCCCCGAGAGCCTTCGTTGAGGATGCCGTTTACGTACGGCAAAAAAGAGCGCCACACTTCGATATGAAAGCGATCTTTACCTTGCCGCCATAAAGTGATGTCAGCCTTCGCAAACAAGGTCCGCGTGCTCATGCCGATGGGAAACGTCGCAAGGGAGAGATCAAGCTGAACGGCTGTTGCAAGCAAGATCTCAACATCTGGCCCTTCGAGCGTGAAGCCTTCATTGCGGTGCGAGACATCAACCAGCGCGTGAGGCGTATCACCACAAGCGGCTTCGATGGCATTGAACATTGAATCCTTACGATCAGCTGGCGCGATGATCAGAAATTCGTCTGGTCCCTGCCAGTGAACGGAAATCATGCCCTCACTTGAAGCCCTCAGGGTGCCGGGAAACTGAACGCCAACAGCATGTCCAGCTTTTGCCTGCGCGTCAGCGGGGCCCCGGAAAACAAACCGCGCCATGGGCGGCAGAGGATCAAAACGAGTCCCGCCAAGATGATAAGCAGCCGGAAGATTGGAGTGGCGCTGCGCCATGATGATTGCCTCACCCATTGAGCCGCGTTCCTTCCTTGTCGAAGAAAACCGTATCCGTAATCGTTGCGGGGATTGGTGGCCCTTCAAGCCGTGTGATGTAAATCGTCTCGCCAATTCGTGCGCGCCCATTGGCAACAAGGCCCAGTGCAATTGAGCGACCAAGCGCTGCACTTTCATCGGCTGACGAAACAAAGCCGAGCGCTGCGGATCCCGGTGCCGGATTAGCGACCGGAACAATTTGCGCGCCCATATCTGGCACATAATGCGGATCGGCTGTGAGGAGGCCAACAAATTGTGGGCGATGCGGTGCGATGAGATCGGGACGTGTTAGCGAGCGTTTTCCAACGAAATCAGGCTTTGCCTTGCCGATCGCCCAATCAAGACCGAGATCATTCGGTGTCACTGTGCCATCGGTATCTTGGCCGATGATGATGTAGCCCTTTTCAGCGCGTAGCACGTGCATGGTTTCTGTGCCGTAGGCACAGGCACCATATTTTTGGGCTTCAGCCCATAAGGCTTCCCATACAGAGCGCCCATAATCGGCTGGCACATTCACTTCGAAACCCAGTTCACCGGTGAAGCTCACACGGAACAAACGTGTCTCGACACCGCAGATATGCCCCGTTCGCACGCTCATATGCGGCATGGCACTGTCGGAAAGATCAATGCCTTCAACAAAAGGCGCGATGATATCCCGTGCCTTCGGGCCTTGGACTGCTATAACAGCCCATTGCTCAGTCGTTGATGTGAGCCAGACTTTAAGATCTGTGAATTCAGTTTGCAGATAATCTTCCATATGAGCGAGCACGCGCGGTGCGCCGCCCGTCGTTGTCGTCACGTGGAAGCGATCTTGCGCCATACGGCCGATCACACCATCGTCAATAACAAAGCCTGCTTCGTTCAGCATGAGCCCATAACGACACCGGCCTGGCTCCAGCTTTGTCCAAGGATTGGTGTAAAGCCGGTTCATGAATTCGGCTGCATCTGGCCCTACAATTTCAATCTTGCCGAGCGTTGAGGCGTCAAAGAGTCCAGCTGAGTCGCGCACTGTCCGGCATTCGCGCAGCACGGCCTGATGCATGGTTTCGCCAGAGTGCGGGAAATACCACGCGCGCTTCCACAAACCGACGTCTTCAAAGGCTGCACCTTGTGCATCGGCCCAAGCGTGAATGGGCGTTTGCCGCACAGGGTCAAAAAGATCGCCGCGCGCATGGCCCGCAATCGAGCCAAAAGTCACCGGCGTGTAGGGAAGACGGAACGTCGTGAGCCCTACTTCAGGAATGGATTTGGCGAGTGCGGATGAAGCAATCGCCAGCGCATTCATGTTTGACGTTTTGCCCTGATCGGTCGCCATTCCCGTCGTCGTATAGCGCTTCACATGCTCAATTGAGCGGAACCCTTCCTGTGTCGCACTCACGATGTCAGATGATTTCACATCGTTCTGAAAATCGACGAAAGCCTTGCCGCTTTTACTGCCTTGGGGACGTGGCACGGCGCCAATGAATCCGCCGCGCGCTGGATAATCACCAGTTCCACTGGGGGGCATTTCCGAAGCGCTTGCAAAGCCTGCTTCGCTCGCCGCTTGCGCGCCGGCCTGATGGCCTTCTGCCAAAAGAGCGGTGAGAGAAAACGTGCCCTTCGCGCCCCCAACGGAGCGCTCACGTTGCGCCGGACGCCCGGGGATATAGATTTGCCGCTCAGCATCATAAGCAAGCTTGCCGCGTGACTGCGAGAACAGGTGGACGGAGGGAGTCCATCCGCCGCTCATCAGAATCGCATCGCAGGCTATTGTACCAGCAGGGCGAACCTGACCGTCGGCACCTATTGAACCGAGCATGGCACCTGACACGCGCAGACGTCCAAGCGCTTCAATAATCACCGTGCCAGTCATCACAGGCAATTTTGCGGCGCGTGCGGCTTCAAAACCGGGCCCTTGCGGATCTTGGCGGAGATCGGCAATCGCAACGATCGTTGCACCTGCGTGAGCAAGGTCGAGCGCGGCTGCATAG
>VERN01000206.1 GCA_018882635.1 Beijerinckiaceae bacterium | reverse complement strand
CCTGAAGCGCTTCTTCATCATTGACCATGGACTGATAGACGACCGCCTCGCCAAGCGAGGGCGTCCTGCGAAAGATCGCCGAGAAATACTGGGTTACAGTCGTCGCAGAAACCGGCATCGCCATTCCTCAATACGCGTCACACAAGGCTGCCCTTCAAATCTCATTTGATCGACACGCCTGCCCGTCGACTATACGGCTTTCAATCACGAAATCACGCGAGCCGCCCCTGTCCAAACCGCAGTTTTTGGATGATGTCGCCTATTTGTCTGCTACCCGGACAACCTTGCCCACAGCATTACGAGAGCACGATCACCTGTTGCGGCTACATCCCGTAACGGCAGAGATCCGACGTCAAATGCGATTGGGCCGAATGGGATCGCGTCTTACAGCTATGCCACCCTAACCCAATTGACCTTATTTTGGGTTTTTCGTCTCTTTTTGTGCATAACTCTCATTATCCATGAAAGCGCGCCGTTTCACGGCAGCACAAGCGTGACAATTCCGCCTCTGGTAAGAATGACTTGTGGTTTCAGCGCTCATACTTTCGATTTTCGATCAATAAAATGGTATGAAGGTCTTGGATTGCTGCATGTGCGTTGTTACCTGCACGCAGCAATGCTGAAGCGGGTCTGACCGCGATGGATGCTTCCGTTAGGGAAGTTTTGCGTCAACGATGTTCGGAAAGCGACCATGAAAGCCCCTACCCCCCGATCCGCCCAGGGTGAGATCGCAACCGTCATCAACAAGGGCATGAAAGCGATTAAGCCCGCCCTTGTGGGAACGGTGGTCTTTAGCTTCTTCATCAACCTGTTGGGGCTCGTCAGCCCGCTTTACATGATGCAGGTTTATGATCGCGTTCTCTCGAGCCGCAGTATTTCAACGCTTCTGTTCCTGACGCTTATTCTCGCTTTCTTCTATTTGGTGATCGCGCTGCTCGAAATGGTGCGCTCCCAAGTGCTCATTCGAGCCGGGGTTAAATTCGACCGCGTGGTGAACCCGGAAGTCTTCCGCGCCATTCAAAAGTTTACCCTGCGCAAACAGGGCACGCCACCGACACAGGCTCTGCGCGACCTCGATTCCATTCGCGAATTTTTGACCGGCGCAGGTTTTCTCGCTTTTCTTGATTTCCCTTGGGTGCCGATTTACGTCGCCGCATCGTTCCTGATCAGTTTCTGGTTCGGCATCTTTGTCATCATCGCAGCCATCATCACGTTTACGCTCGCGGTGCTCAACGAAGTATCCACCAAAGATCGCCTGAACCGTGCGCAAACCGATGCCATCAAGGCTGGCACACACGCCAACACCACATTCCGCAATGCCGAAGTGTTGCATGCCATGGGTATGGTGGAAGCGCTGCGTGAGCGTTGGTCAAAGCATCACGAAAGTGTTTTGGCCTGGCAGGCAGCCGCATCGAACAAGGCGGGCCTGCTTGTCGCTTTGGCCAAGTTCCACCGCATGCTCACCCAAAGCCTCGTGCTGGGTCTTGGTGCCTACCTCGTTCTCGAGCGCCAAATTTCACCGGGCATGATGATCGCTGCTTCGATCATTGTCGGCCGCGCCTTGCAGCCGGTTGAAATCGCCATCGGCAATTGGAAGGGCTTCACCAATATGCGCGCTGCCTATGCGCGCGTTCAGGGCCTTCTGCGTGAATTTGGTCCCGATCCGAACCGCATGGCGCTGCCGCGTCCCAATGGCCATCTCTCGGTCGAAAACATCGTCGCTTTTGCGCCGGGACGTACCATTCCGATCCTGAAAAACATTTCGGTGAATATTCCAGCCGGTGCCGCCGTGGGCATCATTGGCCCCAGCGCGGCTGGTAAATCATCGCTGGCGCGCGTGATGACCGGTATCTGGCCGGCGGCGCAAGGCAATGTTCGCATTGATGGGTCGGAAATCAATCACTGGGATCAAAACGATCTCGGCAAACATATCGGCTATCTGCCGCAAGATGTGGAATTGTTTGCAGGCTCCATTGCTGAAAACATCGCCCGCTTCTCAGAGATTGAGGACGCTAAAATCATCGCCGCTGCGATGATGGCCGGGGTCCATGAGATGATCCAGCGTATGCCGGAAGGCTACAACACGCAGATTGGCGATGGCGGCCAGGCTTTGTCGGGTGGTCAGCGTCAGCGCATTGGTCTTGCGCGCGCCCTTTATAACGATCCCTGCATCATCATCCTCGATGAGCCGAATGCTAATCTCGATACAGCGGGCGAAGAGGCTCTCGTCAGCGCGCTCGCCAAGTTGAAGGAACAGCGCCGTACCGTGGTCGTCGTCACGCACAAGATGAATATTCTCTCGAGCGTCGACTTCATCCTCGTGCTGCAAGATGGTGTTGTCCAAATGGGCGGACCGCGCGACGAAATCCTTCAAAAACTGATGACGCCGAAAGTCGTTCCGCAATCAGGTGAGCAGGCCCCGCAACAAACGGTTCCGCAAACTGCACAAACTGTTAACACGCAACAGCAAACGACAGGCCCCGGCGGCCAGCGTGAAGCCGTCTAAGAGGCCATCGGATCCAAGCCATGAATTTCAAATTCGATAAAGCCACTTTCGACGAGCTCGTCGCAAAACTGCGTGATTGGCAAGATTGGCCCTTCGTGCGGGAGTTCTATTCGACGAAGCTGGCAGGAGCGTATGACGGCAAGGCGCTCGCGGCAGAAGAGCTGCCCGATACGCCACCTGCCGTTGATGAAACACGCTCGGTCATCGCGCTCGGCTATACGATTATCGCCGTTCTCATTTTTGGAACACTTGGCTGGGCAGCCTTCGCACGCCTTGATAGCGCTGTCGTCGGCCAAGCCACCGTGGGATATGAAACGCGCCGCAAAGTCGTGCAGCATCTTGAAGGCGGCATGATCCAAACGATTGCGACCAAGGAAGGCAATCACGTCAAAGAAGGCGAAATCCTTTTTAGACTTGATGATACGCAGGCCAAGGCCAATCTCGAAGTGGTTCGCAACCAGGCCGATGCACTCCTCGCACAGGAAGCACGCCTCACAGCAGAACGCGATGGGTCAGACAAGGTCGTGTTCCCTGCGTCACTGCTGGCGCGGGCGAACACGCCCGCAGTGAAAAAAGTAATCGACGACCAAGACGCCCAATTCAAAGAGCGTAAGGCCTCGATCGATGGACAAATCGGCATTCTCGAAGGCCGGGTGACACAGTATCAATCGGAAATTAACGGCCTGCGCCTTGAGCGTGAATCGGCACAGAAACAGCTCAACTTCATCCAAGACGAACTCGGCGGCGTGCGTGATCTGGCTGAAAAAGGCCTGATCCCAAAGACACGTTGGCTTCAGCTTGAGCGCGAAGCAGCGCGGCTTGAAGGTGTTATGGGCCGCAATGAAGCGGAGGCTTCAAAGGCGCAAAACAGCATGGCTGAAATGAAAATGCAGATTCAGCAAACCAGGCAAAAGCAGCGTGAAGAAGTGGCTGCGCAATTGCTGGATACGCGCCAAAAGCTGAACGACATCAATGAAAAGCTGCGCGTTGCCGAAGATGTCTTCCGCCGCCTGGATATTGTCTCGCCACGCGCGGGTGTCGTTCAGAACGTTCGCATCAACACGGTGGGAGCGGTCGTGCGCCCCGGTGAACCCTTGGCGGAAGTTGTGCCGCTCAATGACGAACTGATCGTCGAAGCACAGATTAGCCCCACAGATATTGACCGCATCAAGCCGGGCGAGCAGGCGGAAGTGCGCTTCCCGAACTTCCTCGCACGCACAACGCCGGTCGTCATGGGCCATATCAGCGTCGTGTCTCGCGACCGCATGACGGATGAGGCCACGAAGATGCCTTACTTCCTCGTGCAAATTGCTATTCGCGATACAGACATCCCTAAAGATATGCAGGGGCGCCTCTCAGCTGGCATGCCCGCTGAAGTGGTCGTTGCAACTGGCGAAAGAACCGTACTTCAATTCTTGATCTCGCCACTCACGGATGTGTTTGCCAAAACCTTCCGCGAAAAGTGAGCGTCAGATAAGAGACAAAAAGCACAAAGAGCGCCCCAGTGGCGCTCTTTTTGATTCATGGTACGGGGCCGGAATGCATCTGAACGTCTAAACGCCCAGCGATAAGCTATGCAAATAAGTCTATTGGCCTGATCCCGCAGCAAGACTAGCATCCTCGAACCTGCATCATAAGATCCGGCCTATACGCCCACGCGAAAGGCGTCAGCGAGCCTGTCCTGTCAGGCGTTAAGGTCAGGGTCGCGCATATAAAAGAGGACAAAGATGGTCACTTCTCTCAACGCGGCCAGACAGTTTCTTATCAAGATCGTCTTTATCCTGATCAGCACCATGACACCCTTCATGGCCAATGCCTTCCAAGGCGATGGCCAATTGTTCAATGATCTGAACATGGCGGGACGTTCTGCTTATGCCAAAGAGCACAGCAAGCTACTGCCGGAAGGACTCCCTATCTTTCTCATCACCGATAAGGTGACCCTCATTAATGGCCGCAAACTCGGCGAACGCCCTTACACGCCGCCGCTGTATAATCAGTTGAAATCAATTGCTCATCTATCGCTCGGTATTGCAGCCGCCGGCCTCTTCGCGCAGGAAACGCCGAATGATCCTTCATGGCGCGCCTCATTGGCCGACATGCGCACAAAAGCGATTTCAGCGAAAACGCGGCTTGATAGTTCCGCTTTCAACGCCGCACAAAAACAGCGCCAAGTTCAACTGATTGATTTATCTGTGGCCTACATTGATCGGGCCTTGGCCAATCAATCCTTTGATCCCGCTGCGCTAAAAGCCTATGCGCTCACAACGGCCCCACTCCTTCTTGCCAATACAACAGATGCTGCCAATGCCCAGCTGGAAGCCTTAGACGAGGCTGTTAAAGACCTTGCCAAGCACATCTCGCCTGAAGCGTGGGGACGTTCGATGGCGATTATTACGGGCCCAAAGACAGCCCGAGAAGGCAACCTTCAATCGCAATACTTCCTCTTTGCATTTGGAGAAAAAGCGACCGGCCAACGCGTTCAATATATGGAAAACATTTTTGATGAGGATCAGGCGCTGTCGGTTCTTCAAACCATCCTGACCGATCGAAAAATCGGTGGTCTTTTCTTCAATGATCCATCGCGGATGGAGCGGGATCTCCTCTCAGATGCAGCGACAGCCGAATTGCTTCGCCGTTTTGACCGTCTCGGGCCAGTGCCTGACCCCTTTCGTTAGCCGAGCCTTACCGCGTAAGACGACCAATATTGGAG
>VERN01000205.1 GCA_018882635.1 Beijerinckiaceae bacterium | reverse complement strand
GTGTGAGATGAGTGCAGGCGCGATCCGCGTTGCATTTGATGGAGCGGTCTGCCGGATCGTGCTCGACCAACCATCAAAAATGAACGCGATGAGCTTTGACATGTGGTCGGCCCTGCCCGACGCGGTGAAGCGCGCGGAAGAGGCGCCTGATGTACGCGTCATCACGCTTGAGGGTGCGGGGGAGAAGGCCTTTTGCGCAGGCGCTGACATTTCGCAATTCGGCGAGAAGCGCACGGGCGAAGACGCAACGCGGGCTTATGATGCGGCCGTTGCGGCGGGCAATGCGGCCCTTGTTGAATGCAGCAAGCCGACGGTGGCCCTCATTCGCGGGATTTGCTTTGGCGGTGGCATGATGCTGGCGCTCACATGCGATATTCGATTGGCGCGGGCGGACAGCCGTTTTCGCCTTCCCGCAGCGCGCATCGGCCTTGGCTATGCGGCATCAAACATTGATTTGATGATTAACCGCCTTGGGATCACAGCGACGTCCGATATTCTTCTGACCGCGCGTATCCTGGACGCCGCCCATGCCCAGCGCGCAAACATTGCGACCCATGTTTGGGAAGCTGAAGAATTTGAAGCCATCAGCGCACATTATGTGCAGCAGATTGCGCAGAACGCCCCGCTGACGCTTAAAGCGATCAAGCGTGGTCTCGTGGAATTGTCGCGGCGTGAGAGCGAACAAAATCTCGCCGCGGTGAATACGTTGGTGGAACGCTGTTTCACCAGCGCGGACTATCGTGAAGGGCAAGCCGCCTTTCGCGAAAAGAGGGATCCCGTGTTCACCGGACAATGAGCCGAAACATGGGTGGGTTATCCAGGGGAGAATAACAATGCAACGTCGTACCATGCTGGGCGGTCTTGCCGCTCTCGCTCTCGGTGCCGGTTTGCCGGCTGCCGCAATCGCGCAAACCGCGCCGCTTAACCCGCCTGTGACACTCACAGTCGGCTATCAGAAGGTCGCGCATCTCGCGCCGATCGTTTTGATTGAAGACGAACTGAAGAAGCAGGGCGTCGAAGTGAAAATGGTCGAATTCGCCCGCTATGCCGACGCGCGCACCGCGTTGCTGGCCGGCTCCCTCGACGTTGCGACGGTTGGCCCGGCTGACCTTGCGATTTCACTCGCCAATGGCGCGAAGGATGTCGTCGGCATTATGGGCATTGGTTCTTCGCCGAAATATGTGATCGGCAAGAACGGCGTGAAGCTCGACAGCTGGGAAGACCTGAAGGGTAAGAAGATCGCCATCGCACCGGGTTCGGCCGTGTGGTTCCAGTTCGCTGCGACGCTGACCGAAAAGGGCGTGCCCTATAATTCCTTCAATGCCGTGAACATTCAGGGCGGCGGCGCGAACTTCAACGCCGCGCTTGAAAAGGGCGAAGTTGATGCGCTTGTCACATGGGAGCCATTTGAATCGATCCCTGTCGTGAAAGGCTATGGCTTCTTTGCCAAGAATCTCGACTACAGCCAATCAAAGGCCGTGGGTGCAGAGCTCGGCATGCTGGTTGCCACGAAAGCGGCCGCGACACAGAAGCGTGCAGCGGTTGAGCGCTTCGTCGCCGCTTACGTCGCCAAGATGCTTGAATTGCAATCATCGAAGGCGAAGTTTGCTGAAGGCATTCAAAAGCTGACCGGTCTTGATCCGCAAATCTCTGCCGCGATTGCGCAGCAGATCAATCTCGGCCCGGTTGTGACGGTTGATCAGATCAAGCGTCAGGCCAAGGCGTTCAATGAACTCGGCGTGATTCCGAAGGATGTGTCGGGTGAAATCGAAGGCAATTGGGACGCCTCCTTCCTCGCGAAGGTGAAGACTAACTAAGACTGATGAGCGGGCGGCTATGGCCGCCCGCATTTTCGCACGGGAGAGACCTATGGCAGCCATCACCGATACGGCCCCTGTTGCACCAGCAGCGCAACCCACAGCGAAAGCGTCGCCCTTGCCGGGACGTTTGCGCAAATTGGCCTTGGCGCTCATTCTTCCCGTCGCCTTGGTGATCGCCTGGCAATTAGCCGGAAAAGACGGGGCGATTTTTGGCGGCGCATTGCCGACGCCTGATCGTGTCTGGAAAGCATGGATGCTTTGGGCGTTCGGCAATCCGGGCTTTGGCCTGAACCCTTACGCCGGAACATGGATGGCGAACGTGATTGCCTCAGCGCAACGCGTGGCCGCTGGTTTCGCGCTCGCCATCGTCGTCGGTGTGCCGCTTGGTATTTTAATCGGATGGTCAAAAACGGTGTCAGCGCTTGTCGATCCGTCGATCCAATGGCTGCGCCCGGTGCCCATCACGGCATGGTTGCCGATCTCCATCGCCATTTTCGGCATTAGCGGCCTCGGCGCTATTTTTCTTATCACCATTGGTGCCTTCTATCCCATCGTGATCAACACAACGCAGGGCGCACGCGATGTGGAGCGTAATTGGATTCGTGCCGCTCTGATGATGGGCGCTTCACGCTTCGATGTGCTTCTGCGCGTCGTTTTGCCGGCGGCGCTTCCTTCGATTTTCACCGGTTTGCGTCTTGGCCTTGGCATTGGCTGGACGGCCGTGATCGTATCCGAAATGGTCGCGGTGAAATCCGGCCTCGGCTATGTCCTGTGGGATGCTTATTATGTCGGCCGCATGGACATTGTGATTGCTGACATGGTGTCGATCGGCCTGCTTGGCTATCTCTCAGATCGGCTTATCGTGGCCGTTGAAATGACCGCGCTGCGCTGGCGCCGTATGCAATCCTTCAATCAGTGAGAGCCATTATGGGAACGATTGCATTTTCGAATGTCTCGAAAATCTATGGCGGCACAGGCGGTGTGCAGGCGCTGGCCGAAGTCGATTTTCATATTGGCGAAGGCGAATTCGTTGCGCTGCTTGGACCATCAGGGTGTGGCAAATCTACTTTGCTTAACATTCTCGCTGGCTTTGAAGGAGCAACGGGTGGCGATGTAAGGTTTGATGGCGGCGGAGTCACCAAGCCCGGCCCTGATCGCGGTGTTGTGTTTCAAGAAGCGTCGCTGCTGCCTTGGCTGAATGTGTGGGACAATGTCGTGTTCGGTCCCAAAGTGCAGGGGATCGCGAAGCCCGTTTATGAAGAGCGCGCCCGACGCATTCTCGATATTGTCGGCCTGTCACAATTCACAGAAGCGCTTCCCGTTCAATTATCGGGTGGCATGCGGCAGCGCGTCGGCATTGCGCGTGCGCTGGTGATGGAGCCACGCGCGCTCTTGATGGATGAGCCCTTTGGCGCACTCGACGCACAAACGCGCCTGTCGATGCAGGAATTGCTGCTCGACGTGTGGCAGAAGCTTAAAACGACTGTTCTGTTCGTCACCCACGACATTGACGAAGCCATTCTCTTGGCTGACCGCGTCTGTGTGATGAAAGCACGGCCCGGCCGCATCTCGCGTGATATTCCAATCACGCTGCCGCGGCCTCGCTCAATCGATACGCTGACCGATCCGGCTTTTGTCGGCTTCAAAGCCGAAATCATGGCCGAGATGCGCGGCGCCCATCATTGATGAAGTGAGAGACGGATTATGGCTAATCCTCGCGTTCCCTACTGGATGACATCCGAACGTCCGGCGCTACCGCCGATGCAAGGCAAGCGGATTCTTGTTCATCTCGTCGTGAATGTTGAGCATTGGGTGTTCGAAAATTCTATGCCGCGGACGATCATCACGCCGCCGCATGGCAAGGAAACCGTACCGGATGTGCCCAATTTTTCTTGGGCGGATTACGGCATGCGCGCGGGTATGCCACGCATTCTCAAACTGTTTTCAGATCGTGGGCTCCCGGCATCGACCAGTTTCAATGCAGGGGTGATCGACGCCTATCCGCAAGCCGCGGACGCGATGCTCAAGGCTGGCTGGGAATTCATCGGCCATGGCATGCATCAAAAAGCGATCAACCATGCTGAGGGCGGCGAGGAATCGCTGATCGTCGCGGCGCTCGACAAGATTGAAAAGTTTACGGGCACGCGGCCGCGCGGCTGGCTCTCGCCCGGCTTGCGCGAAACGGTCGATACGCCTGATCTTCTGAAAAAGAATGGCATCGACTATGTCTGCGATTGGGTGATTGATGATCTGCCTTCGTGGATGCGTACCACGCACGGGCCAATGGTGGCGATGCCCTATAATGTCGAGATCAACGACTCGATCATCTATGCCATCGAACGCCATGCCACGGGCGAAATGGAAAAGCGCCTCAAGCACACTTTGAAATGCTTTGAAGAGGAAGGCGAAGGCACGGTCCGCGTGTTGGCGCTCGGCCTGCATCCGCATCTCATTTCCGTGCCGCATCGCATGCATGAACTCGTCAACATGATTGATGCGTTGCAAGCGAGCCCGCATGTGCTGTTCACCACCGGCAGCGCGATCTGCGATTGGTTTACCTCCGTTTCCCCCGCTCCGACTTCTCTGTGAGGCTCTGATGGATCTGCAACTCAAAGGACGCCGTGTGCTCGTCACCGGCGGATCAAAAGGCATTGGTTTGGCCACCGCCAAGGCGTTTCTCGATGAGGGCGCGAGCGTTATCATCACGGCCCGGCGTGAAGACGTGCTGAAGGATGCTGCTGCTGCGCTTAATGGCGGCCAGCGTGTGTCGACATTTGCCGCTGATCTCTCCAAAAAAGAAGAACGCCTTCGCTTGGCCGCCGCTTTTCCGGATGTTGATATCCTCGTCAATAATGCGGGCGCGATCCCCGGTGGCTCCTTGTTCGATATCGATATCGAGACATGGGAAGCCGCGTGGTCTCTCAAAGTGATGGGCTATATTCATCTAACGCAGATCTATCTCGCGAAGATGCGCGATAAACGCGACGGCGTGATTGTGAATGTGATTGGGAGCGCCGGGCGCTCGCCACGCCATGATTATGTCTGTGGTGGCGTCGGCAACGCAGCGTTGATGGCATTCACCGGTGCTGTCGGCGGACAATCATCGGAATTTGGCGTGCGCGTTTTTGCGATCAATCCGTCGCAGACGCGGACGGATCGCATCATCACGCTCTCAAAGGCAAGAGCCAAAACCTCCCTTGGCGATGAAGGCCGCTGGGAAGAATTGCTCTCGGGCCTGCCCTTCGGTCGCCTTGCTGAACCCGAAGAAATGGCAAACACCATTGTCTGTCTTGCCTCGCCCGTCTGTGGCTATGTCAGCGGTGCGACGCTTGATGTCGATGGTGGACAGGCGTTCCGTAAGGGCTGATTTCAAACCAAAGGCGGGATCGGCTATGGTCCCGCCG